>CP029329.1:3312500-3465000 GCA_003129525.1 Clostridium beijerinckii | reverse complement strand
TGTCTTCTCAGGGTTAGTCGGGACCTAAGGCGAGGCCGAAAGGCGTAGTCGATGGACAATTGGTTGATATTCCAATACCACTACAATCGTTATTATCGATGGTGTGACGGAGAAGGATAGGATGTGCTAGCTATTGGATGCTAGTCTAAGCGTTTAGGGAGTTAGGATAGGCAAATCCGTTCTAACAATTCTGAGGCGTGATGGGGAAGGTTCTACGGAGCCGAAGTATCTGATTCCATGCTTCCAAGAAAAGCATCTAGAAAGAGAAGTAGTGCCCGTACCGCAAACCGACACAGGTAGATGAGGAGAGAATCCTAAGGCCGACGGAAGAATTGCAGTTAAGGAACTAGGCAAATTGACCCCGTAACTTCGGGAGAAGGGGTGCCTGCAGCAATGCAGGCCGCAGAGAATAGGCACAAGCAACTGTTTAACAAAAACACAGGTCTCTGCTAAAGCGTAAGCTGATGTATAGGGGCTGACGCCTGCCCGGTGCTGGAAGGTTAAGGGGAATGCTTAGCGGTAACGCGAAGGTGTGAACTTAAGCCCCAGTAAACGGCGGCCGTAACTATAACGGTCCTAAGGTAGCGAAATTCCTTGTCAGGTAAGTTCTGACCCGCACGAATGGCGTAATGACTTGTGCACTGTCTCAACTGCAAATCCGGCGAAGTTGTAGTGCGAGTGAAGATGCTCGCTACCCGCGATTGGACGGAAAGACCCCGTAGAGCTTTACTGTAGCTTAGCATTGAATTTCGGTATTGTCTGTACAGGATAGGTGGGAGACTGGGAAACCAGAGCGTCAGCTTTGGTGGAGTCGTTGTTGGGATACCACCCTGATAGTATTGAAGTTCTAACTGGATGCCATGAAACTGGTGACAGGACATTGTTAGGTGGGCAGTTTGACTGGGGCGGTCGCCTCCTAAAATGTAACGGAGGCGCCCAAAGGTTCCCTCAGAACGGTCGGAAATCGTTCGAAGAGTGCAAAGGCAGAAGGGAGCCTGACTGCGACACCTACAAGTGGAGCAGGGACGAAAGTCGGGCTTAGTGATCCGGTGGTACCTCGTGGGAGGGCCATCGCTCAACGGATAAAAGCTACCTCGGGGATAACAGGCTGATCTCCCCCAAGAGTTCACATCGACGGGGAGGTTTGGCACCTCGATGTCGGCTCGTCGCATCCTGGGGCTGAAGTAGGTCCCAAGGGTTGGGCTGTTCGCCCATTAAAGCGGCACGCGAGCTGGGTTCAGAACGTCGTGAGACAGTTCGGTCCCTATCCGTCGCGGGCGTAGGAAATTTGAGAGGAGCTGTCCTTAGTACGAGAGGACCGGGATGGACTGACCTATGGTGTACCAGTTGTTTCGCCAGAAGCATAGCTGGGTAGCTAAGTCGGGAATGGATAAACGCTGAAAGCATCTAAGTGTGAAGCCAACCTCAAGATTAGATTTCCCATAGCGTAAGCTAGTAAGACCCCTTGAAGACTACAAGGTTGATAGGTCAGAGGTGTAAGTATGGTAACATATTTAGCTGACTGATACTAATAGGTCGAGGGCTTGACCAATATATAATCAAGTTGTAAATATACATTAATTTTGTATGCAATTTTGAAAGAACATTCTTTCAGTTAGTACAAGACGATATAATTGAGTTAGTTTCTGAAAGGAAACATCGACTCACATACGTTCGTCGATGTGCTGTTTTTCAACCAAATCAGAGATTTGGGAAAAACATGCATCTCGTGACGATGGCATAGAGGTAACACTCCTTCCCATTCCGAACAGGACAGTTAAGGTCTATAGCGCCGATGGTACTGCACGGGTGACTGTGTGGCAGAGTAGGACGTTGCGAGGTAAAACAAGGTTTACTAGCTCAGTTGGTAGAGCACATGACTTTTAATCATGGTGTCCCGGGTTCGATTCCCGGGTAAGCCACCAATACTTTTAAAAACTTGCTTAGTATTTATATAAAGAGCTTTTACTTAGTGTAAAGGCTCTTTTTTATGTATAAGAAAATCATAGAATATCGAAAGTTAGATTTTATCTAGCTTTCAGCATTTAATTATAATGAGTTGTAAAAAATGTTAAAAAATTTATTTGAAGATAGACTATGATTTGAATTATCAGAAAGGATAAGAGTCACGTGTTCTTCAGGAGAACTTTCATACAGTTCATTTTATATTATGAATATAAACTTTATAAGAAGGAAAAACTAAAATAGAGGTGAGGACAATGAAAAAGAATTAATAAAAATAGTAATGATAATAAATCAAGTACTAAGATGGTAATTCCAATTACAATAGAAGCAGATTGAGATATATGTAAGCCTACAAGAGGGCTTCTTATAACTAACGATATATCTATTCCCTTTGATTAAATAGGGATTTGCTAAGGTACATTTAAGAAGTAACAAGTCAGTATGTAAAAATCCGCTGAGGTTTAAAAAAATCTAGGAATATTAGTAGAATAATTTTAAATAATAAATAGTATTATAATTGTAAGATTTCAACGTTATTCCACATTTAAAGCAAATATAGTATCTATTTTAAGCTTTTTATGATTGCAGTATTGCAGTATTTCAGTATATGCTGTATAGTATATAGTGTATTAATACGTTTATATTTGTAAATTATATTTATTGTTTACAGTATAGTGTTGGAGGGAGGGATAAAATCATGTCAGAAATTAAATTAAGAGAGAATGAAACTCTAGAGCAAGCATTAAGAAGATTTAAAAAACAATGTTCAATGTCTGGTGTCCTTGCCGAGGTCAAAAAGAGAGAACACTATGAAAAACCAAGTGTTAAAAGAAAGAAAAAGTCAATAGAAGCTAGAAAGAGAAAGTTTAAGTAGTAAATTATAAAATATAATTTTACTAATAAAGATTAATGGTTCTAATCTAATATAATATCATTTTATTTATAGAAAGCAAAATAAAAGCCATCTCAGATAAATGTGTATTATAGATGGTTTATTGTTAAAAAATAGAGAAAAGTTCAATAAATCAATTAGGAAAGTTAACTTTATAAACATAGTAGTTAAAGAAAGCTCGTATCAAGTAATGCTGATGCGAGCTTTCATGCCTAAGTCATGAAAATATCAAAAATTTTAGCCTAAAGTAGATATTTTAGATGAATTTCTACTTTAGGTTTTTTATATTATTTTAACTTTTCATAAAAGGCATAACTACATATAACTTGTAATAAATTTATCTATCTGATATAATTGTAACAATAAAAAATAATATTTAGTCAGTTCGAAAGCCTCCTGACTTAAAATAAAACTACGGTTAAATAATGCAGAGTAATAAAGATTTTACTTAATTCTTTTATTAAGTAAATCTTTTGTTTTGTTGAACTTATTTATCGTAGGACATTTCCTGCGATTTTTTTATTTAAGGCTACGTTTTAATATTTTAATATAGTATTGATATTATTACATGATTGTAAAGTGAGTTTTAGAATTAGACTATACACAAGGAAACTCGATGCATATTCGTTCATTGAGTAAGTTGGAGGAACTAAATATAAAAATAAATGGAGGATTTTACGTGAATAATACTAAGACAGTAAAGAGACTAGTCAGAACAGCTATTATAGCAGCACTTTATGCGGCTATAACACTTGCGCTAGCACCTATAAGTTATGGATCTGTACAATTTAGAGTATCAGAAATAATGGTGTTGTTGGCATTTTTTGATCCATTTTATATTGGAGGACTTACCATTGGCTGTTTTATTGCAAATATTCTTGGCCCAAATGGAGTAGCTGATATTATGTTTGGTACATTAGCAACATTTATTAGTGTTTATGCTATTTCACTTACAGGAAAATTTGTTAAGAATAATAAGGCTTCAATAATAATAGCATCACTTTGGCCTACTATTTTTAATGGAATAATAGTTGGATGGATGCTTAACTATCTTTATCAATTACCACTTATATTATCGATTAGTGAAGTTGCAATTGGTGAATTTGTTGTAGTTACAATAGTTGGAGTACCAGTTATAAAATTTATACAAAATAAATATGATAAATTACTTATTATAAAGACTATGTTTTAATATATGTTGAAATATTATAAAACAGATAAAGCACCGATTTGTCAGCAATCGGTGCTTTCTTTAATGAAGCAGAAGAAATATAAGCAAATTTATTATTAATATATATCTAAAATTCTAGAATCATATCATACCATTCAGCGCCACCATGTATTGAGTCAGATATACCTTTATTTACATAGCCAAACTGTGTATAGTAATGAATAAGTTTCTCTTTACAAGTAAGAATAAGACCTTTGCGACCTGCTAGTCTTGATATTTCTATCATATAATTCATTAACTGCGCGGCAACTCCCATATTACGATAATATGGGATTACATCGAGTCCAAAAATAGTTTGATAATCTCCATCAGGAACATGTAGTGTACAATTTTCATAGAGTTCATCATAGATAGCAGTTCCATTAATAATGCAACCATTAATAAATCCAATGATTTTCCCATCTATTTCTGCTACAAAAAAACTTTTCGGAAATGTATTAATGCGTTGTTTAAGTGATTCATTTGTAGCTGCCTCTGTCGCTGGAAAACATATTGATTCAACTCTTGTTATTGATTCTAAATCTTCTATAGATACTTGCTTAATTGTAATATTCATTATAATATTCCTTTCACGAAGACGATAAATATTCTTCATAATTTCTTATAAGCGCAAAAGCACTTTTAAAAATAATTATAGCATACAATTGCCTATGTACCATGAATAAAATTCATAGCCAAGAGAGAATATAAAGTTGAATATAAATATTTTAATTAAGTGAAAGAAAGGAGATAAAAATTATGAAAAATAAGCTTAATGATCAAAGAATAAGTACAACAGAGATAGAAAAAAATAAAAAAAAACAAGAATTTCTTAATATTATTAATTCTATGATAAAAGGTGTAAAAAAATGAACCACATAGATAAACAAGCTTTATGTAATTGCTAGCATAAGAGAGTTTATATTGAATCAATTTGAGCAACTTCTTCTATTGTAGAATCTACATGTAAATTATATGCTAAGCCAGCAACAACTAATAGTCCTCCTATAATCTTAGCAAAAGGTATTGCTTTAGTGGTTATACAGTCTATAATGATGCCTGTAAAAAGTTGTCCAATAAATATTATTAAGGTGATGTAAAAAGTTGACATTTTAGGAGTTACAACACTAGATAATATAACAACAGCAATTCCCAACGCACCTCCTAAATAAGCCCAAAATGGAATGCTATAAAATTGATTCAATGTAACTTTATCTTTAACAATAGCAAATAATATTAATGCAGATAATAAGCCAGTAAAATAATTAAAAAAACTAGATTCCATTAAACCTATTTTTTCAGAAAGTCTAGTATTGAGAATTCTTGAAATTACAACAATAGCACCTGAAGCTATTGAAATTAATACAAAAAACATAATATATCCTCCTTTAAGTTATATTTCAGAAAAATAATAAGTTGTGATGCTAGTTTATTTTGCATCAGTGACTTATTATTTTCTTTCTTATGTCTAAAGAAATGTCATAATAAAAATTCCTATTATGATAATAAATAATCCGACAAACTTTTTCTTGTTAAAGTGTATTTTTGACATGCCTAAAAATCCATAATGATCAAAGGCTAGTGAAGCTATTAATTGGCCTAAAAGCCCTAATGCTACAGGGAGAGAAACTCCAAGTATTGGATAGCTTAAGTTGTTAAACATAACTGTGAAAACACTTATAGCTCCAGCACTATAAAGATATAAGGGCAAGCTACTTTTAAAAGATATTTTGATTTTCTTATAAAACATTATTACTAAGATGATTACAAATCCAACAAGATGAATTATAACTAAAGAAGAGTAGGTACCAAGTCCATTTGATAATTCACCATTAAAAGTTACCATAATTGCAACAAGAGCTCCGATTAATAACGATAAAAAATTATACATAAGTATCTCCTTAATAAAATAAATTGCTTTTTTGTGTTTTAATAAGTCTTAAAAATCTTAATATTTGATTTAAACTAATTTATCTTTTCATTTATATTTTAAGACATTATAATTAAATATATGTAGGACATGTGTCATGTTTGAAAATTAAATTAGGTATGTGAAATATAATAACAAGTCAACTATAGAAAAATATAGGAGTATAGTAATTTGTTATTTTTTGAATATGCATTATTATAGAGAGAGTATTTTGGGGAGTTGAATATATTGATTAAAATAGAAGATCATAAGAAAATTGAAGGATATATAAAAACATATGAAATGAAAAGCTTGTTTTTAGATAACATGAAAGAGTATATGACATTGTATATGTTTAATAAAAATGATTATATATGTAGGGAAGAAGAACAACTAGAAAATATGTATTTTTTAGTGGATGGAAAAGCTAAAGTATCTAAGCATTTAGAAAATGGAAAATCATTACTAATATCTTTTTATATGCCGCTTACTATAATAGGGGATGTTGAGTTTATAAGAAATGATGTTACAGATTGTAGTGTGCAGGCAATAGAAGATACATATTGTATAGGAATTAACTTTAATATTGTAAGAAAAAAACTTATAAAAGATTGTAAGTTTTTATTAAAAATATGTGAATATTTAAGCGATAAACTTACTAATGGTAGTAATAATAGCTCAATAAACTTATTGTATCCACTTGAAAATAGACTCGCTAGCTATATAGTTGCATTTATAAATACACATGATAATAATATTAAAAAATTTACATTTAAAGAAAATTATAATGAAATATCAGAGCTACTAGGGACAAGCTATAGGCATTTCAATAGAGTTTTGAATAAGTTTTGTTTAGAAGGAATTTTAAAAAAATGTGATAGAGAATATGTCATAGAAGATTTTGAAAAGTTACTTTGCTTGGCTGGAGATTTATATAAATAAGGCACATTCAAAAAAATAAGGGTGTAGAATAAGATATTTAATATTAAGCATCAATTAAATAAAGCTTGGTTTAAAAGCGAAAAAATAATAGAAAATGATTATATGGAATTTGATGAATATTTAAGAAGAATATGTTATAATATATATATATTATGATGAAGGGTGGTTATATTATGATAGCATTTTATCGTTGTGAATTATGCGGAAATATTGTTGGTCTTATTAAAAATGGCGGAGGTCAATTAGTTTGTTGTGGTAAAAACATGACTAAGCTTGAAGCGAATTCTACAGATGCAGCACAAGAAAAGCATGTTCCAGTAGCAGAAAGAAAAGATGGGAAAATATATGTAACAGTAGGTTCTGTTGAACATCCAATGACAGAAGAACATTATATAGAATGGATTGCAGTGGTTTCAGATAAGGGGACAGAAAAAGTTTCATTGTCACCAGGAGAAAAACCACAAGCTGTATTTGTTGATAAAGGAAATGCAGTTGTGTATGCATATTGTAATTTGCATGGATTATGGAAAACAGAAATATAAGATTTGATTTTATCAAAGCACTTAAGTTTAAAAACTTAAGTGCTTTTTATATATAGATACCCAGGGTGAAAACCTATATTTATATGAGAGCTTACTGGAATCAATAATAAGCAGTTGTTATGGTTACAGAATAAGATACTGAAATTTCACAGTGTATGTAAGAAAATAATATAAAAAAATAAAGGATGAATTATGAATAAAAATTGGGAAGAAAAATGGATTGAAGATATAGACTATTTGAAAGATTCATTAAGAGAAAAGCATAAAAATTTATTCGTCAATATAAGTAGAGAAGAATTTCAAAAGAAAGCTTTAGAATTAAAGTCGAATGTTAATTATTTAGATTATGATGAAATGAAAGTTGAACTTAGTAGGCTTGTGGCAAGTATTAAAGATGCTCATACGGCTATATATTTTCCAGTTGAAAGATTTATTCCACTAAGATTTTATTGTTTTAGTGATGGTATATATATTATTGATGTTAGTAAAGGTTATGAAAGTTTATTGTATAAAAAAGTAACTGCAATTGAAGATTCGTTAATGGAAGATATAATTGAGAAGTTAGCTCAAATAGTTTCTCATGAAAATAAATATTTTCTTAAGGCACAATGTGCAAAATATTTGCAAGCTGCGGATATTTTGTATGGCTTATTAATATGTGAAGATAAAAAGAAAATAAAAATTACAGTAGAAAATGAGATAATAGAAGTAGAAACTGTAAGACAGAATGAGCTGAATTATTTAGAGAAAATAAATGTACCATTATATGCAGAAAGACCTAATGAAAATTATTGGTTTAAATATATGAATGAAGATAAGTCATTATATATAAAATATAATAGTTGTAGGGAAAATGAGATTCCCCTAAAAGATAAGATAAATAGTACAATAAATTTCATAGAAAACAATAATATAAACTGTATAACAATAGACTTGAGAAATAATCTTGGTGGAGATTCAACATTGTTAGAGCCTCTAGTGCTGTATTTAAAAAAGAATAAGAATATAAGTAAAAAGAGAAACTTAAATGTAATTATAGGAAGAGAAACATTTTCTTCAGCACTTTTAAATGCTTATGAATTAAAAAATCAATGTAATGCTATATTGATAGGTGAACCAACAGGAGGAAAACCAAATTGTTATGGAGAGATATTAAGATTTAACTTGCCTAATAGTAAATTTAATGTCAGTTATTCAACTAGATATTATAAATTAATAGAAGATGATTCTATGGATGCACTATATCCAGATAAAATAGTTGAAGAAACTATCGATGATTTTAGAAATTTGCTTGTAAGTTTTGTTAATATCAATGAAGAATATAAAAGTTAGACTAGGAAAGTTGAGGAATTAGTTATGGGTTATAATTCAAAAAAATTAATAGAATTAATAAGCAAAAACTCAATGATATTAACAGAAGGTGCTGTAGTAGAAAGATTAAGAAGAACATTCAAAATAAAACCAGATGATTTTATTGTATATGCAGGAGCAATTTATGATAAAACTACTAGAGAAATATTGAAAAATATTTATAAAGAATATATAGATATTGGAATAAAATATAAGCTGCCAATAATGATAATGGCCTCTACTAGGAGAGCAAATAAAGATAGAATTAAGCAATCAAAATATAATAATAATAATGTAAATTTTGACTATATTGAATTTTTAAATGAAATACGAGCTGAATATAGTGAGTACAAAGAAAATATATTTATTGGAGCTTTGATTGGGACAAAAGGAGATTCTTACAATGTAAATGAAGCTTTGAAGGAAGAGGTAGCATATGAATTTCACAAATATCAATGCAATATATTTAAAGAATCTAAAGCAGACTTTGTTTTTGCAGGTGTTGTGTCTTCAGTAAACGAAGCTAAAGGGTTATCAAAAGCTATGGAAGAAACAAAGTTGCCTTATATAGTTAGCTTTATTGTTAATAAAAAAGGAGAGCTCCTTGATAATACAATTATAAATGATGCTATAAAAGAAATTGATAAATATTATAATCCAATGACTTATATGATTAATTGTGTTCATCCTAAAAATGTTTTACTTGGTCTAAATATGAAAGAGAATAAAACTTTAATTGTTAGGAATAGATTAAAGGGAATTCAAGCCAATACTTCATCTTTAAGTCCAGAAGAGTTAAATAATAACGCTATATTACAAGAAGATAATTTTGACGAATTAATAAATGGAATAAATGAACTTAAAAGTAAGTTTGGATTTTACATATTAGGGGGATGTTGTGGGACTAATGCAAAGCATATTGAAGAAATAGCTAGGATAATAGGACCATATGAAAAATAAGCTAATAATCTTTAATGATTATCAGTGGAAGTTTATTTTGATTTGTCATTGAGGGTTAAACTTGGGAAAAGACAATTCATTCCCAAGTTATCAATGGAAGATCAGTTTTTTTAACATACTGGTTTTTCCCACCAGCCAAATGCAACTATTACCTTATCACGTTTTGAACTTGATGATTTTATAACTACTACATAGCTTCCACCTGGTGATTCTATAAATTTTCCATCTTCTTCACCTACTAATGTTGTATTAGGAGGGACTATCCTTTCATACACATTAACTCCATTTTTGGGAACTATAGTGGTAGATTCTAAAAATCGAATATCTACCTTGTTTTTTGGAAGTGGTTTTAAAGCAGTATTGGTTGAAGAAATTTTATAGGATATACTCGATTTTTCAGGAAGACTAGTATTGAGCCATATTTCAGCAGTTAAATAATCATCGGAGAAATTTGAAATAGTAAATACATTTGTATATAAATTAACGCCTGAATTACGTGGATTTACTAAACCAGCCCAGGCAATTGATTCATTACCTACCCACAAAGTTTTTGTTTGACCTACAAAGTATTTTCTTTGCATTGATTTAAATAAAGAAACTGGAATACTAACTATCTTTTGTGGTTTGATATTTTTATTGTTTACTATATAATTACTGTTTTTCTGTAACATCAATCGCATCTCCTAAAAATTATTTTTTGGTATACACTACACAACTTTTATTCCCATATATAATATTCAGTAAATGTTGAAATGTTCGTAGGGGATATATAGTGAAATAAGTAATCTATAATGATATGAAATATTTTTATGGAAATTACATATGAAACAATAGTTAAACTTATAAAACAATAATAAATTAAAATTAAGAATTCTAGAAATATGATTCTTTTTTTATGCCTATGAAGCCTTAATAGTAATATATTTATACAACAATAAATATATTATATTGGGGGTGAATTTATAGATGATAACAGTAAAAAGTGATATTTGTTCTACAAATCAATCTGTTGAATTTTATAAAAAATACAAAGATGCCTTTGGTGAAGTAACAGAAGTTGAAATGACAAAAGATGATTGCTACACATTAAAGCTTATGAATAAAAATAATGAAGAGCTTATATTTGAATATGGATTAACAGCAGGATATGGTGACGTAGGTTCACGTGGAACTTTGGATGTTTTACGATTAGCTGGTTTTGTAATAGCCGATGAAATCGTTTTAAACAACGAAACCTTCAAATTGAAAAAATAATTTTTAAAAGGACTCAATATTGGGTTCTTTTTCATGGAATAAAATAGCCTAAATTCCATGAAAAAGAATGTTTTAGCATTGACATTATCACTAATTAGTGATAAATTTGATACATGGATAAAAAATATAAATCAAATAATGATTACGAGACAAATTTAAATTTATCTACATTAGTTGTCTTTAGTAGAGCAGAACAAAAAATTCACAAAATGGAATACGAGACAATAAAAGCAGGAGGTTTAACTAATTCTCAATTTGCAGTTTTAGAAGTTCTTTATCATAAAGGTGATTTAAAGATATGTGATATAATAGAAAAAATATTAACTACTTCAGGTAATATTACAGTAGTTATAAAAAATTTAGAAAAAGATGGACTTGTAAGAAAGTACGCAGATGTCGAGGATAAACGATCAATTTTAATATCAATAACAGATAAGGGCAAAAAAATCATGGATACTATTTTTCCTAATCATGTTGATAATATAAATAATATCTTCAATATATTAACAATTGAAGAAAAATTGGAATTGAAAAAAATATTAAAGAAATTCAGAGATATTTCTGGTGTCTAGAGGTTCTAATACTCATTTATACTTGAATGTGAGTTAAGAGCTCTATGACCCAAAACAAGTTAAAAAGTTTTACTTAAATAAAAAAATTTAAATAAATATCACTAATTAGTGATAAATGAGAAGGTGTATATTATGTTGAAAAAGATATATAATAAAAATATGGGAAAAAGTAATCTTGGTTGGATAAACAGTTCATTTCATTTTTCATTCTCAGAGTACTATAATCCTTCAAATATTAATTTTGGAAAGCTCAGAGTTATAAATGATGATTTAATACAAGCAAAAACAGGGTTTCCTATGCATCCTCATAATGATATGGAAATTATAAGTTACGTAATTGATGGAAAGATAACTCATAAAGATAGCATGGGAAATATAGGTGAATTATCTAGAGGTGAAGTTCAATATATGAGTGCTGGTACAGGGGTTTATCATAGTGAATATAATCTGGGAGATGAAGATTTAAGATTACTTCAAATATGGATTTATCCAGATAAGAAAGATTATATGCCAAACTATGGAGAAAAGAAATTTAATTGGAGTGATAGAGAGAATAAATGGCTTCATATGGTTTCAAGTATTGAAGGTAATGCCCCAGTTAAGATTCATCAAGATGTTAATATTTATGCAATTTATTTAGAAAAGAATAATGAAGAATCATTAAATGTAGAACAAAATAGGCAAGCTTATCTTGTTCAAATTGAAGGAAGTTCTATAATAAATGGCATAGAATTAAATGAAAAAGATGCTTTGGAGATTGTAGAAGAAAATATTAAAATTAAAGCAAAAGAAAATTCTCATTTCTTAGTATTAGAGATGAAAAAAGAATAAATAATATAATGAATCAATGAATAAACAAAAAAATATAAATTAAAAGGAGACTTAAACATGAGTAAATTATTATATATAAAAGCAAACGTAAAACCAGAAGGACAATCAAGAACATTTAAAATTTCAGATAGTTTTATAGAGGAGTATAAAAAAAATAATCCTAGCGATGAGATTATCACTTTAGATTTAAATAAAGAAAATATAGACTTTTTAAAAGGAGAAGATTTAGGAACTGTATTTGGACCTAAAAATGAAGAAAGTAGAAATCATCCAGTTTTAAAATATGCATATCAATTTGCAGAAGCTGACAAATACGTAATATCAGCACCAATGTGGAATTTAAGCGTTCCAGCAATATTGAAGGCTTATATTGATTATGTAAGTGTAGTAGGAATTGCATTTAAATATACAGAACAAGGACCAGTAGGGCTTTTAAAAAATAAAAAAGCTGTTTATGTAGCAGCTAGAGGTGGAGCATATTCAGGAACTCCATATGAAATGGATGGAATATATTTAAGAACAATGCTTAACTTCTTTGGTGTTCAAGATGTAGAAACTATTGCAGCAGAAAATTTAGATGTTGTAGGACAAGATATTGATAAAATTGTACAAGAGTCTATAAGTAAAGCAAAAGAAATTGCTAAGAAATTTTAAAAAATTATAAGAAAAAGTTAATATAAAAAAAGATGATTTCTGTTCAATTGGATAGAAATCATCTTTTTTGATTAGAAATGGAATCTATACTTTTTATTAAAATATGTATCAACTATTTAAAATATAGTTGATACCCTAAGAAAATCTCAACAATACATATTAGCATAAATTTAATTTTTTATGTATAATAAGAGTACGCTATAATTACTGTCATCTGTTTAAAGAAACGAAAATAGTTAATAATAATTAATAAGACAAATAAATTTGCAATAAAGAGTGAGTACATTTAATAAGTAGTTAGTTATATAATAAAAATCCATATGATTTTAACAAGGGGGGGATTGGAATGGTATTTAAAAATATTGATATAAAAATCAATGATCTTGGAGATGGCGTAAGCAGAAAAGTTTTAGCCCATGGTGGAAAAATTATGGGAGTAGAAGTTTCTTTTGAAAAAAATTCTATTGGAGCAATACATACTCATGAACATGAACAAATGTCATATGTTTTAGAAGGAAAATTTAAAGTTACTATTGATGGCAAAGAACGTATTTTAACAAAAGGTGATTCTTTTTATGCGGGGAAAAATATTGCGCATGGAGTATTTTCAATAGAAAAAGGAATGATTCTTGATGTATTTACACCTCAAAGGGATGAATTTTTAAATGAATAAATTCTTGAAGAAATGCCATAAAATTTTTAAATTCATGATATAATCATTTGACAGTGTTATATAATGGAATCATTATAAAGAAATAATTTTAAACGGAGGAAGAAATATGAATGATAAAAATATAGAAATGATGAAAAAGCTGATAGAGGAAAAGAAACAAAAAGGAAAGAATACTAAAAATAATGAAAAACCTAAAAAGACTATAGGTAGAATGTTATTACATAGTGGAAGAACAACGCAATAAAAGAAATAATATAATTCTAAATGGAGAAATTGAATTGGCTTGTCTATATTAGAACAAGCCAATTTTAGTATGTGCTTATAATTAATATTAGCTATATAACATATTAGGGTTTTGATGTTTTAAGAGGAATAATTCATTTACACATATACCTATTGAAAAGGTTTAATTGTAGGTAAAATATATATAATTACAACAAATAATTATAAGAAAAAGGAGTCTTAAGTAATGGTTGATTTGCTTTTATTAGGCTGTGGTGGCGGAATGCCTATGCCAAATCGTTTTTTATCAGCTGTGTTATTAAGCTATAACGGAAGAAAGATACTTATCGATTGCGGAGAAGGAACACAAGTATCTATGAGAATTGCAAATACAGGATTTAAAACTATAGATGTTATTTGTATTACGCACATTCATGGTGATCACATTGTAGGACTTCCTGGATTACTTGCTACTATAGGAAATAGCGGTAGAACAGATCTTCTTACAATAGTAGGGCCTGAGGGGATAACAGATACAGTTAATAAACTAAGAGTAATTGCAAATTGGTTACCTTATGAGATCAATATAATAGAAAATCCTAAAGAAACATTTGAGATACATACTGAACATATAAATTTGAATACAAAAATATCGACTTTAGAATTAGACCATTCTTCAAATTGTATAGGATATAGTTTTGATTTTGAAAGGCGACCACAATTTGATGTAGAAAAGGCTATGAAAAATAATGTGCCTAAAGTTTTATGGAGCAGATTACAAAAGACTGAAAGAAAGATTATATTTGAAGGAATAAAATATACTGATGAAATGATTATGGGAAAAGAGCGAAAAGGCATAAAGATAAGTATGACAACAGATACAAGACCTATTAAAGGCATTGATAAATTCATTGAAAATAGTGATTGTTTTATATGTGAAGGCACTTATGGAGATGATGAGGATTTACCTAAGGCGATTAAAAATAAACATATGACTTTTAGAGAAGCTGCAACTATAGCTAAAAATGGGAAAGTTCAAAATCTAATATTAACACATTTTAGCACTGCTATGAATGAGCCAGAAGTTTATTTAAATAATGCAAAAGAAGTGTTTAATAATACCATAATTGGTTTTGATAGATATAATGTAACTTTAAATTTTCATAACGATTAAGAAGAATGGAAATATTATAAATGCTAATTATTATAAGTTTAATCTTTTAGGTGGAATAAGTGTATAATATAATTAATATTGTATGGTTAATGAAATGAAAAATTGAAAATAACAGTTAAACAGGTAAATATGCAAAAAATTATTGAAAGGAGATTTAGTATTAAGCATAAAAAATAATTATATATGGAGGAACTATAAATGAATGAAAAAAATATAGAAATGATGAAAAGGTTAATAGAAGAAAAGAAGCAAAAGGGAAATAATTCTAAAAATAATAAAAAAGCTGATAAAGTTATAGGAAAAGCGTCAAAAGTTATGGGGAGAGAAGCCTCAAAAGGCGTTAAAGTTGGAAATGGTGGAGGATTATTTGATAAATAGGGGGTGCTTTAACCCTCATACATTTCATGCTACATTCTAAAATAGAGATATAAAAAATAACGTAGATTAATGATCAATGTTCATATTTATACGAATTTAAAATTAAAAAAATATACCAACATTTTAGTTAGATTATATACAGTATTACTAATATCAAATCTTATTATACATTATTTCTTTCACATGTATGAATCTATTCTTGATTTCTTTAGCTTTAGTTCTATTATTCTTTTTTGTCAGATTAATCAGAACCTGTAATGTAGTCTCATTTTCTATGTAATGTGTTATATTAATTGTTTATTTTTATTAGGTTTATATTAAAAGTGCTAAAAATTCATTATATTGCTGCTTTTAATGAAAATGATGGTAAGTTTAATTTACAATGGTATAATTTTATAATAATTAAAATATTTTACATAAGTAATTTAACTATTATAAAATTATATTTACAATAAGATGGAAAATTATTAATCATAGTAGTAATTTCACCAACGAAACCTTGAGTTTTAATAAAATCAATAAAACATTTTCAATCACATAGATTTAGTTTATACAAGAGATGAGAAAAAATATAAAGATTTATAAGAAAGAAGATTGATTATAATATGGGATATAATATATTAGACATTATTGATAAAGCAATAAACATTCAAAATAGAAGAAAAATTATACTTAAAAGAGTAGTGGCTGAAGGTAAAATAATTCCGGCTATAATTTTAATGTCTAAAGTATTATGTCATCAAATAGATGAAATAATTAAATATTACTATGAACTTCAAGATGAATTACGAGATACAGAATTTGAAGAAATAGATATAATAACATATGATAAGATGTCTTTTTTAATAAATGAGTTTAATAATAAAATATATAATCCAGAGATATACAATGGCAAAGATTATATGAAATTTTCATTAAATTTAGCTAAAGACACATATTCTTTGTTTATGGATATACAAGGTAGATTAGTTCACAATATGAAAGATACGAATACAAAAACATATGATATATTATCAAAAATAATTAACAACATAGTAAAGCAGATTCAAACTATTGAAAAAATGATATCATAATTTAGATTAAAATTAAATATTATTAAATATGAGTAATATTAGGGAGTTAAATGTGCCCAATTTAAATGAATGCAATCTTTATTATAAGGATTCACCTGATTATTTAGTTGAATACAGAGGCAATTTTAAAGAAGAAATAGATAAAATATCATATGCTTGTGGGGATATAATTACTAATACTATTGGTATTGTGTCTACTTCACCTCAATATTTAGATCAACTTTTAAAGGACGTACCATCAATTACTTTTATTGAGCCTAGAAGTAAGTTTGTAGTTCAAGATATTTCTCCATCCAATGTGGATAATATAAATGCTATTAAAATTAATCCTTATTTAGATTTGACAGGTAGGGGTATACTAGTTGGTATGATCGATACTGGAATAGACTATCTAAATGAGGAATTTATTAGAGAAGACGATACATCAAAAATAGCTAGTATATGGGATCAAACTATTAAAGAAACTAGTGATCAACAAGTTTATATAGGTAAAATATATTCTAATGACGAAATCAATAATGCAATTAAAGCTTATAGAAATAAACAAGATCCTTATGAAATTGTACCTTCGAAAGATGACATTGGTCATGGTACAGAAATAGCTGGAATTATAGGAGCACGAGGATATAATAAAGAATTTCAAGGAGTTGCTTCAAATTGTGAGTTAGTAATTGTCAAACTTCTTGAATCGATTAATTATAAAAATGAATTACAGGAAAATGGGATTAAATATACTCCAATTTATAATGGCTCGGAAATATTAGGAGGAATAGAGTATTTAAAAAATTTTGCTATAAGAGAAAATAAACCTATGGTTATATATTTAGGCGTCGGTACTACAGAAGGTAGTCATGATGGTAATAATATGCTTTCAAGGTACGTGTCAACTATTGGTAAAAATAGAGGGATTGTTGTAGTTACAGGAGTTGGGAACGAAGGAGCTGCGGAGGGACATGTTTCTGGAAATATAAGGCAAATAGGAGATGTTTCTACGATAGAATTAAAAATATCAAAAGAAATGAAATATTTTTCCTTTTACATATGGGTGATAAAACCTAATAGAGCATCTTTGAATGTGATTTCACCAAATGGAGAGGAATCTAATTTTATTAAGGCAAAAATAAATAAAGTAGGAACATTTGATTTTGTGTTTTTTAAAACTGAAATGGTAGTTAGATATAATGTTCCAGAACATTATACAGGACATGAAGTTATCGAAGTTGTTTTTAAAAATATAAAGGTTGGAATATGGGTATTTCAGCTAAGAGGTGATTATATAACCGATGGTAAATATAATATATGGCTTCCGCCAAAAAAAACATTGCCAGAAGATACAAAGTTTTTAGAGTCAAATCCTTTTACTACTTTAACAATACCATCTACTGCTAAAAAAGTTGCTACAGTAGCTTATTCCGGAAATGATAATGCTTTAGTGGCGTCATCAGGAAAGGGATTCAATTCTAGTGAAGTTACAATTAATCCTGATATCGCCACTATAGGGATGAATATATTAACGACTAAAGTAGCTGGCGGAGTTACTACTGTGTCAGGCAGTTCAGCTGCTACAGGAATAGTAGCAGGGGCTTGTGCACTTTTACTTGAATGGGGAATTATCAATGGAAATGATAAAACCATGTTTGCTCCCAAAATTATATCTTATTTAACTTATGGAGCTGATAGAAGCAACTTCCTTTATACGTATCCTAATAGAGAAATTGGGTATGGTTTCTTTGATTTACTAGGCACTTTTAATATTATTAGTAGAAGTTATAGACGAGGTGGAGATATAGTTTTAGATGAGAAGTTTATTCAGTATCATGTTAAGAATTTATTTATAAGAATTCCTAAAATGGAGGAATTAAAATGAAAAAAAATATAAATATAGAGAGAATTTTTCATGATATAAATTATGATAATTATATTGTTCAATATCAAGGAGATATTGAAACAGAGATATCACAAAAACCGGATTTCTATGTAACAATAATTAATAATGAATATGCAATAGTATCAGTTAAGAAAGATATAGAAATTAATATGAGTGAAGAAACCTATGTTAACTCTATTGTATATGTTATACCATCAGATTTCTATACGTTACAAGACCTTTCACCAATTAAAGCATCGCAAGCCAATTTTTTACAGACAGGATCTCCGTTTAATTTAACAGGAAAAGGTGTTGATGTTGCACTTATTGATTCAGGAATTGATTACTTGAATGAAGAATTTATGGATGCTAATGGAGAGACAAGAATTGAAGTAATTTGGGATCAAACAATAATTACTACTGAACAAGATCAAGATGACTCAGTACCATTTGGTGCTGTATATGGAAAAAATGAAATAACTGATGCTATAAGAGCATCTAGAGAAGGTAAATCACCATATGAAATAGTGCCAAGTAAGGATGAAATTGGACATGGAACAAAAATGGCTGGAATAATTGGTGCTACTGGAAAAAATCCAGACTTAATGGGGACTGCTCCTGAATGCAATTTTGTAGTCGTAAAATTAATGCAAGATTTTTCATATGAGGCTCAATTTTTAGATACTATTGTACCTGTATTTAATGTTACAGTTATTTTTGCAGCATTACAATTTTTATATGAATATGCACTAGCAAAACGTAAACCAATGGTCATATATTTTCCACTTGGAAGTACTTTAGGAAACCATAAAAAAGAGGGTGCTTTGGAAGAATTTATAGACTTAATTTCTAGTAGTCGTGGCATAGTAGTGGTTACGGGAACTGGTAATGAAAGAGATTCAGGTGGTCATGCTTCAGGAATAGTCTCAAAAGTTAGTGGAGTTCAAGCTCAAACAGGTATTATAGAATTGGAGGCATCGCCAGAACAGAAAAATATATGGATTCAGATTTGGATTGATATGCCTAATATTATGACCATAGAGATAGTATCTCCTTCAGGAGAAAGTACTGGTATAATGCCAATTATAAATAATTATACTAAAAATCATACTTTTATATTTGAAAAAACATCAATTAAAGTTAATTACTATTTTCCAGAAGAAACTACTGGTGATGAATTAATACGTATTAGATTTTATAATTTGCAACCAGGTATCTGGAGACTTAGAGTAGTTGCTAATTATATTTTAGATGGGAGATATGATGCTTGGTTGCCACAAAAGGGATTGACAGTTGGAAATACTAGATTTAGCTTTCCAGATCCTTTTGGTACAGTTACGAATCCAGGTAATTCAATTTATATAGTAACTGTAGCTGCATATAATCAAAATAATAATAATCTTGTTGATTACTCTGGTATGGCATTTTTAGGAGAATATATTGATAGAATCGATGTTGCAGCAGGAGGTGTAAATGCATTAACAGTAGCTCCTGATAATAAAACAACTGTTGTTAATGGAACTAGTGTATCAGCAGCTGTGGTTGCAGGAGTTTGTGCTATGTTATTTCAATGGGGAATTGTTAATGGAAATGATCCATATATTTATTCTCAAACCATCAAAGCATATCTTGCAAAAGGAGCAATTGCAAGAAGTGGAGATATTGTTCCAAATCCATTTTGGGGATATGGAATTTTAAATGTGCCTGCAATATTTGAAAATATAACATAAAGAAAAAAACCATAAGTTGTTTTTCAGTTAATTAAATATAAAATTTTTGTAAAAAGGGGCTGTTGCAAAACTAACATAGTTAGTTTTGTAGCAGCTCATTTTTTTTAAGAAATAAAAAAATGTGAATTCCGAAGAAATCACATTTATTGTATAATTAAGTTATGTACAAAATAAAGAAATCATACACTAAAGATTATAATGAATTTAATGATAATTTTCAACTTATATTACCATTAAATTTGGAAAATTTAATACCAGAAGATGATTCTGTTCGCTTGCTAAGCCACGTATTGGAGGGATTAGATTACAGAAAGTTGTATAAGGCGTACTCTTCCGTTGGAAGAAAACCGGCAGTGGAACCTAAAATCATGTTCAAAATAATATCGTATGCGTATTCTCAAAATGTTTATTCAAGTAGAAAAATAGAAAAAGCATGTAAAAGAGATATAAATTTTAGATGGCTGCTTCAAGGATGCAAAGCCCCTGATCATGCTACAATTAGTAGATTTCGAAAAGATTATCTTTCAAATGAAGTAATTGAAGAATTATTTTATCAGCAAGTTAATTATTTAGCTGATCAAAATGAAGTATTATTTGAAAATGTATTTATTGATGGTACTAAAATCGAGGCGAATGCCAATCGATATACTTTTGTTTGGAAGAAAGCCATTTACAAAAATGAAGAGAAAATGTTTAATAAAATTCTTACTCTTGTTGAAAATGTCAATCTTGAAGAATTGAAAGAATTTAGTATTCAAAAAGAAACATTGATAAATGATCTCGATAAAATTCTCGAATGGCTTTTATATGAAAAAGAGAAGAGAAACATAGAATTTGTTCATGGAATTGGTAAGAGAAAAACTACAATTCAGAAATGGATAGAGCAACTATTTGAATATAAAGAGAGACAAGAAAAATATAATTTCAGTAAAACCATATTCTCAAATAGAAATAGTTATTCTAAAACTGATCCAGACGCAACTTTCATGCATATGAAAGATGATCATATGAGAAATGGTCAATTAAAGCCAGCATATAATGTACAAATTGCAGTTGAAAGCGAATACGTGACCGGTGTCGGAATATTTGATGATAGAAATGACATAGCAACACTAATACCTATGCTTAATAATATGCAAGAAAAAATTGGTCGTAAATATCTTAATGTGATTGCAGATTCGGGTTATGAAAGCGAAGAAAATTATTTATTTTTAGAATACAATAATCAGACCCCATACATAAAGCCGCAAACTTATGAAAAGTGGAAAAAAAGAAGTTTCAAAAATGATATAAGTAAGCGAGAAAATATGCAATATGATGCTGAATCAGATTTTTATGTTTGCAATAATGGTAGAAAGTTGATTCCGACCTCTATTATTCATAGAAAATCCGCCAGTGGATACAAATCAGAAGTTACTGTTTATGAGTGTGAAAGCTGTGATAATTGTGTTCATAAAGAAAAATGTACAAAAGCAAAAGGAAATAGAAAGATGCAGGTTTCGAAAACTTTTGTAGAAAAGCGTGAAATATCTTATAGAAATATTACAACTGAAATTGGAGCTAAATTAAGAATGAACAGATCTATTCAGGTCGAAGGAGCATTTGGAGTTCTAAAAAGTGACTATGAATTCAATAGATTTTTAACACGTGGAAAAAATAGTGTAAAAACTGAATTTATTTTGCTTTGTTTTGGTTATAACATTAACAAATTGCATTCAAAAATCCAAAACGGAAGAACTCAAAAACATCTTCATGAATTAAAACAATCTGCCTAATTATGGAATAATTTAAGTAGGCTTATTAAAGTGCGCTTAAAACATAAAAATCTCTCAATAATTATTATTCAATTTTAATTATTAAGAGATTTTTTAATTTAAAACGAAAAGAAGTGTCGCTTCTGATTAAAAATTAATCATTTTGCGACACGCCCTTTTTATTAATTGAAACAATTGCAATGGAAGGATTGATATCCTATAACTGAAATATACTTCATCAAATTTTCTACTGATTAATATGAAATTTGGATTATCACTTTTGTATTATTAATTATAGTAGCAATATTAAATATTTATCATATTATAAAAGCATAGTAATATTAAAAGTCTATATATTTGGAGGAGATATATGAAGTATGACAAAATTGAATTACCATACTCATACAATGCATTAGAACCATATATTGATGAAGAAACTGTAAATATACATTACAATAAACATCTACAAGGATATGTAAATAAATTAAATAATATTCTAGATGGATATGAAAAATTTACAGATAAAAAAACTTTAGAAGAAATACTCTCTAATATAAATAAAATACCTAAAGGAATTAGACAAGATGTTATAAATCAAGGTGGTGGAGTATCAAATCATAATTTATACTTTTCAATTCTTTCACCTCACCCTAAAAAATGTCCAGATGGAAAATTATTAAAAGAAATAATAAAAACTTTCGGATCTTTAGAAGATTTAATAAAGAAAGTGAGTGAAGTAGCTATAAATCAATTTGGGTCAGGCTATGGATGGCTAGTTAAAGATAAACATGGAAAATTAAAAATTATGAGTACTTTAAATCAAGATACACCTCTTAGTTTTGGATTTATTCCTCTACTAACTATAGATATCTGGGAACATGCTTATTATTTAAAATACAAAAATTTGCGAGCAGAATATGTTAAGAACATATGGAATATAATTGACTGGGAAAAAGTTGAAGAAGCTTATAAAAAGTAAAAAATGATTTATAGATATCCACAGTTATAATCATACTTATAAGAATAATCCTGCCGAAATAAGGGGGTGAGGATTCCACAAAAGCACGTCCCCTTATTTCTAGTGGGATATATTTTTATAGCATAAGTATAACTCGGAAATTAACTCATTCATCATTATGTGACACATCCTATTGTCTTTCAGTTATAAAATAATCTGTAGTTCGCGTCTATTTACTATTCTGTATATTAATCAATATACACTATTATAATATAATTGTATCTATTAGAAAATAAAGTTGTTACAATTTTTAATTAACATAATTCAAAGTAAATTATTTGATATAATGGATTAGTATATTAATATAATTTGTAGTAAATTATATATTAAATTATTTTAGCAAGGGGAATTTACATATGGCGGAATTAAATAAAATATTGAAACCTAAATTAGAAAATTTATTAGAAGAAAATAATGATGTTAATTATGAATTGACAAATGAAAGGTGTATATCAAATACTTTAATTCAAAATATTAGTTTTGATTACATAAATGAAGAGCGAATAGAGATAAATGGTTGTCACTTTATAAATGTTATATTTAACCAATGTTCTTTTAGAAATATAGATTTATTAGATGTAGTTTTTGAAAATTGTGATTTATCGAATATTGATTTTTCGGAGGGAAGTATACATAGAGTAGAATTTAAAGGCTGTAAGCTTATAGGGACTAATTTTAGTGGAGGTAATCTACAAAATATTCTTTTTGAAGAAGTCCTTGGGAGATATTCAAATTTGGGATATTGTAAAATGAAGAATATAAATTTCAAAAAATGTAATATGAATGGAGCAATATTTTTAGAATGTAACTTAAACAAGGTTTCATTCAAAGAGTGTGATATTAGTAATTCCGAATTTACTAATACCCCTCTTAAACAAATAGATTTTAGAGATAGTGATATATCAGAAATAGCATTAACAGGAAACGAATTAAAAGATGCTATAGTTTCACCACTTCAAGCAGTGGAACTTGCAAGAATTCTTGGGGTTATAATTAAGTAAGTATACTCATGTACTTAAGAAATATTGTTAAATATACTAATAATCATATTATGATATAATGATTGTGAGATAATTTTATGCAGGAGGGATTATAATGGAAAAAATAGCATTAATAACAGATAGTGCTTCAGATATAAGTGTTGAAATGTTAGAAAAAAATAAAATAAAGCTGTTGCCTTTTAAGGTTATATATACTGATAGAGAATATGAAGACAGAATAGATATAACTCCACAAATGATGTATGAACGTCTAAAAACTGAAATACCTAAAACTTCATTACCTAGTATAGAGAAAATGACTAACATATTTAGGGAAGCAGTTGAAGAAGGGTGTACTCATGCAATTATAATAACTATATCAGCTGCTTTTTCAGGGACATATAATGCTGTAAGATTAGTTTGTGAGGATTTCCCAGAACTTGAGACCTTTGTTTTTGATTCCAAAACTTTAACTATGGCAGAAGGAGCAATGGTACTTGAAGCTGCAAAACTAATTAGTGATGGAAAATCATTTAAAGAAATAACTGAGATATTGCCTACATATAGAGAAAAAATAGATTTATTTTTTACTATAGAGACTTTAGAATATTTACAAAAGGGTGGCAGAATAGGAAGAGTTGCTGGAACTATTGGAGAACTTTTAAATCTTAAACCTATTATAACAGTAGCAGACGATGGAACTTATAGAACAGCAACAAAAGCTAGAGGTTCAAAGCAATCTGTATCAAAATTGATTGATATATTTAAGACTTACTTAGAAAAAGGGAAGTATAAAGCTTGGATTTTAGATGGAGATGGATTAGATAAAGTTCAAAGTTTATATGAAGCAATAAAAGACCTTCCTAATGTAGTAGAATGTACAATTGTTGGAACTATTGGTCCTGCACTTGGAGTAAATACTGGACCAGGACTTGTAGGTCTTGCAATAGAAAGAGTAGATTAATATATAACCCACCGAAATAAAGGTCATGCATTTGTTCCAGTTACTGAAGATTTCACAAAAGCATGACCTTTATTTCTAGTTTTGGTTATATATTTAAAAGACAAGGGTAATTTACAACGTAGAGGTTATACATTTTAATTCCGATAAATAATTTTTTTATATTAGGAAAGACTAATTTATAGAAAATATAATAACATAGGAGGAATTAAAATGAATTTTCCAACATCTTTTCCAAAGCAACATCAAAACAGGCAACCAGGGTTTGAGTATGAAATGAATCCAACTCCAATATATGATGATCCAACGTATAATAAAAAGGGTGATGCTTTAAATAATAAAGTTGCTATAATTACAGGTGGTGACAGTGGAATAGGAAAAGCAGTTGCTATTGCTTATGCCAATCAAGGTGCAGATATAGTAATTGTATATTATAATGAACAAAAAGATGCAGAAGAAACTAAAAAACTCATAGATGTTATAGGCAGAAAATGCACTCTTATAGCTGGTGATATTAGTGATTCTAATTTCTGTAATATTGTATTAGAAAAAACTATTAAGGAATATGGGAAAATAGATATACTAGTTAATAATGCTGCTGTTCAATATGAGTGTACAGACATTAAAAAATTAACAAATGAGCAATTTGATAAGACATTTAAGACTAATATTTATGGTACTTTTTATATGACAAGAGCAGCAATGGAACACTTAAAGCCAGGTGGATGTATAATAAATACAGCATCAATTACTGCATATAAAGGAAATGAAACATTAATTGATTATTCCATGACTAAGGGAGCTATTGTTGCTTTCACAAGATCTTTATCAACTGCACTTTCAAAAGGTAAAACTAATATAAGAGTAAATGCCGTTGCACCAGGTCCTATATGGACACCACTTATTCCAGCAAGTTTTGATGAAAAGAAAGTTTCTGAGTTTGGTTCAGACACACCACTTGGAAGAGCCGGTCAACCAGTTGAATGTGCCGGAGCTTATGTATTTTTAGCATCGGAATGCGCTTCATATATTACAGGGCAAGTAATTCATGTAAATGGGGGAGAAATAGTAAATTCATGAACTGAACCACTAAATACTGAACAAATAGCTTAAACTTTAAACAAACCTCATAAACATTGAACAAACCGACGCTGTGCAGTCCGGAACAACAACACCAAGAATAAAGCGAAAAAAGCAAGAAAAAATGAAGTGAAAATAACTACTAATCTAAGTAAATTCAAGAGTTAAGGCAAAACCTTAGCTCTTTTTATCTATAAAGTCAAAATGAAAGATATTGAATCTATAGAGAGAATAAAGACATCTCGTTTGTAATGAGATGTTATTTTTTTGAATTCCTCTAAAACCAGATATACCTTGAAGGTAGACTTTTAGGGTATAACAAACATGTACATAAGTATATCATAATATATTAAAAAAATAAAAATATTGACTACACATAGATGGATATCTATACTATATACATAGATTATTAAGAGGGATAATCTTTGAAAGGAGAATAATATGAGTTCAGAATATGAAACTAATTCAAAAATATTAAAAGCTTTGAGTGATCCTAATAGGCTTCAGATAATTGATTTATTATCTTGTGGTGAAAAGTGTGCTTGTGAGATATTGGAAAACTTTAAGTTTACGCAACCTACTTTGTCTCATCATATGAAAGTTTTAATGGATTGTGGCTTAATTGAGGTCAAAAAAGATGGTATATGGAATTATTATAAGCTAAATGTTAATAATACTAATAAATTAGTATTATTCTTAATTAACTTAATTACGGAAAAAGAAAATTGTATATGTAATAATCACAATGAAACATGTAATGACAATAGCATATAAGATAATTTGAAAAATTGTGTAGAAGATAAAATTGGAATTTTAAAAAATGAAGAAAGATAGAAAAATATATTGATATTTATAGAAATGTTATGGCATAAGAATTTTGAGAATGAATTGGCCAACGTTAATCTTAAATATGAATGGAGAGAAAATGAAAAAGATAGATTTGACAGAAGGTAGTGCTATAAAAGTTCTAACAACCTTATCTGTACCTATAATGGGTAGTTCTTTGCTACAATTTACATATAATTTAGTTGATATGTTATGGGTTGGTGGATTGGGTAGTGGCGCAGTTGCAAGTATAGGTTCATCAAGCTTTTATATAGGATTAGGATATTCCATAAATTCATTAGTGATTATTGGAACTGGAATAAAAGTTGCACATGCTTTAGGTAAAAAAGAAGAAGTAGAAGTAAAAGAATACATTAATGCAGGAATTCTAATTAATACAATAATTGGTCTTGTTTTTGGAATTCTATTAATTTCAATAGGAAGAAGCCTTATAGGATTTTTACATCTTGGAAATCCTACTGTTGAAAAAGATGCTTATTTATTTTTGGCTATAAGTGGACCTACATTGTTTTTTGCATTTTTTAATTTGTTATATGCAAGGATATTAGGCAGCTTTGGTAATAACAAATTGGCATTTAAAATTAATTCTATAGGTGTAATTGCCAATATAATATTAGATCCTATATTCATTTATGTGTTTAAGCTTGGAGTTCTAGGTGCATCGATAGCTACTATGTTAGCTAATATTATAATGTTTGCATTATATTTATTTGAATCATCAGGGATGCTTAAATTCAGTTTGAAAATTAAAATTGATTACAAAAAGGTAGAGGAAATAATAATTTTAGGATTTCCTATGGCTTTTCAAAGAATTCTATTTACAATAATTAATATATTCCTTGCAAGAATTATAGCCATATTTGGTTCAGATGCAATAGCAGCTCAAAAAATAGGACTTCAAATCGAATCAATTACTTATATGGTTATTGGAGGACTACATGGTGCAATAGCAGCATTTACTGGTCAGAACTTTGGAGCTAAAAAATATGACAGGATAAGAGAAGGATATAATGCAGCCTTAAAAATTGGAATTGTTTATTCTTTATTTATGGCATTTTTATTTATATTTTTCAATATGCCATTTATTAAACTATTTGTTAGAGATGAAAATACTATAGTTATTGCAAGAGCCTATTTACAAGTTGTAGCATTTTCACAAATATTTAGTACTATAGAAACTATATCAAATGGATTATTTACAGGCATTGGTAAGCCTAAGATATCTTCGATTATAAGCGTTGTATTTACAGCTTTAAGAATTCCAATGGCCTTATTTTTAATAAAACCTTTTGGGATAACTGGTATTTGGATAAGTATTTCAGTATCTAGTATTTTAAAGGGAAGTGTAGCATATTTATTATATAGAATTGAAGTGAAAAGAAAGTTTAAATAATGATAAAAGATATATAAAGTTGGTAGCGGGAGGAAGGAAATGTTAAATAAACTTAAAGAATTATTTACAGCAGATGAATTATTAAAGGGAAATTATGGTATAGAAAGAGAAGGATTAAGGGTTAATAATATAGGGGAATTGTCAGAAAAAGCTCATCCAAGCATATTTGGTGATAAAGTCGAGAATAGTTATATAACTACTGATTTTGCAGAAAGTCAGATAGAGGTAATAACTCCACCATTTAGAACTGTAGAAGAAACTTATGATTTTGCAAATTCACTTTATGATATTGTGGCAATGGAGATTGGTGAAGAATATTTATGGCCACAATCAATGCCAGGTATAGTACCAGAGGATAATAAAATTAAGGTTGCAGAATATGGAGAAAATGATAAAGGCAAGGAAGCAAGTCTATATAGAGAAAAATTAATAGAGAAATATGGTGGAAAAAAACAACTTATATGTGGTATACATTATAATTTTTCTTTTAGTGATGAGTTAATTAATAAATTATATAGAAGTCAAGATTGCAATGAACTTTTAAGTAATATAAATTGTAATAATCAAAATCCAGAATATAAGGAATTTAAAAATAATATTTATTTAAAGATTACAAGAAATTATCTGAGATTTAGATGGCTTTTAATATATCTTTTAGGTGCAAGTGGTGTCGTTGATAAAAGTTACATAAATAATTGTGTAAATTCAGCTAAAAAAATCGGAGATGATGGCTTTTCTAATGAAGGGGCTTTATCTTATAGGAATAGTGAATGTGGTTACAAAAATAAAGTTGATTTATTTCCAAATTACAATTCAGTAGAAGAATATATTGAAAGTTTAAAAAGTTTTATAAATGATAAACTTATTGATAGCCATAAAGAACTTTATAGTTCTATAAGACCCAAACCTACTGATGCTAATGATTTTATGAAATCTCTTTGTAAAGATGGAATTCAATATTTGGAATATAGAAGTATTGATATTAATCCTTTTGAAAAAGGCGGTATAAGTATAGATGATTTATATTTCCTTCAATTATTTAACTTGTTTTTGCTTATAAACGATGAAAGTGACTACGATAGATGGCAAGAAGAAGGTGTAGAAAATCAAAATACAATCTCAAAATTTGGACAAAATGATGTTATGCTAAAAAAAGATGGAACTCTTGTCTCAAAAGAGCAATGGGGAATAGAGATATTAGAAAATATTAAAAACATTAATAAAGAACTTAATCTTGGAAAAGAAGAAGTTGTTAATTTAATGATTGAAAAAGTTAAGAACCATAAATTAACTTATGCATATAAAATTCAAAAAAAAGTTCAAGAAGAAGGATATATTAATGCTCATTTAAATATAGCAAAAGAATATAAAAAGGATGCGTATAATAATAGATTCAAATTAGAAGGTTATGAGGAATTAGAATTATCTACTCAAATTTTAATGAAGGAAGCCATTAAAAGAGGTATAAAGTTTGAGGTTTTAGATAAAACTGAGAATTTTATCTCCCTTAAGAAGAATGATAAAGTAGAATATGTTATGCAAGCAACTAAAACTTCAAAAGACAATTATGTAACTGTTTTAATTATGGAAAATAAGAGTGTTACCAAAAGAGTACTTTCTGATAGCAACATTAAAGTTCCAAAAGGAATAGAAGTCAATTCTATGAATGAAGCTATGAATGTAATAAAACAGTTTGTAAATATGCCAATAGTAATTAAGCCAAAGTCAACTAACTTTGGAATTGGAATAAGTATATTTAAAGATGGTACAGATGAAAGAAGTATTAAAAAAGCTTTTGAGATTGCATTTAAGCATGATAAGACAATTCTTATTGAAGAATTTATAAAGGGCAAAGAATATAGATTTTTAGTTATTGATGATAAGGTTGTTGGAATACTCCATAGAGTACCAGCTAATGTTAAAGGTGATGGAGTAAAATCTATAACAAAGCTAGTTGAAATAAAAAATCAAGATCCCCTTCGAGGATATCACTATGTAACACCTCTTGAAAAAATAAACTTGGATGAAAATGCGGAATTATTTTTAAAACAACAAAACAAAGATTTTAATTATATTCCAGAAAAAGATGAAGTAGTTTACTTAAGAGAAAATTCTAATATTAGCACAGGTGGAGATAGTATAGATTATACTGATGATATTTCAGAAAAGTTTAAGATAATAGCAGTAAATGCAGCTAATGCAGTTAATGCTAGAATTTGTGGTGTTGACATGATGCTAGAGGATTATAGTGATGAAAATTCTAACTACGCAATAATTGAACTTAATTTTAATCCTGCTATCCACATTCATTGTTATCCTTATAAAGGTGCTGAGAGAAAAATTGGTGCAGAAGTATTGAAGGTATTAGGCTTTATTTAAAATAAGAGAAGCTCTAATAAAAGAGCTCCCTGTAATATATTTATTACTATTAAAGACTTTCTATAGCTAAAGCAGATAATGTTGCATTAGTTATTGTTAAACCTGCTGTTTCAGCAATTAAGCTACTTGGTTCAAGTTTAACTGTATAAGTGGTGCAACTATTACATGGGCTACAATCGCAGTATTGGAAACAGAATGATTCAGATTCGAAAACGCTAGCTAATTCAGAAAAAGTATGGGTTCCACCTATTGCTTGAGGAGCACCACCATCAGTAGATTTTTCAATTATAAAATTTAAACTTACTAAAATAGTTGCAGGTAAACAAATTAAACTAGTAAAAGTTAAAAGAATTTTAGGGTCGCATAAGCGGCTAGTATCTATAGATACACTACATACAGGTATAGGTCTAGATAATGGTGTTGAAATTATAGGCATAGGCCCAATTCCACCAGAGCCACAACTGAGTAGTGCTCTACCAGGTTCAGGAGAAGAGTTATAGATTCTGCAACTAGGATGATTTTCATAATACTCATAACCACGTTCATTTTCAGACAAATTACTCATAAGATACCTCCATATTATCATAAGTTTATCAAAGTTTTCTCTATATAATATAAGTTATAAGAGATTATTGCATAATATATTGTATGAAAAATACATAAAATTGTGCTGTATAGGTAGAGTTATTTCAATATCTTATAACTAAAATAAATATCTATTATATTATATTAAAATATGAATCTGAAATATTTATTATAATAAGAATAGAACAAAATATTTTTTGACTAATTAATTTAATATGGTAAAATTCAAATGTATATATTTAATTAAAAACATGAGGTGTTTAAAATGCTAAAAAACGATTATATGAAAGAAGTAGAAAATACTTTAAGATTAGTAACAGAAGAAGTAGATAAAAACATAATAAATGGAGATATAGAAGAGGCCAAGGAAAGAGTGAATAAACAACTTAAAGCTTTAGTTGGAATAGATATAGGAACTGTAGATGTTTTTTCTTTTAATAGTTTAGATGCACTTATTAGTAAAGAAATGCAATATAATGCTGAGAAATTTATTGCATTTGGATGTCTTATGAAGCTTCAAGGTCAAATTAGCAATAAAGAAAATAATGAAAATTCAAAAGTTCAATATTATGAAAAATCCCTGGAAGGTTTTTACAAGGCATATACTGAAGATGATGAAACAAATTCTAAATATTTAGATGATGCAGTAGATGTAGCAAATGAATTAATTAACTATGAGATTTCACTAGATATAGATAAGAAAATTTTAAAACTCTATGAATTAGCTAATAAACTTGATAAAGCTGAAAATACTTTATTTTACATGCTTAGAAAAACTAATAATGATGGAAATATGATTTTAGAAGGAATGAGATTTTATAACAGACTTAAAGAAAGAGAACCTGATGAATTAAGATTAGGGAATTTACCTATAGAAGAAGTTGAAGATGGGATTTCAGAACTTGAGAGAAGACTTGGACTATAAGGCACATGGACTTGTTATTTTTTTGATTGTGCCTAAAGTGAAATAATAGCTAAATATCAGATAGAGCTGTTGCTGGTTGAGATGGAGGAAATTAAAAGCAAAATGGAAAAATAAATTGTGATAATTTATTCTTCCATTTTTTTATTTAATAATTTCATAATATTTTTTTCTCAAATAGTTTTTCTTTTACTTTTTTTAGGTTTACAACTTGTCTTGTTATTGTAGATACAAATATTACCCCTAATGCCAATACACCAGCACTAGCCAAGGTATTTAGACCAAGTTCTAATGCACCACTTACATTCCCAAGTATTGTCTGATACATTGTCTCATACATTCCAGCACCAGGGACTAAGGTTATAAGGGCACAGATTACTAAGGTTGTCACGGGAGTTTTTAAATATCTTGCACAAATTTCTGAATAGATACTAAATATTATAGAAGAGATAAATAAAGACAAAATAATACTCATACCATTGTTATTTAAGTATAAATAACAAAACCAACTTAAGCTCCCGCCAATAGATGCGAAGATTAATTTTATTCCTTTTATATTAAAAATTATTCCGAAACCAAAAGATGCCCCAAAGGCAACTATAACTTGCTCAATCATAAAATTCCTCCTAAAATATAAAGATGTTTATCACCTAATAAATATGCTTAAGATAGCACCAGTACCCACTGCAATGGAGACAGCAATCAAAAAGGCTTCGGATGCTTTTGTTATACCAGATAAAAAATCTCCGGCTATAGTATCTCGAATAGCATTTGTAATAATAAGTCCAGGTACAAGTAACATAATGGAACCTATAATAGTTTTATCTAAATTTGAACATAAATTTAATTTCAAAAACATTACAGCTAAAATAGCACATAATCCACCACAAAAAGAATTTACAAAGAATTCATTTATATTTAACTTTTGAAATATGATCATTACTATTTTTATGACAGCGCCAATTAAACATGTTGAGAAAAAATCTTTAAGGTCTCCACCAAACATTACTGAAAAACATCCAGCTGCTATAGAAGAACAAAGTAAAGTGATAAAATGGGAATATCTAGGTTCATTAGATATTTTTATAAGATCTTTGTTTAAATCACAAAGATCTATAGATTCCAATTGAATTCTTCTAGATAGATCATTTACAGCATCTATTTTATTTAAATCAACACCACGAGATGTAATCCTCTTAACAAGGGTTGCAACTTCGTCATAATAAGTTATTGTAACCATGATACCAGTTGGGATTACAAAGCTATCAGCAGTATGGGCCCCATAAGCAATACATATTCTGCTAATGGTTTCCTCGACTCTATAAGTTTCAGCACCACTTTCTAACATGATTTTACCTGCAAGAGTAGAAATTTTAATTAATTTATTTAAATCCATAATCTTTTTCTCCATAACTAATATTTTAGGCACGTTAAAGAAAATAATAAATCAAAGATACGAAGTAGATTAGCATAGTGACTTATTATTTTATTGAATATACTATATATGATAAATGAATTATAGCATAAAATAAAAAAATCTTATAGAACTAACATATTAATTAATATTAATTGTAAATTTGTTAATAAATATTAGAGTAAATCAAGTAAATTAACATACTAAACTGCTGTTTTTTTAATATGCATTAAAACATGGATAGAGATTTAATATAATATTTATCTGAAATAGAAGTAATAAGTGAGAGAATATTATCAAATTTAAAATAAATTTGTTGATAATATTAGAAAATGTTAAAAAATAGTTGATTAATTTAGTAAGAAATCTTATAATTTGAATATAAAGTTAAGCTACTTAAGTTAGAGTCTTGTGCTCTAGCTGAATTCAGTTAAACTTATGTAGATTTAGTAGTTCTTGTACTTATTATTAAGATATGGAGTGTTAGAATGGCTAGAGATCAGAAAAATTAAGTTGGGGTGGTAAAAGTATGAATTTTGAAAATATACAAAGAGAAGACAAAGAAATTTATAGTTTAATGGAAAAAGAGTTAGAAAGACAACAAAAAGGCATAGAATTAATAGCATCAGAAAATATTGTAAGTCCTGCTGTTATGGAAGCTATGGGGTCTTATTTAACTAATAAGTATGCTGAAGGATATCCAGGAAAAAGATATTATGGGGGCTGTTACGTAGTTGATCAAATAGAGCAAATTGCAATTGATAGAGCAAAAGAATTATTTGGTGCAGAACATGCAAATGTTCAACCACACTCAGGTTCACAAGCAAACATGGCAGTATACTTCACAGTTTTAGAACCAGGGGATACTGTTTTAGGAATGGATTTAAGCCATGGCGGACATTTAACTCATGGTTCACCAGTTAATTTTTCAGGAAAATTATTTAACTTTGTATCTTATGGGGTTGATAAAGAAACTGAAATGATTGATTATGAAAATGTAAGAAAGATTGCTAAGGAAGCCAAGCCAAAGCTAATAGTAGCAGGTGCAAGTGCATATGGAAGAATTATAGATTTTGCAAAGTTTAAAGAAATAGCAGATGAAGTAGGAGCATTACTTATGGTAGATATGGCTCACATTGCAGGATTAGTTGCTGCAGGTGTTCATCCATCACCAGTACCATATTGTGATTTTGTAACTACAACTACACATAAAACATTAAGAGGTCCAAGAGGTGGATTAATTCTTTGTAAAGAAAAATATGCTAAAGAATTAAATAAGAACATATTCCCAGGAATACAAGGTGGTCCTTTAGAACATATTATAGCTGCGAAAGCTGTATGTTTTAAAGAAGCATTAGATCCAAGTTTTAAAACATATGGTAAGAATGTAGTTGAAAACTGTAAAGAGCTTGCAAATCAATTAATAGAAAAAGGTTTTAAAATAGTATCAGGTGGAACAGATAATCACGTCTTCTTAGTTGATTTAAACAACAAAGATATAACAGGAAAAGAAGCAGAAAACTTATTAGATACAGTAGGGATAACTGTTAATAAAAATACAGTACCAAATGAAACAAGAAGTCCATTTGTAACTTCAGGAATTAGAATTGGTACAGCAGCAATTACTACAAGAGGATTTGTAAAAGGAGATATGGCAGAAATTGCAGCAGTTATAGCTGAAACAATAGAAACGCGAGAAGGAGATTTATCATCACTTAAGTCTAGAGTAGAAACTTTATGTGATAAACATCCATTATATAGTTAAAAATTAAAAATAAATTTATAGAGGTTTCATTAAATAGAATGAAGCCTCTTACTGTTACATAGAATAATGTAATAAAAGTAAAATTAATTATTTGAATTTCAGATAAAAACTCTTATATCATGTGAATCATAGTGAATATGATAAATTAACTTAGAAATCAATGAAAAGTTTATTTCAATATGGTATATTATATGTATACCATATTGAAGTAAATTAAAACTATATATAAGTAAAGGGAGAGAAAAAATTAATGGGATAAAAATTGATAGTTAGTAGATGAATATTTTGTAATATACTTATATAGTTTATCCGATAGCTAGCGTCCGTAAAACTTCTATTTTAGTGGTCGACAACGGCTGTACGCTCCTGGATACGTTCTTTTAAGCTTCAGAATGAAAAACCAGTATTTGTATTATAAAAATTACACCTGAAGCTAAGAATCACTTTATATGGAAGATGGGGAAAGTAAATGAAAAAAGCACTTTTAGTCATTGATGCTCAAGAAGATTTCATTGGAGAACAGCGAAATAAAAATAAATTCGATTATGAAGATGTAGATGAACTTGTGAAAAACATTAATGATAAGATTAGAACTTATGAAAAAAATATGCATGAGGTTATTTATATTGCCAATGTATTGCCAAACAATTTTTTAAATAAAAAAATTTTTGGATATGGAATCGCAGGAAGTGAAGGCGCTAAATTTGAAAAAAGGATTAAAATTGTATCAGAAAACTATTTTGAAAAACAAGTAGGTAATGCTTTTAAAAATAATAATTTGGTAAAATTTATAAAAGATAATGCAATAAGTGAGGTAGAACTTGTTGGTGTTGATGGAATTGGCTGTGTTTTTAAAACTGCTAAAGGAGCAATAGAAATTGGGCTTAAAGTCACTATTTTAAGTGATAGTGTAGGAACCGTTAATCCTGAAAAATATATTAAAAAAAGCACGAAATTGAAATCTTTTGGTGTAGCTTATATATAATTTAGAGACTATTTCAAAATCAAATGTATTTTGAAATGGTCTTTTTTGTATAGAAGTTTAGTGATGAGCGTTGATATAATTAATGATCAACTCATACTTTAATGCATTATGAATTAGAAAGTTTGGGTAGTTATATATAATATTTAATATAAATATTTGTAGTGAACTTTTGAAGTGTTTTTGAATATTATAGATATGAAGTAATAAAGTTTTCTAGGAGGCTTATAAAATGAATCCATATCAATTAATTATGCAAGTTCAACAAAAAATGCAACAAGACCCCAAATTTTCGAATAAATTTAATAAAGCTGTTACCGAATTAAATAATGTACCAGGTCTTCAACAACAGGTAATAAGAATAGCTCAAATAAATGATGAAAATCAAAGACAACAAGTAATAGACGGACTTCCTAAAGAAGCTAAACATGCAGTTAAAGGGATATTAGAATTATTGAATGATTATGGTCTTCTATAATTCTAATATAAAGAAGTATATTAATAAAACATTTGGGTTTTCACATACTTATTCTAAATTCACAATGCACAATTAAGGAATAACTTTAATATAAAGTTTAAAAACCAAAATTGTGCATTGTCAATAGATATCATAAAGGCAATAAATTATGTTTTTATCTAGAATCCCCTTTTTTTAGCTTCCACTCCGCTTTCATTTACTCCAGGTTTTTCAATTGTTGTATTAATACTACTTTTACCATATTGACCTTGAGTTTTTGTACCATTTCTCAAATAATTATTTTTTGAATAATCTTTTTTATTATTGTTATCCATAAAAAATCATCTCCTTTTTTTATACATATATAGTATGTGTAGATTAATAAAAAATAGTGATAGTAAAGATAACCAAATATATAGTTTTATTTGAGATACATATTATTTTTAGTGTCAAATGTTAATTTAGTAGGCAAGGAAATTTTAGCTAAACTTAAAACCTTAATAGTCGAAATTTTATATAAAATGCGACAATAATAGGGATTTTAGTGATATTTATTACTAGCCTTAAAATGGTGGTCTAATAGTGACAGTTAGCTAACGGATAAAATATTCTTAAAGCAAGTTTATGAAAAATATGCTATAATAAGATGCCTCAAAGGTTAGTATAATTTCAAGGCAGACCATTATTTTTAAGATACTTAAAGAAAGAAGGAGATAGAGAATGGATTTTACATTAGCATTGCCACTAATATGTATATTTGCAGCAGATATACTGTTTTTTATTACAATTAAAAATAATAAATTAGATTTTAAAGGTAAAAATCAATATAGATTTGTAACACCAGTTGTTGTATTAGTGTATATAATATCAATTTATATGGAAAAAAGGTTTGATTTTGAAAATATTCTAATTGTTATAGGACTTGCTATATTTGCGTTACTTGGAAATAAATGCGGTGTGAGTAAAAAAGGAATAATTACTGGGTCTTGGTTTACTGCTTGGAGAAAAATAGATGAAGTTAGTGTGGAAAATCAAGGAGAAAAATGTATTCTTCTTTATTCGAATAAAAATATTAGAAAAAGATTAATATTTAAAAAAGAAGAGGAAAATGAATTAAAGAAATATATAGAAAATATAAAAAGAGAAAACAATATAAAAAAATAGATTGTAATAGTGAGGAAGATAAATAAATGAGTAAAACTCTTGTATTGGCCGAAAAACCAAGTGTTGGTAGAGACTTGGCTAAGGTTTTAAAATGTAATCAAAATAAAGGTGCATATATAGAAGGACCTAATTATATAGTAACTTGGGCATTAGGGCATTTAGTGACATTACTTGATCCAGAAGGTTATGGAGATAAATATAAGAAATGGAGCATGGAAACACTTCCAATGCTGCCAAAGGCTATGAAACTTACAGTTATACAAAAGACAGGTAAGCAATTTAATGAAGTAAAGAAACAAATGTTAAGATCTGATGTAAGTGATTTAGTTATTGCAACAGATGCGGGACGTGAAGGAGAATTAGTTGCAAGATGGATAATTGAAAAAGTTGGATTTAAAAAACCAATAAAAAGACTTTGGATATCATCACAAACTGACAAAGCGATCTTAGATGGATTTAGAAATCTAAAACCAGGTGCAGCATATGAAAATTTATATAAAGCAGCACAAGCAAGAGCTGAAGCAGATTGGATTATTGGACTTAATGTAACAAGAGCTTTAACATGCAAGTACAATGCTCAATTATCAGCAGGGAGAGTTCAATCTCCAACTGTGGCTATGATAGCTCAAAGAGAAGACGAAATTAAAAATTTTAAACCTAAGGACTATTACACAATTATAGGAAATACGAATCATTTTTCGTTGGAATGGATTAATAGAGATAATACTAATAGAACATTCGATGAAAATTTAGCTAAAAAAATCGTTGGAGCAATTAGAGGTAAAGACGGAGAAGTTATTGAAATTACAGAGACAAACAAAAAACAATATGCACCATCTCTTTATGATTTAACAGAACTTCAAAGAGATTGTAATAGGATTTTTGGATATTCAGCTAAACAAACATTGTCTATAATGCAAAGACTTTATGAAAACTACAAAGTTTTAACATATCCTAGAACAGATTCAAGATATATAACAAAGGATATAGTTCCTACTATAAAAGATAGATTAAAGGCAATTTCTGTTTCTAACTATGCAAAAAGTGCAACTGAAATATTAAAGGGAAACATTGTTGCAAATAAAAGCTTTGTAGATGACAGTAAGGTTTCAGATCACCATGCTATTATTCCAACAGAACAAAGAGTTAGTCTTGGAATTTTAAGCTCAGAGGAAAGAAATGTTTATGATTTAGTAATAAAGAGATTTTTAAGTGTTTTACTTCCACCATTCGAGTTTATTCAAACAGGAATTAAGGTGAAAATAGGCGATGAAATTTTTAGAGCTAAAGGTAAAGTTATAACATCTAAAGGCTGGAAGATGGTTTATGACAGAGTAGATGATCTTGAAGAAACTAGTGAAGAAGGCGGTTTAAAAGAACAGGTATTACCAAAGCTCAATAAAGGGGCTAAGATTAAAGTTAATAATGTTGAAATCAAAAACCATAAGACTAAACCACCAGCAAGATTTACGGAAGGTACTCTATTATCTGCTATGGAAAATCCACAAAAGTATATTACTATTGATAAGGAATCAGCTAAAACTTTAGGCGAAACAGGTGGTCTTGGAACTGTTGCAACAAGAGCTGATATTATAGAAAAATTATTTAATTCTTTTGTAATAGAAAAGAGAGGAAAGGAACTAGTTCCAACTTCTAAAGGAAAACAACTTATGGAACTTGTACCAAAGGATTTAAAATCACCACTTTTAACTGCTAGATGGGAAAAAGAGCTTGATGATATAAGTAAAGGAAAAACAGATGTTCATGATTTTATAGGAAGAATGAGAAATTATGCAACAGCTCTAGTTCAAGATGTTAAATTTAGTACAGATAAATATACTCATGATAACTTAACAGGTAAAAAATGCCCAGAGTGTGGTAAATACATGTTAGAAGTTAAAGGCAAAAATGGCGTAATGAACGTCTGCCAAGATAGAGAATGTGGCCATAGGGAAAGTGTGTCAAGAGTGACTAATGCAAGATGCCCTGAATGCAAGAAGAAGCTAGAACTAAGAGGGCATGGAGAAGGTGCAATCTACGTTTGTCCAGGAACTAACTGCAACTTTAGAGAAAAAGCCGCTCAATTCCAAAAGAGATTTGATGGAAAAGGAAAAGTTGACAAAAGAGAAGTAAATAATTATATGAACAAAATGAAAAAGGAAGCAGAGAACTTTAATGATAATCCATTTGCTGCCCTTTTAGGTGGAATGAAATTTGATGATAAATAAGGTAAGGTGAAATTATGGATGGAACTAACAGATCAAATATTAAGATAGGTTCAAGGGTCTTAGTTGTAAAAAAAGAGGACCAAAGAACAGGTAAGTTAACAGAAGGTATAGTTAAGAGAATACTTACAAATTCACAGAATCATCATCGTGGGATTAAGGTTATGCTTGAAGATAACGTAGTTGGAAGAGTTCAACAAATAAAATAATAGTGTGTTTTATGTTCCCCAAGACGATGTTTTGGGGAATCTTTGTTTTAGGGGGTCTAACAAATACGCAGAAATAAACCTTCACGCAGAAACAACAATAGTTTTGAGTAATTATTTAGATGGGGATTGAATTGTAAGCGGGAGGTTAACGAAGTTTAAGAAAGTTTTGAGCTAAAGGGGTATTTATTAAACTACCGGAAAGTATAGCGTGTCTTAGGGCGATGCTTTTCGGGAATCTTAAAACTTAGACTGTGCTCGGGTAAAGGCAAAGTTAGCTGCTTTAGGACAGGGGTTCGATACCCATCGCCTTCACCATGAAACCCACGACGGATGTTGAGGGTTTTGCCCTTTTTTGAACTTATATTACAATTATTAATAATAACCTAAGCTTTTATGATTAATTTTTGTTCTTAAAACTAAGGATATTTGTAATTAAAGAATTTTAAGTTCTTAAGTTAACTTATGCTAGGAATTTTCTAGCATAAGCTATCGAATTAATTTTATAAATTTATAGAATATACATCTTTAGTTACTGTTTAGTTTATAATATCGTACATAATCAATTTCAACCAATGAGGGAAAGATAGTTTGACTTAGATCATTACCTGGCCAATCCCCGCCAATGGCTAAATTAATAATTAAATAAAATTTTTTATTAAATGGATCATATTTTTCATTAAAAGTTTTTTTCAAGTTAAGAGTAAAATAAACTTTATCATCTATCATCCACTTGATTTTTTGTGAGTCCCACTCAATAGAATAAATGTGAAATTCCTTGGAAAAATCAGTGGTACCACTACTATATTTTTCATATGATCTTGTTTGTTTTTTTGAATAGTAATGTGCAACTCCGTATATAACTTTAGGGTTATTACCCAGCATTTCTACCAAATCAATTTCTCCGTTTTTTATCCTACTATTATAGTTATCTTCACAAGGTAAAAGCCAAATAGCAGGAAGCAGTCCGTTTCCTTCAGGAAACTTTGCTTTAATTTCAATTTTACCATACAAAAAGTCAAACTTACCCTTTGTAACTATCCTCCCAGATGTATAATGATAATTTTCATAGTTTTCTTTAAGACCTTTTATAATTAATTTTCCATCTGAAATATAGCAATTTTCTATTCTATTTGTATAATACTGTAATTCGTTGTTTCCCCATATACCTCCACCATTTTGGATAGTCCAGCATTTGTCGTTTATAATATCATTATTAAATTCGTCATTCCATATCAAATTCCATCCAGATTTTGTTTTTTCTTTTAACTCGGATTCTGATATGTTATTTGAATTATTAACTGCTTCATTATTTCCACTTGTGGGATAAGTTTTACTTAATTCATTGCCATTACAATTGTGCAAGATATCACCAGAACCAATTTTGTATATTGGAATTAAAAGTGCCATAAATAAGAACGTTATTTGAATAAAAAAATATTTCTTTTTCATATACTCATTCTCCTTGATAAATAATATGGCTATGTTTACTATAGTATGCTTATAACTTTTTTTACTAAATTACATTTATATTTGCATAAACTAAAGTTCAAAATCATATTTTTTTATATAGAGTTTTAGCTAAACATAAAAACTATTACGGGAGAAGATAACTATGGACGGGGAAAAGATTTTATTTGTAGGGCCTCATCCTGATGATATAGACTTAGGATGTGGAATTTGTATGCATGATCATTACTTAAAAAATGATAAAATAAAAACAATAGTTTTGACAAATGGGGAAAAAGGAAGCGAGAGTGTTTTTTCAGATCGAGTGATTGAGGAATGTAATTCCTTTGAAATTTTAGCGCCAGAATCCCAGAATATTTTTTTGGGATTTCCTGATACAATGCTTTTTTATCATAGGAACGAGATAATATTTGAAATAAGAAAAATTGTAATGGATAATATTCCTGATATTGTTTACATTCCTTCTAACCATGATTTTCATCAAGACCATGTTGTGACATACGAATGTGCTATGGCAGTGTTTAACAATCTTAAAATACGAAAAATAATTTGTTATGAAACTCCTTCAACTATGCTTACCTTTACACCAAACTATTTTAAAGTATGTGATTCAGATAAATTTGGAATAAAAATGAAAGCTATACGATGTCATGTATCACAAGCAGATAAACTATACATTGCATATGAAACAATTTACTCAATTGCGAAAATGCGCGCTGTCCAGGGGCGTTATTATGAAGGTGTAGCGGAGGCATTCGAGATGATTAGGTTTTCAGAACCAATTTTATAGGTATATTTTCAAAGGAGGTGAATGAATGTCATTACTTGGAATGTTGACCAGTCCCAGAAGTATGATTTTTATGCTATTTTTAATTTCATTTACTATCTGGTTAATTGTAAAGAAAAATGAAATTGAATACTCGGATAGATACAATTCTGTTGATGTCATTGTACCCGCTTATAATGAAGAGATTACTATTTCAAAAACCGTTTGTGATTTAGTAGAAAATAAATACATTGATAAAATTATAGTAGTAGACGATGGGTCAAATGATCGAACCATCGAAGTGTTAAAACAGCTTAAATCTTTATACAATGAAAAGTTGCTGATTATATCTCAATCGAACACCGGTAAGGCTGGAGCAATAAACAACGGATTAAATTTCATCGAATCAGATATGGTATTCTTAACGGATGCAGATATAAGAATTCCAAATGATAATGGCTTAGGATATTTAATAAAGGCAATTGAGAATGGAGCAGATGCAGTTGCCGGAATACCTGGCTCAGATTTAAACAACATTCGCTTCTTTGGAAAAGTGAGGGCTTCAGTTAAAATTTTCTTTGCTACATTTAGAAAATGCGGGGGAGAAATAATTAGCGGACACACATTTTGTGTTTCTGGAAGTGTGGGCATGTATAAAACTCACATCTTGAAGAGTGTTAAGTTTCCAGACAGGACTTGCGTGGAAGATATGGATTTAACATGGGAATTGATTTCAAGAGGATATAAAATAGCTCAATCCTCCAAAGCAATCGTGTTTAGCCAGGAAGCTGCGACCCTTGGTGATGATATAAAAAGATGGAGAAGATGGATAAGTGGTTATGCGGCTTGTATGAGAATTCATAAAAAGTTATTATTAAAAAGGTTTGGATTAACTGCTATTTTACCTAATTTTATTATTGGGATATTTGGTATTATCTTATTTTTTATACCATTTACGTGGGGGTATATAAATGTATTAAAGGGTACAGCTATCTGGTTCATTATTTTAATGTTTGCTTCAGGTTATTCAGCATACAGAGAAAGTAAAAAGTGGTGGCTTATGATATACTCACCATTTTCGATATTTACAATTATACTTGTCTTCTTTTGTTGGATGTTTTGGGGATTGCCGACTCTGATTACGGGCAATGAACAAAGTTGGATAAAGGTCAAAAGATATTAATTATTGAGGGGGGAAGATTTAAATGATATATAGATGGTGGAGTGAGTGGAAGGAACAACGTGAAAACATTAATACAAAAGGACAGCTTGATAATTTTAAGAGACCAATATATGTTGGAAAAGACACTTTTATATCAGAGGATGCAATTTTTAATGGCAACATTATAATAGGTGATAATTGTATGATTGGTACTTGGGTGATAATTAGAGGAAATGTGATAATTCAAAATAATGTAAGGATTGGCTACGGAGTTGAAATCAAAGATTCAATAATAAGTGAAAAAACCACCATAGGCCCGATGTGCTATATAGGTGATTCACTGGTAGAAAAAGAAGTTTATATGGGGGCTTTGGTAAGAACATCAAATCACAGACTTGATAAAAAAATTATAAAATCATGGAATGGAGAATTATATGAAGAAACTGGGTTTGAAAAGCTTGGATGTTGGATAAAGGAAAAATCCAATTTAGGTATAGGAGTTGTAATATTACCAGGAAGAATAGTACCTGAAAATAGTACATTTGAACCTAATATAGTGATAACAAAAAATTATGTTTCTGGACATTATAGATTAGAGCAGAATATTACTAAAATTAATTAATCTAAATTTAAAGGAGTGACATGACAAAGAAAGCTAAATTATTTATTATATATTTTGTTTATATTTTAACTTTTATAGGACTCGTATTCATTATGTTACCAACAAATATAAAACAACGTGCAATAGAGTCTTCCACCTTTCCTAAAGATATTACTAAAGATGTTCCTAAAGAGACATTACTGAATGATAACAATGGTAAATATATTATTCTAACATTTGATGATGGGTGGAGCTCTCAGTATGAAGCATATAAACAACTTAAACAATTTAATTTTAAAGGGACATTATATATCATCTCCTCTTTTATTGGTAAGGAAGATAGGTTGACATTAGATAATCTAAAAGATATGTATAACAATGGCTGGGATATATGTAATCATACTGTTCATCATGATAATCTTACAAAAGTAAGCACCAAGGAAGCTTATGATGAAATATATGGATGCTCAGCATGGATATTAGGGCATGGTTTTACAAGAGATATGGGATATAAACATTTTGCTTATCCAGAGGGTGGATACAATGATAATGTAATTAATATATTGAAGGAACAGAGCATGTTGACAGCAAGAACTACTAATCCTGGAAGTGATACAACAAAATTGCTGGAACTAGGTAGAGCATCTTTGCATGGGATGACTAAAAAAAATATCAGAGATTTTATACTTTCAGATAAAACCTTAATTATACTTAACATTCATAGGGTTATACCAGAAGATTCAAAAGAAGTCACAGATATAGATTTGAAGAAATCTTATTTTGATGAAGTGATTAACTCTATTATTGAGAGTAAAAGGCGGGTAATTACCATAACTGAGTGGTATAAGATAAGGGATAGTATTAAGTAGTGGTGCTGATTAATAAAAAGTCACAATCTATAAAATTTAAACTGATGGTAATTAGGCTCAAACGGTATTTAGTAATTGTGACAATGAATTTTTTGTTGACAAAGATAAAACTTATTTTACTTTAGATGTTAAGTTCGTTCATACGTATAATTACAATACAAGGTTTATTTGCAATGGACGAATTTGGGGATTAATATCAAATAGAAGGCTATTTTGAAGAATGGGTAGATAAACATCCAGGAGCAAAAAATATATTAACATTCAATAATTTAATTTATTTTATATCAATATACCTGTATATAGAATGAATATAAATGGTGAAAATATCACTGAGGTTAAATTTTATTAATAAGTAGAGAAATGTATAACGTTGGTGGGTTTGGTATACCATGCTTCACCTCCACCATATAAGCACTAGAATTTCAATACAATGCAAAGCCACTGATTTCAGTGGCTTTCAGTATTTTATAGGACAAACTATGGTAGAAGATTTTAAGCTTTTAGCTTAGATTTATAGAGTTTTATATTGGACATGCACACCCTTAATGTTCTTGGAATTAGGGGTGTGCATTTTTTGTTGAGTGTGCACTTTTTCGCAGAAAAAGTAAGAACTTGAAAATAATTTATGTTAAATATTATATATGATAAAATATTGTAGGGGTGAGATATTAATGGTAAATATTTTTAGTGATACTAATATATTTATTAGTTTAATGACTAGTTTAGATGATAATAAGTTATTTGAAGATTTAAAAATAATGATAGAAGAAGGTATAGTAAAATTACTTGTACCGGAAATAGTTATATTAGAATTAGAAAAACATATAAATTATGGTCATGAATATTTAGTGGAAAATGAGTTAGAAATAAAAACTACTGAAGATAACTTAGATATTTTTATCGATGATAATATAAATGCAGAAGCAAATATTAATTATATAAAGAAAGATTTTTTGATAAATCAACTTATACTCAAAGTGAATTAGGCGAATATAGAAAAAAAGTTATTAATGATATTAAAGAAACATTAGAGAAATGTAGATGTTTAAAAAGTTGGAATGATAGGAGCGAATTAAAATTATATTCTTGGATAAAAAATAGAAGTGAAGAGGAGATAGAAATTTCAAAACTAAGTGATTTAATTTTGATAAAAAATAATTTGCAACAATATTACAAGTTACATTTAGATGAGTTGTAAAGGATCATAAAGTAAAAATGTTAGAACAATGTAATTGCAATCTCAAAATGCATAAATATTTGATTATAAAACGTTTGAAAATAAAATGGATGAATATATTCACAGTAGAACTTTCCTACATTTTCATATTACTATGTACAAATAATCATATATTCCCTAACACTCACCACCAAAGAACAGGTAAGTTAACAGAAGGTATAGTTAAGAGAATACTTACAAATTCACAGAATCATCATCGTGGGATTAAGGTTATGCTTGAAGATAACGTAGTTGGAAGAGTTCAACAAATAAAATAAGAGTGTGTTTTATGTTTTTAAGAAAGGAGCGCTGCAAAATTAACTAGTTAGTTTTGCAATGCTCCTTTTATCATAGAATTTTAAATAAATATTATGCTATTTCTAATTTAGATTTAGCCATTGTATCTTTTATAAAACCAAAGAAAGTTGTCATAAAAATAATACCTGTAACCATTATGAAAATGCTTCCTGGTAAGTATTCAGAATTCATACTAAATAATACTTTAGTTCTAAACCAAGTTTGGAAAGGAAGACCTACACCAAGTAAAACTGCAAAGAAAAGAACCTTACTTTTCCAACCTTTGCCTTTCATTTTCTTGATTGAATTATTAACAAATATTCTTAATAAACCTAATCCACAACCAACTATGAAGAACACTAGTAAAAATAGCTTTATAGATTCATTAGAAATAAATGATTTGGAAATTGCACCTAATGCGATTAAAAACATGCATGACATTACAATGTATGATTTTTTCAAAATTTTATTCACCTCAACAATTTATATTTTTATATTTAATTCATATAGTATTAGTTTATTAAATCTATATAGAAATTTTTTTGAATACTAATTATTTTAATTTGGAGAAAATATTAAATTAAATAGATTTATATATTTTCATAGTACAATAATTAGGTAGGTTACCTAAGTAATATATTAATATGTTTATAATAATTAGTCAATAGTAAATAATATATGCAATAGAAAAAAATCAACTGTTTAATTTAATTACCAAATTTGACAGATAATATTTTTCAAACCTAACAATATAGAATGAATAAATGCCTAGAGAAATATTTTATACATTAATTCATTCTGTAAATAATATACTTATATATAACTAATAAAAAAATAGATTAGCCCCAAATAGAAATTTAGTTTCTATTTGGGGCTAGCTATTAATCAATCTTATTATACCATTCATTGAGATAGATATTAACTTTACCTAATAATTCAATTAATAATTCACTTTGTTCTGTTCCTAATGTTTCTATAATGCCAGAAAATAAAGAATTAAAATACTTTTTTAAATCCTGTACTATTTTTTCCCCTTCATCAGTTAATGTTATTTCAATAACTCTTTTATCATTTTGATTAACATGTCTTTCTATGTAACCTTTAGTAGTTAAATTTTTTACGAATTCAGTGGTACTTGGAGAAGTAATAGATAGATTTTTACTAATTTCTGAAATATTGACTTTACATTCTTTTTCATTAGAAAGAAATTCTATACAAAGTAAAACTCTAGCTTCGCTTTTCTTTATTCCCATTAAAGTTTGATTATGTCTTTCAACTCTTGCTAAAGCTTCAAATGTATCTACAAATTTTTTTATATCTATATTTGATTGTTTATTCAAAAAAATTCACCTCATTGAGTATATATTAATTTATTATAATAAATTTGTCTATGTGTTTACAAGATTTTATTTACAAACTTATTGCCAAGAATATGGGAAGTGATTTAAACAAATAGATAAAACTAGCATAGATGATTTAGATAAGATTATACAGCAGATTATCATTTTATAAAAATATGAAATACATTAGCTCTCATATAATTTATAAAAATGGAAATAATGGTACTATATAGCATTATATAATGGTGTATAATATTATATATAACTATTTTTTTGAATGGGAGTGATGATATGAGAAAAACAGATAACGAAAATATTTTTGATATTAATAAGGAGATTATTGAACAGCATATTAATAGGGGAATGGATTTAGTGACTTCTAAGTATGATCTTAAAGAAGTTGAAACTGGAAAATTTGCTAATCTACAAATACAAGGTATTGATTATAGCATTAAACAGTATGAGATTAATGGCGTGGGAAATCTTTTAGTAATGGATTCCAAAGATTCAATTAAACTTCAAATGGCTTCATTTGTAATTACCCCATATTATAAATCATTACCTTTATTTTCAACTGATTATATGTATATGCATGAAAAACGAGGTTTTTTAATCGAATATTATGATTTAGTACCAGAAAAAGACGAGCTCTATTTAAATTATATGAATAGGTTTGCAAGTCTTAAAGCAGAACATAATCACCTTGAGGATATGATACTGAAAGAATGTTGGTATGATTCATTAAAGCCAGTATGTACAGCTAAAAACACAGATACAACTAAGGATTCAGAGATATCATCTATGTTTGTAGATAACTTGAAATTATTCATTGAAATGGAGCAAAAAAGTAAGTTGTTGACAACAGAAGAAAGAAAGTTGAAATGGAAAATTACCCAGGACTATACAGATGGATTAGTAGATAATGGAGGTGTATCTACTAATGTGTTTAAGGCAATTATGGGTAGTGATGCAACTAAAGAATTTTTTAATAAGGTGTTTTTTGGAACAAGCAGGTAAGTAAACTGCTAAATCAAATTTTTATAATAGATAGTTAAATAAGACGAGATGTGAAGTGGGAGGCTAGAAAACAAAAAAAGTTGTTTTCTAGCCTCCCATTTGCATAGGAAATTATCATACTTTAAAAGTGTATGTAATGCTATCAATTAAGTTTTCCTTCATCATTTAATTCATCAATATTCTTTATCTTATCAAATAAAGTTGGGTTTTCACTTTGAATCTGAGCCTTATGAGATAAAATTGCCTTCCATACGTTTTTAGTAACTTCAAACTGACTGAAATTTCCATTAACTAATTGGCCTTCAACTAAAGAAAATATATAGTCAAGTTCTTCATCTGAGTATTTTGGTCTCATGCCTAAACTACCATATAGCTTAACAAATTCAAGAGGGCCAGTACGATTGAAATCAAATGCCTCAACCACCAACTTGTATATTTCTCAAAACCATTTATGCCCTTAAGTTCATCGTTTATGGCATTTGCTGCATGGTAGCCACACATTAATGCTCACTGAACAATAGTCTCAATATGAGCTGCGCTATCAGCGATTACAAGTACATTACCGCAATATTTAATAATTGTCCGGTGTAATTTACATGAAAACCATTCTTAGTAAATTATTGTAATTTAAATATTTATTTACAATATGATTACGATGAAGCATTTTTAAGCGTATTTAGAGAACAAAATGTTTTAGCAACATAATGCATGACCTCTATTTCGGAATTATATATATGAAGTAAGTTTTTTATCAAATCCTTAAGAAATTTAGAATTACTTGTTATATTATTTCTTCTTATGGTAACACTAATTCTGAAGGGAGGTAGCAAAATGAAAAATAAAACAAAACGAATTTTATCTTTTACTTTGATATTTATTTTTACCATATTATTGTTACCAATTAGATTAGCAAATGCACTAGACACAGAGGAAAAAGTTAAATCTGATGGAACTAATATAGAAGCAAAGTCAGCATTACTTATGGAACCTATGACTGGAAAGATACTTTATGAAAAAAATGCAGAAGAAAAATTTGCACCAGCATCTGTAACAAAAATCATGACTATGTTAATTACAATGGAGGCTATTGATAGTGATAAAATTAAATTAGATGATAAAGTAACTTGCAGCGAAAATGCTAAAAAAATGGGTGGCAGTACAATGCTTTTAGACACTGGAGAAATAAGAACTGTAGAGGAACTTTTAAAGGGGGTTGCTATAGCATCTGGAAATGATGCAGCAGTTGCACTTGCTGAATATCTTGGAGGTACAGAAGCAGATTTTGTTACAATGATGAACAAAAGAGCACAAGAACTTGGAATGAGTAATACAACTTTTAAAAATTGTAATGGATTACCAGCAGAAGGACATTTATCTACAGCTAAAGATATAGCAATAATGTCTAAGGAATTATTAAAACATCCAGTAGTTCTAAAATATACAGGAACCTATATGGATTCTATATCAGAAGGAAGAAAATCTCCAATAGAACTTGTAAATCATAATAAATTAGTTAGATTTTTTGAAGGCTGTGATGGATTAAAAACAGGATTCACAAATGAAGCTAAATATTGTATTAGTGCTACAGCAACAAGGAATGGAGTGAGAATGTTATCTGTAATTATGGGTGCTCCAACTTATAAAATAAGAAATCGTGATGCAGGAGTATTACTTAATTATGGATTCTCAAAATATGAAGGTAAAAAGCTTGTATCAAAGGATCAAGAAATAGACAAAGTATTTATGGATGAACAAACTGATAAATTCTTTATGGCAAAGGCTAAAGATGATTTAACTGCTATATTACCAAAGGGAGTAACTAAGGAGTTAGATAAGAAAATTGTTATTGATGAATTAAAGAAAGAATACAAAGAAGGAGACATAGTTGGAAAATATGAAGTTTATTTAGGAGAAGAAAAAGTAGGAGAAGTAGAAATATATTGTGATAGAGATATAAAGAAAGGCAATATATTTGAGAATATTAAGTACAATATTAAAAATTTATTTGAAAAAGGAGTTTAGATAAAAAACTATAGTCTATTTGTGTATTTAGAACAAATAAAATTTAGAATATACATATTTAAATTTAAAATCAAATTATTAAATTGATGAAGAAATATGTGATAATATAAATTAAAAAATAGTTCAATAATAAGATTTTATCTTACTATTGAACTATTTTTATGTAATAATAAATAAAAATTGAAATGTAATTAAAGTATAATATTAATTTAATAGTGAAGTATAGTGTTCATTAATGACAATTAGACGTATACATTATTGAGATAAAGTATAGATTTTTAAAACCTAACAGTTTCAAATGCCACAAAATACAGTATTCTTAATTATGGAGAATTTAATATCTCTTGTTTTGAATAACTTTAATTGTTATTATATATATATTGGAAAAAGTGTGTTATTAAAAAAACAATAGTTTAGACAAGTGTTTTTCTTTAAGATTTGTGCATATGCATTTTTATATAAATTGTTATTCTGTACAATAAAGTACTTGTTATCAAAAATCAACTTAATGAAATTGAGTTTATAACGGAGGTATAAGATAAAATATGGAACTTCCAAAGATTAAAATTAACGATTTTGAAGGACCGTTTGATTTATTATTACATCTAATAAAGAAAAATCAAATGAGTATATATAATGTAAAAATATTTGAAATAACTAATCAATATTTAAAGTATCTTAATGATATGAAGACAATGGATTTAGAAATAACATCTGAATTTATAGTAGTTGCTGCTACTTTGATAGAAATAAAATCCAAGTATTTATTACCTAAGCCTAAAAAAGAAGAGGAAAATGAAGAAGATTATGAGAAAAATCTTATAGAAAAACTTATAGAATATAAGAAAATAAAAGGTGTCTCAGTATTCTTTAAAGAAAGATATATTAGTGCAGGTGAAGTATATGAGAAAAAACCGGAATTAATAGAAGATAAACGAGAAGCTGTTTCTACAAAAGATTTATTAAAAGATATACACCTCATTGATCTATTCAATATTTATAATAACTTATTAGAAATTTTTAATAATAAGCAAAATAGAAATAATATAATTCAGAAAAAAATATATGTAGACCAATATAAGATAGAAGATAAATTAGAGTACATAATGGACAAGCTAAAAAATGAAAATATTAATAGTTTTTCAGAGTTTATAGAAAATTGTGAAAGTAAATTAGAGTGTGTTGTAACATTCTTAGCTTTACTTGAAATGATTAAACAAAGAATGGTTAAGGTTTACCAAAGTGACAACTTTACGAAGATATTAATTGAGAGGAGATCAGAAGATGCATAAAAATCAAGGAATTCAAATTCCGTTTATGGATGATTTGAAAAAGGATTCGCTTAAATCAGCAATAGAATCTTTACTGTTTGCGAGTGGGGAACCTTTAAGTTTGCAAGAGTTAATAAATCATCTTAATGAAAAATCTAAACATATTGAAATTATTATTGAAGAAATGATGGAAGAATATGAAACATCTACTAGAGGAATAAAAATAATATGTATAAAAGGAAGTTATCAATTAGTTACAAAAGCACAAAATGCTGATTATGTACAAAAACTCTTGAAGAAGAACAAGAGACAATCTTTATCACAAGCATCTATAGAAAGTTTGGCAATAGTAGCTTATAAACAGCCTATAACAAGAATAGATATTGATGAAATTAGAGGAGTTAAGTCTGAAAGTGCAATTCAAAGGCTTATGGAAAAGGAACTTATAAAGGAACTTGGAAGGTTAGACGTTCCAGGGAGGCCGATTTTATATGGGACAACAGAGGAATTCTTAAGACAATTTGAACTAAAAGATTTAAAGGAACTTCCATCTTTAGATTTATTTGGGCAAGAAGATTTGCAAGTAGATGAATTGGAGGCAGAATAATAAAAAAGAGAAATAGATTTGCAGAATAAATCAGCATACTATTTCTCTTTTTGAATTAAAAAATTAGGAGTTAGTTAAATATTATGATCATTTGTGGAATAATTCTCTTTAGGGGTATTTTCAACAGAATTATTATCAACATTAGTAGTATTAACATTATCATAATTTTTATTCTTTTTGCATAAATCTTTTATTAAACTTTTTACAATATCTAAAATTTGTGGAACAGTATCAACTATTCTATCGTAAGTAGTATCTTGATCTACAGGTAGCATTCTAACTCCATCTTCTTTAACAACCAAAAATGCAACTGGCTTAACTGAAACTCCTGCTCCAGTACCACCACCGAAAGGAAATGCTGTGCTACTAGTATGGTGTTCTTGACAAGAATATTCACTTCCACCAGATGCAAAGCCAAAGCTTAATTTTGAAACTGGAATTATATATGATCCATCCTTGGTTTCAACTGCAGTTCCAATTACTGTATTTACATCAACCATACTTTTAAGATTTTCCATAGTACTTTTAATTAAATTTTCAACTTGTTGTTCACTTGACATAATAGTCCCAATTAAAGCATATTTAAAAAATAATAAATTAGCCTTAAGCTAAAAATCACTTTATCTTGTATAATATGCCTAAAAGGTCACCTCCCTTATTTTTTTCTAATTTTAAATAAAATAATTATTATATATATAATGTTTGCAAATGATACGAAAATTATACTTGAAGTTTTAATTTTCAGTAAAAACTTATCTTCAAATATAGGATTAATTTTAAAATTAAACTTATAGGTTTGAACAGGAATATTTATAAGAAGATGAACTAAAGGTGGTGTTTGATATAAAAGTCCATAAAAAATTGCAGTTTCGGCAGCATCATTTAGTGAATAATCTAAAGAAAATTTTATATTTAATAAAGGTTTAAACTTTAAATTATAGAAAGTTGAAATTAAAGATTTATAGTCTAAAGATTTCAAATCTACCTTACTATAAAAACTCGAAAAAAATTTATGTTCTTTTTTGAGCGAAGGTTTAGCTTCATGATAATGCTTTTTTTTATGTGCAGATTTTTTTTTTGAAATAATAGTAAGTCCATATAATTTCACATAATAATTTACTAAAGAATAGTAAATATTAAACTTAATAGGAATAGGGATAAAAAATATTAATAAAATCACAAAGAAAATAAAAAATAATTTCATGAATTCCCTCCAAACTCTATCTACTTGATTAGGGACATTCAAAAAATAACAAATCAGTATGCTAGTATATTTTAGGTCATGAGAAAGCTCGACTCGTATGCACTTACTGAGTACTCACAGAGTAAGTTACCATCATCAAATCATAGATTTGGATGTCTGCTTAACTGATTCACACAAAACCATAGATTTCGCTATGTGAAAGTTAGAGACCCTAAATATAAAACTTGGACTCTTACTTTTGGTTCTCTACTCATCGACATATTCACTTTATAGCCAATTATGAGACAAATATGCCTCCTTATCTGACACAAAATATACACATTAGAAAAGATCAGCTATGCTGCATATAAGAACTTCTCATCGCATCTTTGAATTGTTATTTCTTTCATATCCCTAAGTATTGACTAATTTTAAAAAAATAAACCTAAAAAATTACGTAAACTAGGTTTAAAAAATAATTTTAAAGGTAAACTAGAATCAAATAGTAAGATTAGAAGGTGATTAATAATGAGGAAAGGTATTAAAAATGTTTCAATAATATTACTAAGCCTTATTTTTACTCAAGTTTTATGTATAAGTGTAAATGCAAAAAGTAAAGATAATACTAATTTAAGAGTAAATGCAAGATCTGCAATTGCTTTGGACAAAGAGAGTGGTACAGTTTTATATGAACAAAATGCATACGAAATAGTTCCAATGGCAAGTACAACAAAAATACTTACTTCACTTATTGCTATTGAACAAGGAGATTTAGCTAAAAAAGTGACTATAAGTAAAAAAGCAGCTAGTGTTAGAGGTTCTACTGTAGGATACAAAGCAAATGAGGAGATTGCTTTAAAGGAGTTAATTTTTGGACTTATGTTTAAGTCTGGAAATGATGCAGCAATAGCAATAGCTGAAGAATTAGGAGGCTCAATAGACGGATTTTCAGAGATAATGAATCATTATGCTAGAGGAATTGGAATATTTGATTCACATTTTGAATCTCCTCATGGACTAGATAGTAGCGAGCATTATTCTTCTGCATATGATTTAGCAATACTTACAGCTAAAGGCATGGATTATGATTTATTTAGAGAAATTGTAGGAAGCAAACAAATTTCAAAAGAAAAATATAATTTTACAAGGGACTATAATAATATAAATAAAATACTATGGAAAATTCCTGGAGCAAATGGTGTTAAAACAGGATCTACAGGCCAAGCAGGCAAATGCTTAGTTTCTTCAGTTAACAATAATGGTAAAGATGTTATAATTGTAGTGTTAAACTGCTCAGATAGATGGAATGTAACAGAGAAAATTTATAAACATGTACTAGAAAGAGTTGCATTTGGAAATCATACTGTTAAAGAATTAATTTAATACTTTGTAGTAGATGGTTTTTTAGAAAAAGACTGTCTACCTTTTTATAAGAAATTATAGGTAAGCCATCAATAAGGAATATTGAAAATAACAAGTCAGTACGCTTGTTTGTTTAATCATAAAATAAACAATTTTTACTAACTATATTTGTAGCAAATTCTATGTTTTTAAATAAGCTATTATTAAGAAGCAATTTTATCTAAAGGAGAGAAAATGATAAAAGAATCTATTGATTGCATAGATGCTGGAACTGAGTATTGTCCTTGTAAGTTGGCTGAATCAGGTGAATGTTTGATTTGCTCACAATGCCAAGGAGAGTGCTTTTGTGATTGCTTGAACTGGAAGGGGGTTTGTATATATCAAGAACTTTATAATAATGGCAATAAAGCAAAGGATGGTAGAAAAACTTATGATTGTATTGTTGAAGATGTAACTAAATATAGCAATAATATGATTATGATTAAATTTAAATCACCTCATAAATTAGTTTTAGATTTAGTTAAACCGGGAAGTTATATATTTGTAAGGACAGATGAAAATAAGTATTTTGATATTCCTATTTCGATTATGAATTCAGATATAGAAAATGATATTATTACTATTGCTGTTGAAATGAGAGGAATAAAAACTAATAGATTATTAAATACAAAAATAAATAATAACATAGTAATTAGAGGACCGTATTGGAATGGCGTATTTGGAGTAAAAACTATATTAGCTCAAAAAGAAACTAAAGCATTAGTTCTTGCAAGAGGCATTGGTCTAGCGCCTATGATGCCTGTAATAAGAAAATTGGTTTCACAAAATAATGAGTTGGAAGTAGTAATAGATAAAAGCCCTTTTGAAGTAAATTTTGCAAGTGAATTTTTAGATGAGTACAAGATAAAAATATCAGAGAATTCATTATTAGACCAAGGTAAACTTTCAGATCATGCTAAAGTCATAATTAAAGATGCACTTAATGATGGCACTAAATATATTCATGTAGCAGGGGCTGATATTTTAACTTATTGTGTTATTGATTATTTAAATGATATTAATAGAAATGATGTCTCCCTTTCTTGTTGCAATAACTTTAAAATGTGCTGTGGAGAAGGTATTTGTGGCGCGTGTACATCAAGATTCTCAGGGCATAGAGTCAAAAGATTCTGCAAAGAACAGGCTGATCCAAGAAGTATTTTTGAAGGGAGAAGATTTATATGAAAGTTGTTATTATTGGTGGAGGTTGGTCTGGTGTAGCAGCAGCAATTTCAAGTAAAAAAGCTGGAGCAGATGTTACTGTAATAGAAAAAACAGATTTACTACTTGGGCTTGGCAATGTAGGTGGAATAATGAGAAATAACGGAAGATTTACTGCATCAGAAGAGCTCATAGCTCTTGGTGGTGGAGAATTAATAGAAATTACTGATAGAGTCTCAACTCATACAAATATAGATTTCCCAGGCCATAAGCATGCTACATTATATAATGTTAATATGATTGAAGGTGAGGTTCAGAAATATTTAACATCATTAGAAATAAATTTAATGATGGAAAGTAGAGTAAATAATGTGAAATTTGAAAATGGAAAAATTAAAGGTGTATATCTTAGTGATGATACTTATATAACTGGTGATGTTTTTATTGAAACTACAGGTACTACAGGACCTATGGGAAATTGTTTGCGTTATGGTAATGGATGTTCAATGTGTATTTTAAGATGTCCTTCTTTTGGTCCTAGAATAAGTATTAGTGAACGTTGTGGTGTAGCAGACATTCAAGGTGAAACAAATAATGATGCACTTGGTGCCATGTCAGGTTCGTGTAAATTGGCGAAGGAAAGTCTATCTCAAGAAATAAGAACTAAGTTAGATTCTAAAGGTGTAGTTGTATTAAAAGTTCCAGTAGAAGATGTTAATTATGATAAATTAACAACTAAGGTATGTCAACAATACGCGTTGAAGGAGTTTGCTGAAAATATAATTCTGCTTGATACTGGACATGCTAAGTTAATGACAACTTATTACCCATTGCATAAATTAAGAAAAATAAAAGGATTAGAAAATGCAAAATATGTTGATCCATATGCAGGCAGTAAAGGTAATTCCATTAGATATTTATCTGTTGCTCCTAGAACTAATGATTTAAAAGTTACAGGTGTAGATAATTTGTTTTGTGCAGGCGAAAAAAGTGGATTATTTGTTGGACATACAGAAGCAATTTGTACTGGAACTTTAGCTGGACATAATGCTGTAAGATTAGCTATGGGAATGCCACTTCTAATACTTCCGTCATCTATTGCTATTGGCGATTTAATAACTTATGCAAACGAAAAGGCTAAAACTAGAGAAGGAAGAAAAGATAGATATACTTTTGCAGGTTCAAGCTATTTTAAAAGGATGAAAGAACTTAATCTTTATACAACTGATATAAATGAAATTAGAGAAAGGATTAAAAAAATTAATTTGGATAATATTTTTAATCAAAAATTATGTTAGTTAAATTTATTAATTTTATTTAAGAGAAAGAATAGGTAGATTATAGTGGTTTCTATTCTGCCATCATCAAAGTTATACTAATCGACTTATTTAAGTGTATATGATAAAAGATAAAATTAGGATGCAAGATAAGAATTAAGTTACTTCCTTGCATCTTTTTAGTATGTAAAAAAGTAATATTAAAATAAAATATTAACTTTGAATATGCAGTATAAGAAATATCAAAGCCTAAGTTATAAAAAGTAATTAAATGTCGAAATTTATCAACATATATCCTGGCAATATGTTATAATACTTGTATATAGAAACAGAGGAGGTAAATAATGATAAAGCAATGTAAAAAGGGCTATGATGTAAATATAAGAAAAATAGGTACTCATATAAATATAATCTTACCATTTGCAAGTGTTAATAATGATGGTACAAGTTCTATAAGATGTAAAACGGATAAATGTGAGTTAATTGACACATGTGAATATAAGGATTATATAAAAGACTAAGATGATCATTTAGCAAGACCTAATTCAAAAACATATTAAAATTACTTTGTTTAGACAAATTATATATATAGTTTGTAAGTGATAACAAGACCAGCAAATTATTTGCTGGTCTTGTTTCATAATAGTAGTTGATACAACTAATGTGGGTAATAATAACTAAATAATGTTATTATAATAATTCAGCAATATATGTATAGAATTTCGTAATTATATTTAAAATTTAGAAATACTTAACAAAATGTCAAAAGTATTAAAGATTTCATTAATAAAATGCAAATAAAATAAATTTGAATTGGTGAAAAAATGATAGTAATATAAAAAAGTATGTATTCATGAAAAAATAGAAATATTATAATTATAAATTAATACACAATAAGAAAAAGCTCGAAATTAAATTCTGTATAATCAATAACAATTGATTTATTTCTTGCAACTAATAATATATTACAAAAAAGTGCAGATAATAATAATAGAAATTTTAATTAAACCTTAGAGCATGAAATAAGAAACAATATGAGGAGTAAAATAATGAATAAAAATGAAAAACAAAAGAAGTTAACTTTAATAACATTAATTCTTATGATTTTTACATCAGTTTTTGGATTTGCTAATATGCCGAGAGCATTTTATCTTATGGGGTATGGTGCAATTCCATGGTTTATCTTAGGTGGAATAACATTCTTTATACCATTTGCATTTATGATGGCTGAATATGGATCTGCCTTTAAAGAAGAAAAAGGTGGTATATACTCATGGATGGAAAAATCTGTAGGACCTAAGTTCGCATTTTTGGGAGTATTCATGTGGTATGCATCTTATGTGGTATGGATGATAAATATTTGCTCAACGATTTGGATACCTTTATCAAATACAATTTTTGGAGTTGACACTACTTCAAAGTGGGGGATATTTGGGTTAAGCTCTACACAAGTTCTTGGAATATTAGGACTTATATGGGTGACTACTACTTTTTTTATATCTAAAAGAGGAATAACTAAAATAACTAAAATAACATCTGCTGGTGGAATGGCGGTTGCATTATTAAACATACTTCTTATAATAGGAGCTGCTATAGTAATTATATTGAACAAAGGACAATTTAAAGAACCTATTACATCAACAATGTCTTTTGTCAATTCACCAAACCCAGCATATCAAAGTACTAGCTCAATGCTATCATTTTTAGTTTTTGCATTATTTGCATATGGTGGTATTGAAGCTGCTTCTGGACTTGTAGATCAAACTGAGAACCCAGAAAGAACTTTTCCAAAGGGAATTTTAATAGCAGCAGCTGTAATTTCAGTTGGGTATTCTCTCGGAATTTTCTTGATTGGTATATTTACTAATTGGTCTAATAGTCTTTCAGGAGAAAATATAAATATGGCAAATGTTGCTTATGTTGTCATGAATAATTTAGGATATACTTTTGGAAATTCAATTGGATTAACCGATGCACTATCTATTCAAATTGGTAATTGGGTTGCTAGATTTGTTGGATTATCAATGTTCTTAGCAATAACTGGAGCATTTTTCACTTTATCATATGCCCCTCTGAAGCAATTAATTGAAGGAACACCAGCAAAATTGTGGCCAGGAAAAATGGCTACTATAGATAAAAATGATATGCCAATAAACGCAATGGCAGTACAAACGGTTATAGTAGCAGTTATGGTAATGTTTATTTCAATGGGTGGAAAAAGTGCAAAGGCATTTTTTGAAATGTTAGTATTAATGACAAATGTTGCAATGACATTGCCATATTTATTCTTAACAATTGCATACATTTCATTTAGAAAGAAAGATTCTATAGAAAAACCATTCTTAATATTTAAAAATAAAACTTTTGCAATAATCACGGGAGTTATAGTTACTGCAGTAGTTGGGTTTGCAAATATATTTACAATTATAGAGCCAGCTCTTAAGGGAGATTACACATCTTCAATTGCTATGATAGCAGGACCTTTAATATTTATTATAGCTGCGTCCATAATTTATTCTAACGGTAAAAAGAAATAAATTATAAACAATTTAGGCTATCTAAAATACTTATATATATTAAGTATTTCAGATAGCCTTTTTGTGTCAATATATTTTATATCAATGTCGGTAGTAGTAGAGTGGAATAATATTTATAAGAAAATATTAAGAAATAATAAAGGATTATTCACTTGATTATAAACATGTTTATTTATATAATTTAGGTGTACTAGATGAAATAGTACACCTAATACAAATAGGAGGTAAAAATATGAAAAAATCAACTATAATAATTACACTTGGATTATTCATTGTAGTTACAGCTTTACTTGGCATTAATAATGAAAAAATGTATCAAAAAGAAAAAAAGTTTGAAACAATTAGTCAAGTTATTCAACAATTAGATAATAAAACATTAAAGGCAATTGATGAAAAAGGAAGATTTACAGAGACTAAGGATTTAAAAGAATGTTTCTCTGAAAGAAAAAGGTTAACAGAGTCACACTTTGATTATGGAAAAATAGAAATAGAGAAGGTAGAAGAACTTGATGAAAATCAAAAACAATCAATTTTAAAAGATTATAATGAACTTAGAAATAATTTTTCTAAGAGACGTGCAATAACAAAGGAAGAAGTTGTAAGATTGGATGCTAAATTATATTATGCTAATATAAATCAAGGGAAAATAATATATAGTGATCCAAATAAACGTAAGATTGATTTAGTAATTATTGATGAAGGTGAAGGGCTGGTAATAGATTATATAATGGAAAATAGTTATGATAAATATAGTGAAGAGGATAATAAAGATGCTTAGGATTGATCCTAGGAGCAGTACTCCTATTTATGAACAAATAGAGCTTGGGGTTAAGGAGCTTATACTAAAAGGCGCATTAAAATGTGGAGAAAAGTTACCTTCAGTTAGAGAAATGGCATCAATACTTACAATAAATCCAAATACAATAAGTAAGGCATATGGAGAACTAGAAAGAGACGGAATAATTGAAACTTTAAGGGGAAAGGGAACTTTTATAACCGATAATTATAAGGGGAAAGTGGATGTGAAGATGATGGAGTATATTTCAGAAGAATTAAAAAAACTTATACTTGAAGCTAATTATAGTGGAATCAGTAAGGAAAAATTTATGGAATTAACGCTTCAGATATTTTCTGAATTAGGGGTGAATGATAATGATAGAAGTAAATAATTTATCCTTTGTAATGGATGGAAAACAAATTTTAAAGGATATAAATTTAAAAATAAATAAGGGTAAGATATTTGGAATAATAGGACCAAATGGTGTTGGAAAAACTACGCTACTTAGATGCTTAACAGGAATATACAATGGAACATCTGGAAAAGTAATTTATGATGGAGAAATAGTTTATGATAATCCAGTTGTTAAAAATAAAATAGGATATGTAGCTGATGAAAATATAATGCAAACTAATTTTAGAGTTCAGGATATATTAAAGTACTATAAATATTCTTATGAAAATTTCGATGAAGAAAAATTTAATGAACTAAATAAAATCTTTAATATTCCTATAAACAAATTTATATTTCAACTATCCAAAGGAATGAAGATGAGACTTTCTATAATGCTTGCATTTTCTATTCATGCTAAGTATTTAATATTAGATGAACCAACATCAGGATTAGATGCAATACTCAAAAATAAACTCCTTAAGATATTCGTAGATGAAGTTTTTGAAAATGATACAACTATAATAATAAGTTCTCACCATTTAAGCGAACTTGAGAGAATATGTGATGATGTAGCTATTTTAAATGAAGGTGCAGTTGCTTATGAAAATTCAGTAGAAAATATGAAAAACAAGATAAAAAAAGTACAAGTTGCATTTGATGCGCCAGTTTATGAAGAGGATTTAGACTTAAAAGGAATATTTAAAATAAGTAAAGTTGGTAGAGTATTTACGATTATAACTGATGAATATGATGAAGAATTTATGAGGAATTTAAAGAAATTCAACCCATTATTTGTTGAAGAAATTGATCTTAGTTTAGAAGATATCTTTGTCTATAAGGTTGATAAGGAGGATAACAATGAAGAAATATTTAAATAAAGGATTACTTTATACATGGTTTAATTCAGCTAAAGTACCTATAATCATTGGAATATTTGTTTGGGGAATTATAGCAAATAGGATTATAGAAAATAATTTATCTAATTTAAAATCGAATATGGCATATAACTTTTCAAATGGCTTTTATACAACAAATTTGGATAGTTATTTTATGTTAGGAGTAATATTCATAGCTATATCTTTCATAGCTCAAGGAATTAATAAGAGAAATACAATTATGTTTTTATCCAGTGGACCGTATACTAAAAAACAAATTAAATATAATGAATTAATAAGCATTTTAATAACCCTAGTATTTTTTGTTATAACATATGCTTATATAGCTTTTATGGCCTATGTAAGAAATATGGAGTTTTTAAATATTGTTGAGGGATATCAAATTATTACTTTCATAGAAATTATCAGAATAATTTTAATTGGAATAATAGGAATTGTATTTATGCTTATTGTAGATTTACTATTTTCTAATTCGGTAATAGGATTTATTAGTATGATTTTCGTAATACCAATATCAGTTTATTTCATTTTTGTAAAATTATATTCCATATCAGAATACTTTGGAGTAGGTAATAACTATAGTTTAGCAGATAAAATTAATGGCTCAAATTCAAATGGTGAATTTGAAAAATATACTGTAAGAGTTTTACTTGAGCGTGCATCTATTAAAGATGTAACAGCTAGAGAATTATCAATTGAAATAATCATTGCCTTATGCATTATTACAATTATGATTATTATTTTTAATATAGCTCAAAAAAGATATAAATTAGAGTGTTGTAATAAAATATTCTCATCTAGAATTAATGAAGATATTATAGTTATATTAATATCTTTAGCACTTGGTTCGTTTGCATCACTGTTTTTTGCATCTGATTTTATAAATAATATGCAACGTAAAAATGATCAATATTTACCTCTAGTTGGATTAGATTTAGTTAAAGGCTTAAGCACTGATCTATTATGTGTTGGAATAGTTGGATTTATATCATATAAAATAATGAAGAGGATATTAAAAAACATAGTATAAGAATCTTATAAAGAAAAATATTTTATTTAACTTTAACAAAAACCGTATGTGAACTATAGTTATTTTTCACATATGGTTTTTATATTTATTTTTAAGTAATAAAGAACAAAAAATGTAAAAATGGAATAAGATATATTAACAAAAGAATAGGAGATGGTAAACATGTCTAAACATTCTAGCAATTCTAGAGATTGTTGCTGCAGATGTAATTCTTGCTGCCCATGTCAATCTTCTTGCTGTGATAATAATTGTTGTTGTAATAATAATAGTTGTTGCGGTAATAATGGTGGATTTGGTGGCGGATTTGGCGGCGGATTTGGTGGCTGCGGTGGTGGCAGTTGGATTTGGATTTTATTTATTTTATTTCTCGGCGGTGGAAGAGGCTGCGGAGGAATTTTCTAGTAACTTCATTAATCCTAAGGAAGATAACTATAAAGTATCCTTAGCATTAGCTAATAGAAACGCTACTTTTAGCGTTTCTATTACCTTTATAATATAAAATTACAACATTATAAATGTGTAAACTACATTATATTTATGAATGAAAGAATGTTCAGTTTTGAATAAACGTACAATTTATAAGGTTTATATATAGAAAAGTTGTATTATGCAGCTGAAAAAGATATAATTTAAATATCAAAATATGAAAAAGTATTGAAGACAAATACAAAAATTATGGAGTGATTAAAATTATGGAAGAAAGATTACAAAAATACATGGCAAGTTGCGGAGTGGCTTCAAGAAGAAAATGTGAAGAAATAATACTTGCTGGAAAAATTAAAGTTAATGGAGTTTTAGTTAATGAGCTTGGAACTAAAGTAAATCCATTAGAAGATATAGTAGAATATGAAGGAAAGATAATAAATAAAGAAGAAAATAAAGTATATATAATGCTTAATAAACCTGAAGGTTACATAAGTTCTGTAAAGGATGAAAAGGGAAGAGATACTATTTTAGATATAGTTAAGGTAAAAGAAAGAATATATCCAATTGGTAGACTAGATTATGATAGTTCAGGCTTATTATTACTAACAAATGATGGAGAAATATATAATAAAATAATTCATCCAAGAGTAGAAATTGTAAAAAAATATATAGCAGTAGTTGATGGTGAAATAAGTGATAATGATATTAAAAAGTTTGAAATAGGAATAGATATTGGTGGATATATAACTGCACCAGCAGAAGTTAAAGTTATAAGTAATGATAAAGCGATATCAACTGTAGAAGTTGCAATTCATGAAGGAAAGAACAGACAAATAAGAAAAATGTTTGCATCATTAGATCATGAAGTATTATCACTAAAGAGAATATCCATTGGTGGAATAAAGCTTGGATATTTAAAAAGAGGAGAATATAGAGATTTAAACAAAGATGAAATAAATTATATAAATAGTTTATAAAAATTAGATTCCTATAATATGCAAGAATATTAATAAACTATACTGAAGGTTAGTGAAAAAAATATTGCAAATTTTCAATAATTGCTTTGAAAAATCAGTTATTTATTGAATATTTAGAATTAAGATGATAGAATTAAATTGATATTATTCAATTTGATAATGGGAAGGCAAAATATGGATGAAATGAACAATGAAAATAGCAAAGATTTAATGAGATTAATTCAAGGAAAATTTATAAGATTAAGTAAAGGCCAAAAATTAATAGCTGAATACATATTAAAATACTATGACAAAGCTGCATTTATGACAGCAGCGAAGCTTGGAATATCTGTAGGAGTATCAGAATCAACAGTGGTAAGATTTGCAAATGAACTTGGGTTTTCAGGATACCCTAAATTGCAAAAATCTTTGCAAGAGCTTATCAAGAATAAACTTACTACAGTTCAAAGGTTAGAACTTAGAAATGATTATTTTTCTGATGGAGATGCTTTAAAGGGTGTACTTAAAGCAGATATGGAAAATATTAGAGCTACTTTAGAAAAAATAAATCAAAATACTTTTGAAGAAGTTGTAAAAAATATATTTGAAGCACAGGGTATATATATAGTAGGACTTAGAAGTTCAACAGCTCTTGCCGAATTTTTAGGATTTTATCTAAATATAATACTGCAAAATGTAAGAACTGTAAGTTATGGTATTTCAGATGTTTTTGAACAAATGATAAATATAGGTGAAGGGGATTTAGTTATTGGAATTGGATTCCCAAGATATGCAGCTAAGACAATTGATGCTTTGGCATTCGCTCAAGATAGAGGTGCAAAAGTAGTTGCGATTACAGATAGTTTATTATCACCTTTAGCATCTAAAGCAGATTTTACGCTAATAGCTCAAAGTAACATGGCATCATTTGTGGACTCTTTAGTTGCACCATTATCAGTAATAAATGCATTAATTATTGCTGTTGGAATGAGGGAAAAAGAAAATATATCTGATATATTCGGAAACTTGGAAAAAATATGGCAAACATATAATGTATATTCAATTAACAATAGAAATGTATCAGATGATTAAAGTATATGAAAGAAAATAAAGTGATTTTTAGCTTCAGATTCTAGGTATAGGATAAAAAGTCAAAGGCACTAATCATTGAATAAGGACAAGAAATATCTAAAATGAGCTGTTCTCAGAAGAATTTTGAGAACAGCTCATTTTACATAAAAATAATGTGATAGAGTGGGAGATGAGAGAATGAATGTGAGGATTGATATACCTGAAGATGTTAAGTTTATAATTAACACATTAATAAATAATGGATATGAGGCTTATATAGTTGGAGGATGTGTTAGGGATAGCATTTTACAAAAACACCCTAAGGATTGGGATATAACAACTAAAGCTAATCCAGAAGAAGTAATAAAATTATTTAATAAAGTTGTATTAACAGGGCTTAAGCACGGAACTGTTACAGTTATGATAAATAAAGAAGGATATGAAGTTACAACTTATAGAACTGATGGAGAATATGAAGATAATAGGCATCCTAAAGAGGTTAAGTTTGTAAGCTTTTTAAAAGAAGATTTAGCAAGAAGGGATTTCACAATCAATGCTATGGCATATAATGAAAAAGATGGTTTAGTAGATTATTTTGGTGGTATCCAAGATTTAAATAATAAAATCATAAAAACTGTAGGTGAACCGAAAAAAAGATTTAATGAAGATGCTTTAAGAATGCTTAGAGCAATTAGATTTTCAGCACAATTGGATTTTAAAATTGATGAAAATGTATTAGTTACAATAAAAGTACTTAAGGATAATATAAAAAATATATCTAAAGAAAGAATAAGGGAAGAATTTAATAAAACATTGCTTAGCAATCCTAGAAAAATAGAAATTTTAAAAGAATGCGAAATATTAGAGTATATTATGCCAGGGATAAATAAGCTTTATAACTTTGAACAAAATAATTCTTATCATATTTATGATTTGTACAGTTATACACTTGTAGCTACAGAAGCCATAGAACCACTTCTTCACTTAAGACTAACTATGATGTTACATGATTTTGGAAAGGTAAAAACAAAAACTACAGATGAAAGCGGAATTTCTCATTACTATGCTCATGCTAGAGAATCTGTAGAGATAGCACAGAGTATTCTTAGATGGTTAAAGTATGATAATGATACTATAAATAAAGTCTTGATTTTGATAAAATATCATGATGCTACATTAAAAAGTAAGTTATCAGTTAAAAGAATGTTAAACAAAATAGGAGAGGATCTTTTAAAAGATTTAATCAAGGTTAAAAGAGCAGATATATTGGCTCAGAATCCAATCTATGCAAAAGAGCGATTGTTAAATTTAATTAGTATTGAAAGCAAATTAGACTTAATAATAACTCAAAATGAATGTTTTAATTTAAAAGATTTAAGTATTAATGGTGGAGATTTGATAAATTTGGGCTTTAACAAAGGAAAAGAAATTGGAGAGACTTTAAACTATCTATTAGAATTAGTTATACAAAAGCCAAAACTGAATGAAAAAGAAGAACTTATAAATATAGCTAAAAAAATAAAATTCGATAAATAATAAAAGTACTGTTCATTATTGTAAAACTATTGTAAAATTAATATTATAATTATTTTGTTGAAAATAATGGAATAATACTACTACTTAAAGAAGTAAAGTCTAAACAAGAGAGGAAATAATTTAATGAATAATATTATTAATTGTATGGAAATATGGGTAGATGAATATATGGGAGCTTTATTGAAAAAATCAGATGGCTGTAAATGTGATAAATGTAAAAGAGATATTTATACACTTTCTCTTAATAATTTGAAACCATATTATGTATCTACACCTTTAGGCAAGATAATGGCTAAAATAGAAAGTACTAAGCAACAAGTTGAGACTGATATTATAGTTCAAGTTACGAAAGCAATTAATCAAGTTAATATTAATCCTAATCATAATAGATAAAAATATTAATTATGCAAAAGGGACTGTGCATAATGAATTTTTATTCATTGTGTAACAGCCCCTTTTGTGTTGATTTATTTTACCAATTTCCGGAGGAACCGCCACCTCCAGAAGAACCGCCACCAAATCCTCCAAAGCCACCACCAGAAGATCCACCTCTAGGACCATTTCCTCTAAATAAACTGTTTAAAAAGAAAATTTGTAAAAGAGTATAAGAAATCCTTCCTCTATTGAACACCAAATCTAATAGCAACAATCCTATGAATATACCACCAAAAATTATAAGATTAGTATTAGAAATAGTATTATTATTGGTTACAGAGATGTTTAAGGACTTATCTAAGGTAACGTTATATTCTTTGGCGATGTAATCACAAAGTGCACTATAAGAGTTAAGCAATCCTTCACCATAGTTACCGTCTATAAAGCTTGGTTTTGCAATTGACTCCATAACCCTGTTACTTAATGCATCAGGAATAGGACCTTCAAGCCCACGACCAACTTCTACTCTCCAAGCTCTATCATTTATGGCTAAAAGTATTAATAACCCATTATCCTTATTCTTTTGACCAATGCCCCAGGTTCTAAAGAGATTAATAGCATATTCCTCAATAGGAACATTATTGGTTGAGTCTATTACAACTACAACTGCTTGAGCACCAGTTTTATCTTCTAATTCTTTTCCAATAGAAATTATGTTATTTAATTTTGTTTTATCTATTACATTAGCATAATCATTTAAATATTTATAAGTTGTTGGAGAAGGTATTTTAATATCAGCACTTACAGGAAAAGATAAAATTGATATTGCTAAAAGAAGAAAACATATAAATAAACTGAAAAATCTGTTTTTAGTAATTATTTTCACTTAGTAAAATCTACCGAAGGAACTTCTTTTGCACCCTCACTTGCTTTATAAAGCGGTTTTTCTTGAAAACCAAATAATGAGGATATTATATTACTAGGGAATCTTCTTCTTTTAGTATTATAATTAGTTACAGCAGTATTATAATCTTGTCTAGACACTGCAATTCTATTTTCTGTTCCCTCTAATTGGACTGATAAATCTCTAAAATTTTGATTTGATTTTAAATCAGGATAATTTTCAACAATGGCAAGTAGCCTTGATAGAGAGCCAGATAATTCGCTATCTGCATTAGCTTTGTCTGATACATTGGTAGCACCAGCTAATTTACTTCTTGCATTTGCTATATCTGTAAAAATAGCTTTTTCTTGCGTTGCATATCCTTTAACAGTACTAACTAAATTAGGAATTAAATCAGATCTTCTTTGTAATTGAGTATCAATATTTGATGAGGCTGAATTAACATTTTGTTCAAGGGAAACTAAACTATTGTATCCACTAATAGGAATAGCTAAAATTATTAAAATTCCTACTATGATTAATATTATTTTCATACTTTTATTCATACAACTAACTCTCCTTTCTATAACATGTTTAGTATATGCAGAAATATTAAATATATATATAGATTTGCTGAAAAAGAGAATACTTTATTAATACTAGTTATAAAGTATTAATATTATAATTCAACGTATTAAAAAATAAGATTTGTTTATGCTAAATATTATAAAAGATTTCGACACATCTATAAAAGAAATATATAATATTCTAATGGGTAAAAAAGACCTGGATAGTAATAAAATAAGAGGTTATAGAAAGCCTATTGATGAATTCATAAAATTTTGGTATTAAAAAATGATATAGATATACATAGCAAAAATTATACTTATATGGATACCAATATTTCATTTAGACAGAAAATTGACATTATGTTAACTTAGTGATAGGATAAATATATTAGCACTCATCAGTGAAGAGTGCTAACTAACTGAAAATGGATACGAATATTATAAGTCACTTTTTTATAAAGTGGCTTTTTTGATTGCTTTTTTATATAGATATATACAAATATTATAATAATTGCCATATAAAAAAGGAATGAGGTGAAATAAATGGGAGATAAAAATCCAAATAAATTAAAAAAAAAGAAGAAAATAGTTGAGAAAGTTACGACACAACCAATAATTGCAACTGAAACAGTTTCAGCAAAAAAAACTAAGAAAAAATAATAGATTTAAGACAACCTATTTTGGAAAAAAATGTGATAGACTTTTTTGCAACCATTAAATATCTAAAATAGGTTTACGAAGGAGCTTATATAATTGAATAAAAAAAGAGTATTAGTTGGTAGTCCAGTATATCAAAAACCAGAAATATTGGATGCCTTTTTAAATTCATTAAAAAACCTTAATAGGGATACGATTACAATAGATTATATGTTTATTGATGATAATAAAGATGAAAAATCTAATAGATTGTTAGCAGAGTTTAAAAGAGAAGAATCAAAGGTTATTGTAAGGCAGGGTAAAGAACTTGGAGTATATATTTGCAACGAGGAATCTCATTATTGGGATGATAACCTAATGTTAAAGGTAGCAAATTACAAAAATTCTATAATTGATTATGCAATAGAAAATGATTATGATTATTTGTTTTTTGTGGACTCTGATTTAGTTTTACATCCTAATTTGATTGAGCATCTAAAAACTACAAATAAGGATATTATCTCTGAAATATTTTAGAGCCAGTGGCATAAGGACAGGCCGTTAGAACCAAATGTTTGGCTTTTTGATGAATATGATTTGGTACCAAAAAAATTAGGTGAAAACTTAAGCAAAAAAGAGATGGATTTAAGGCAAATTAAGTTTTTGAATCAGCTTAGAATACCCGGATTATATGAAGTGGGTGGACTCGGAGCATGTACACTGATTAGTAGAGCTGCACTTGTAAAAGGTGTTAACTTTAAGTCAATTAAAAACTTAACTATACATGGGGAAGACAGATTTTTCTGCATACGGGCAGCTGTCCTTGGGCTTGACCTTTATGTTGATACTCATTATCCAGCATATCACATTTACAGAGAAGAAGACTTAAAGGGTGTTAAAGATTATGTAAATTATTGCAAAACGGATCTCGACTTTGTACGACAATATAAAGAAAATGGGAATAAAATTACTCTTTCTATGATAGTCAAAAATGAGGAAGGACGTTATCTAAGGCAGATGTTAAATAGTTTAAAAGAACATATTGATGAAGTTGTTATTATTGATGACGGAAGCACTGACAATACAGTAAATATGTGTAAGGAAATACTTGAAGGTATACCTTTGCATATTATACAAAATGAGAAATCAATGTTTGGAAGTGAAGTCGAGCTTAGGAAAAAGCAATGGAGTGAAACTATAAAAACAAATCCTGATTGGATTTTAAATCTTGACGCAGATGAAATATTAGAAGAGTTTTTTTGAAAATTCACAAAAGCTTATTGATGACAAGAATTACGATTTTTATTGTTTTAGGTTATATGATATGTGGAATGATACTCACTATCGTGAGGATAAATATTGGAATGCACATAGTATCTATAGACCATTTTTAATGAGATACCAACCTAATTTTAGTTATACATGGAATGAAACACCTCAACACTGTGGAAGATTTCCTATAAATACTTTCTCTTTTCCTAAGTCTACATCTGAATTTAGAGTTAAACATCTTGGATGGGCAACACAAGAAGATAGAATAGAAAAACTTAATAGATATGAACTTTTAGACCCAGAGGCTATATATGGAATCAGAGAACAATATGATTCTATTATGGATGCCAATCCTAATTTAATAAAATGGGAAGTGGGTGAAAAATAGATGAAAATTGAAAGAAAGAAAATAAATGTGGGTGTTGGATTTGTAACAGGAAGAAAGAATTTTAAAAATGTAGTAAAAACCTATGTAGATAATTGGAACGAATCTGGATTTGTGGATAATAAAAAATATGCACTACATCTGTTTGTTGCTTACGATTTGAAGTATAAAAGTACAAAAATAAGTGATTACAAAATTACAGACGAAGAAATATTGGATGGGGTGGATTCAGCTTACTACTTAGGAAATTCTTCAATAACAACTGAGGCACAATATTTAGTAGAAAAAAAGGTTATTAATTTAAAAGAGGCTAAACTTATATTTGGTGAAGGCTATGCTATGAAAAGAAATGCAGTTTTGTATTTTGCATTGAAAAATAAAATGGATTATCTTATTTTCCTTGATGATGATGAATATCCCATAGCAACTATAAAGATAAATGATAGTATTGTTTGGAAAGGTCAAGAGGTTTTGTCAACACATATTAGTAATATTAAAAATGTTGATATGACACATGGCCATCATTGTGGTTACATTTCTCCAATACCATATTTGGATTTCAACGATAAACTTTCTGAAGATGAGTTTAGAATTTTTATAGAATCTATAAGTAATGATATTATTAACTGGGATTCAATAAAAGCAAAAATGAATGAAGGTGGTGTTACATATGCTGACCTTGATATAATTAATAGTGAAATTATTGAAGATGTTAAAGAAATAAATGGAATGAAATTTATTTCTGGTTCTAATTTAGGCTTTAATCTTAAGCATATCGATAAATTATTTCCTTTTTATAACCCACCAGGAGCAAGGGGAGAAGACACTTTCTTAAGCACTTGTATTAGGGAATATAATATAAGGAAAGTTCCTTGCTATACATTCCATGATGGTTTCTCTAATTATGAGCATTTGCTTCTTGGAGTGCTTCCTAATAAATTAAAAACTATAAAGGCTGATTCAAGCGTAATTACTAAAAGGTTTTTAAAAGCTTGCATCGGTTGGATTAGGTACAAGCCACTCTTACTTTATATCACTCAAAGAGATGATTACGAAACAGAAATTATAAAAATGAAAGAAAATTTATCAAATGTAATTCCGAAGATTTGCAATTATTTTGGAAATGAAGAATTTAGAAATATATTAAATGAACTGGAATTTTATGATATCCATGTAAAAGAGCATTATAAAGATTTTGAAGATACCAAATTGGCTTGGGAAAAAATAATGAATTTTTTAAAGATTAATTAAATTATAAAAATGCAATAGTATTAAAATATTGTTAAGTAGGATGGAATTTTGTATATAAATTAAAGGTTAATTTTTGAATAGATATATTTGAATTTTAGAGTTTATAATGTGTTATAATGGAAACATATACATATTAAATCACATAGACATAAGGAGGTTTGTTAATAAAAATTAAGTGTTTTAATCTGAATTATTCACTAAATTTTATAAGGAAACAATTATTAAATTTACAAAATAATAAAGTAAAAAATAAATCATATTAAGATTTTTGTCTTAATATGATTTATTTATAGGAATAAAAAACATATATTATTAATTTTTTATTTAATGATTTTAATTCCAGTTTTTGCTGGAATAGTATCGTAGATATATTTAGCATCATCTAAAGAAAGTCTAACACATCCATGGGATATTGCTTCACCTAAGCGACCATCCATAACTTCTCCAATATCATTATAAGGTACACTATGAAATAGATAATTTCCACTTATTTGTGTGAAATATTTTACACATGTTTCATTTATCCTTAGATCTTTACCTTTTAATCCACTATAAAAATTCCCTTCTATAGTTGGGCTATCAGGTGCTCCTATATTACAAGTGAATACTTGTATATTTACCCAAGAATCATACTCCTTATGATAAATATACACTTTTCTTTGTGATTTACTTACAGCTACGAAGTAATTTGTATCAGAAGTTATTTTTTTTGAATTTAATTCGGATTGTATCATTTCATTTACGTTCTTTACATTGTTTACTTTCTTTCCGTTTTCAATATTTGAATTTGTAATATTTGATTTAGGGCTGGTATCAATACTCAATAATTTAGCTACTGTCTGTTTACCTATAATACCATCTTGTATCAAGCCATTTTTAGATTGATATTTAATTATGGCATTATAAGTTTCTGATCCATATAATCCATCCTCCTGAATATTATAACCTTCCAGGGAATTCAACAATCGTTGTATACTCTTCACAACGTCACCTTTCGAACCTATTGAAAGCAATTTTTCACTTTTCTGTAATGTAGATATTGTAGCTGTATTCTTATTAGCATCATTTGTATTATTTATAGTTGAAGCATGAACATTAGTTTGAATGCCACAACTTATTATAATTTCTGCAACAGCTACACTTAAAATAGTTTTTTTCATTTTATTATTTCCTTTTCTCTTTTGTTATTTTTTACTTTTCATCCTCTTTTAAGTTACTAAACCTTATATATTTGCAATATATAAGAAGGATGCACATTTATATAATTCGTAATTTTACTTAAAAATCTGACAGAATAAATAATAAATTAAAATTGTATTAATTCGACTTATTTGGAGATAATAATTTAAAACATAAAAACAAGGAGATGTAATTTATGGAAACTACAATTATGGCAGTAACTATTGATCCTAGAAGTGCTCATGCTCCACAAGTTCAAACTATTTTAACTAAGCATGGCTGCATTATAAAAACTAGACTTGGTCTTCACGAAGTTAGTCAAAATTCTTGTTCCGAGGAGGGATTGATAATTTTACATATTCATTCTAGTTTAGATGAAATAAAAATACTTGAAAATGAATTACTTGATGTTGATGGTGTTAAAGTAAAATATATACATTTATAATCAAAAAATTAGAAACATATAACTACTATTGAATGATATACTCTCCTTAAAGTAGACAGATTAAAAAATCTCTTACTAGAAAGGGGAGTATTTTTGTGTCTAAAAGAACTATGTATAATGAAGAAATAATCTTACTTTAATCTTTAACAAGAAAACTTATCATTATCTATATAACATGCTCAACATGTAGATAGAACAACTAATAAAAAATTGTTTTTGGAAATACGATTTGCAATGCATTAAGAAAAGCGATATCAGAAAAATAGGGAAATCTACACGTTTCTCATATTGAGAATCATAGGTGGACAATCCCACCTATGATTCTTTATCATATTTCAACACTATATTAAGACATAGCCTTATTTTAAAATTTAGTCGAAATAAAGTCTATTCCTTTTAATAGTATCACCACTTGTTCCTGTACTTCCACCTGTTCCTGTGACTCCTGTACCCATGCCACCACCGATTCCACCTGTAGCAATGTTACCACTGGTTCCTGTATTTCCTATACCACCGCTGGTTCCTACACTTGTACCACTCTTTAATAATTGAGATGCACCAGTATTTTGCCATTCCTGAACTTGATTAATAGCTTCTTGAGGCGTTTTCCCCAATCCTACAAGTACACCTAATAAAATAAATTTTTGATATGCATTTTGTGTATTCATTCCTTGAGTAGTTTCTCTTAAACTGTAAGTAACTAGGGGAGTAATATACCTAATCCAATCATCAGGAGTAAACCTAGATGTGTCTTGCTTTACTTGACTGGTAGGAGGCATAGTATTACTACCGCTAGTGCCTGTACTTCCCATGATTCCTGTACCTGTACTACCGCTAGTGCCTGTACTTCCCATGATTCCTGTACCTGTACTACCGCTAGTGCCTGTACTTCCCATGCTTCCTGTACCTGTACTACCGCTGATGCCTGTACTTCCCATGCTTCCTGTACCTATACTGCCGCTGGTGCCTGTACTTCCCATGCTTCCTGTACCTATACTGCCGCTAGTGCCTGTACTTCCCATGATTCCTGTACCTGTACTACCGCTAGTGCCTGTACTTCCCATGCTTCCTGTACCTGTACTACCGCTAGTGCCTGTACTTCCCATGCTTCCTGTACCTATACTGCCGCTGGTGCCTGTACTTCCTATGCCTCCTGTACCCATACTGCCGCCTGTGCCTGTACTTCCTGTACCAATACCACCACTTCCGCCTGTGCCACTTGTACCGATGTTACCGCTGGTTCCTGTACTTGTACCACTCTTTAATAATTGAGATGCACCAGTATTTTCCCAGTCTCGAACTTGATTAATGGCCTCTTGAGGGGTTCTTCCTAATCCTACAAGTACACCTAATAAAATAAATTTCTCATATGCACGTTGTGTATTCATTCCTTGCGTAGTTTCTCTTAAGGCGTAAATAACTAGAGGAGTAATATATCTAATCCAATCATCAGGAGTAAACTTAGATTTGTCTTGGGATATTTGTCTATTGCTAGGCATAGTACCACCACTTATGCCTGTACTTCCTTGTGCACCTATATTACTACTTGTCCCTGTATTTGTATCACTCTTTAATAATTGAGATGCACCAGTATTCTGCCATTCCTGAACTTGACTAATGGCTTCTTGAGGTGTTTTTCCTAATCCTACAAGTACACCTAATAAAATAAATTTTTGATATGCACGTTGTGTATTCATTCCTTGAGTAGTTTCTCCTAAAGAGTAAGTAACTAGTGGAGCAATATACCTAATCCAATCATCAGGAGTAAACTTAGATGTGTCTTGCTTTACTTGTACTTGTCTATAATAATTATCTCCAATAAGTTCATTAATAGTTTTAAAATCAAAATAAATGGACATAAATCCTCCTAATATATTTATCATTATAAAATGTATGCTTTAAGTAATGGAAAAGTGCTTTAATAATTTGCTTTTTATTAAATAATCATAAAGATTTATTAATTGAAATGTAACTATTTTATTTATAAATGAATATCATGGTATTTGAAAGGAGATGGTTAAAAAATGGCGTTAGACAGAGAAGATGGCTATTACAGAGATTTACGTGCTGTAGAAGATGTATGTAAAAAATACTTAAACTATCATATTATTTTAACTATGACAGATGGAAGTAAACTTGATGGAATTATTGAAAATGTAGATACAGATTCCATTACTATGTTAGTTGGTGAGGATGTTATGGAGAAAGAAAACGAAGATCAATCTGATAATCAACGGCAATATCATGATTACGGCCGTCCTAGAAGAAGATTTAGGCGCTTTAGACGTCGATCTTTTCCAATGAATAGGCTAGTTGAGATAGCCTTATTACCTTACATTGCTCCTCCATACTATCCATATTATCCTTTTTATTAAGGGATACCTAAAAATAAAGGGACAACAGTATAACTGATTTGTATTAGTAACCACATTTTAAGACCCCGGAAACTTCCGAGGTCTTGAATTTACAAAGTATAAGTGAGAATAAATACCTTAGTGAATACATTAAACTTTAAATAGAAAAATAGTACGTTTTAAGCACTACATATTACTTAACTTAAAAAGTCGTTAGATGTTTAATCTTAAAATACCATAATAAAAAGTAATCTTTTATATATTTAGTGAATACAATGAACTTGGTAATTAATTTATATTAGGAGAAACTAATTATGACATCTAGCAGTGAATTTATACGACAATCATTGGAATTACATCTTTTTTTTGCGAGAATTATGAAGGAACATTCATTCTTTTTACAAGTAGGTTTTACGCCAAAGGATTCAAATTATATAGATGAAGCAAATGCGTTTAGAATGGGGTTCGACATACTTTTAGCTGATACAATAGCTCTTTCTAATGGAGTTGTTGGCAATGATGTATTAGAGTCTGGTGAAATAATAACACCCTTTACATTAAAAGCTGAAATGGCTTCAGCATATTTTACAGGAGTTAAAATTCCAATTAATGTTACGAAAGCAGAGGTTGGATTAAAGGGTGATACTTTAAATATGAGCAATAATACGCGTCTCGAACAAAAAGTATATATGCTCAATAATAGGGCCATGGAATTAATTAGAGGTTTAGCACAGTTTAAGACTATGCTATTATCAGATGTCTTGTCTTGTAAGATATTCACAAATAATTTTACTTTACTTCTAGACCATATATTAAGAGAAGCAAAGTTCTATTTTCAGTTAGTTCAAAGGTTGCAAAGCCGTGAAGAAATAAACTTAGAGGAAGAGGCTTATGAACAAGAAATTTTTTGGAACAGAATTATGGCTGAACATTCAAAATTTATTCGTGGACTTCTTGATCCAACAGAAGATGAATTAATAAATGCAGCAAATAACTTTGGAAATGAGTTTGATAAGTTGACAATAGAAGCAAAAGAAGCAATGGATAAGTCAATGCCAATTTCTCAAGTTACAGACGACAGTCTTAAAGCAACTGCAGAAATAAGTGAATTTAAGGCACAGGGTACACAAGGATTGGTAGAATGTAAAATCAAGTCTATAATAATACCACTACTAGGTGATCATACTTTACGTGAAGCAAATCATTATTTACGTTTATTAAAGATATTTAGAAAAGAGATGTAAAGTTTAAATTTAATTTATATGCAAAAAATGATTAGTTTTAAAATCTTGTTCAGTTTTTTATTTTTAATAGCTTGGGACGTATTTATATTATAAAGAATCATAGGTTGAATTGTCCACCTATGATTCTTTATGCAGCCTTGAACTTTAATAATAGTTGATTATAAATAAAAGAAAAAGTCTGTCACAAAATGAATTTTGAAAAATATTTTATAACAGCATTTACTTTATAATATATTAAAATCAAACTATCGAGCTCTTTCTTTAGCAAAGAATGAAATAGAATATATACTTGCAATACCAACTAAAGAATAAATAATTCTAGTTATCATTGAAACATCACCAAAAAGAGATCCAACTAAGTTAAATTGAAAAAAACCAATTAATCCCCAATTAATTCCTCCTATAACTACTAATATAAGTGCAATTGTATCTAATGTTTTCATAAAAACACACTCCTTATTTAAATATATCAATAGTATGTATTAAAAAAATTTTTTTATTCTGTTATATTAAATTTTTTTAAATATATTCCTATCTATTATTCAAGATTAAGCATTGTTTGACGCTAAATAATAATTATATAAATGTATGTTTCCTGTAAATATGTTTATATTAAGTATATTATTTAATGTAACTATAAATTAGAATTTTACTAAAAAATGGTGTTTTATATGATTTAGAAAAAGATAAATATAATTAATTAGAAAAGAATAGGAGGTTAAACTATGGAACAAGAGTTACAACATTGAAATTTACATAAAGTATTAAAAAGTCATGCTTATTGTATACATTAGCAAAACCTGTGAGTAATTAAATAAAGGAGATATGAAATTATGAAAAATAAACCATATGACAAAAAGAATAGTATTGGTAGTCTTGGAAGCGATTTAACTACATGCATTCAAAATTTTCATTATGCAGGGGAAGAAATAGAAAAGACAGATGATGAAAAAATCAATAAAGATCAAGGAAATACGAAAGATATCAACATAAGTTCTTCAAAGATTATAAAACAATAACTAGTTTTAATTGTAATATAATATTAAATGGTGATTTTATGAGCAATATAAAATAATTAATAGAAACATAATGCATCTCATTCATATTAATTTATTTAAATCTAATTATAAAGGGTTATCAATTATATTTAATTATCAATTGATAACCATTTTTATGAAAAAATATTTTAAAAGATGGTTACAGATATCAATTTATAGCATAGTATAAAATATAAAATGCATTTCCAATTGATAATTAATGGGTGCATTATAAGATTAATTTGAATAAATTTTATTAATTAAAAGCAGGTGTTATTTTGATAAGAGGCAACTTTAAGGAAATAAAAAAAGTATTATGGATTATCATGTTTGCAAATATAGTAGTGGCTGTCGCAAAAATAATTATGGGTATTATTATAAACAGCTCAAGTATGACAGCAGACGGATTTCACTCAATAACAGATGGTTCTTCAAATATTATTGGACTCATAGGCATAGGGGTAGCTGCAAAACCTATTGATGATGATCACCCATATGGTCACAAAAAATTTGAAACACTTACAGGACTATTTATTGTAGGGATGTTGGTCTTTTTAGGGGTTAAAATTATGACTAGTGCAGTGACTAAATTAATAAATCCAGTTAAACCAGAAGTTACTATAGAAAGCTTGATAGTAATGATGATTACACTTTGTATCAATATATTTATTACAAAGTATGAGCATAAAAAGGGTTCTGCGTTAAATAGTACAATTCTTATTTCTGATTCAATGCATACACGAAGTGACATATATGTAACAATTGGTGTAATTACTACACTTATTGCAATCAAATTGGGAGCACCTCCAATTGTTGATGGTATAACATCTCTTATAGTAGCTATTTTTATATTTCACGCAGCTTATGAAATATTCGAAGCAGCCAGCAGTATTTTAGTATATAGTAAAGCCGTTGACACAGAAAAAATCGAGAAAATTGTAATAGTCAAAGAAGGAGTAAAGGGAGTTCATAAGATAAGAAGTAGAGGAAACGTTGATGATATGCACATAGATATGCACATACTAGCTGATTCTAGGTTGAATCTTGAAGAAGCGCATAGACTTGCTCATGAAATTCAAGATTCTCTAAGGAAAGAATTAAATGATAATGTAGATGTCATTGTACATCTAGAACCATATAAAAATGATACCGTAAATAAGGTTTCACATTCAAATATATAAAAGATTTAATCTTGAAATTAATATATAAAGTCTCAAAACAAACGAAAAGAATACCTCATCATCGCAAGACTAAGTATTCATTTCTAATAAAATAACAATCTAATAACTCTAAAACATTATCTTAAGTTTTAGAGTTATTAGTTTTGTGTTGTAAGGATATATAGCTTTAAAGTTTGAATTTTTTTCAAACACGAATAATTTAAATTCAAATTCCAAATAATAACTATAAAAATGTTTATAGTTTTGGAGGAGATTTGTATTTATGAAAAAAATATTTACTTTAATTGTTATTATAAATCTTATTGGAATAATAATTGGATGCGGGACAGGTAATAGTGAAACTACAATGGTAAATAACTCAATAGAAAAAGATAGATTGGAAATAATAAAAGAAAAAGGAATAATAACTGTTACTGGGCCACCAAAGGAATCCCCATTTTTTTTTATAAATCCTGAAACAAATCAGATAAGTGGAATTGATTTCGATATCATAACTGAAATTGTAAGACGGCTTGAAATTAATAAAATTGAAATTAAGGAAGCAACATTTGCAAGTCTGTTAGAAAAATTTAATACTGACTATAACATAGATATAGCAGTCGGTGGAATATTTATAACTCCTGAAAATGAAAAGTTAGCAGCATTTACTAAACCATTGTATAAAGAATCAGAAGCTGTTATTGTACCAAAATTTTCAAAAATTAATTTTATGAACGATTTAAAAAATGCAGTAGTTGGAGTGGAGAAAGGAACAATATTTGAAGATTTAGCGAAAAAGTGGAAGGAAAATAACGTAATAAAAGAGGTAGTAATTTTAGAAAGTACAACTGAATTATTTGATGCTATAAGAAATGGAAAAATTGATGCGGGTTTAGCTGATTCTATTATTATAAACTATCATTTAATGGAGGAAAAAGACACTTTATTAAGAAGCTTAAAAGACTATACTCCTGAATTACAAGAAATTATAGGAATAGCAGTTAAAAAAAATGATATTTCTTTATTAAACGAATTAAATAAAATAATTGATGATATGAAAGCAGATGGTACACTTAATGCTATTCTTGAAAAGTATGGACTAGATAAAAATAATATGATATGAAGTAAAATAAACAATGTTCTTTGAAAACTGAATAATAGGATAGTATATGTTCAAAATTACCATAAATAAAAATCTGAAAAATGTGAATGATAAGAAGTGTTCTAGATTAATAAATTATTTAAATTGCATTTGGAGGATAAAAATTTGAAAAATAAATTAAGAGTTTTTTTATTTTTTGTAAATATACTTTTTGTTATTTTCCTCTTTGAAGAAAATGTAAATAGCATGTCTGCAGACGGTAACACAACAACTATAGAAGATTTAAATGTAAGCAAAAAAATCCCTATTGATAGAAAAAAAGTGCTTTATTTAACTTTTGATGATGGTCCTAGTAATGATATCACAAACAATGTGTTGGACACCCTAAAAGAAAATGATGTAAAAGCAACCTTTTTCCTAATTGGTAGTCAAATTGAAGGGTCAGAAGATGTGGTAAAAAGAATTAATGATGAAGGGCATAGTATAGGACTTCATACGTATAGCCACAAATATAAGAGTATTTATGATAATGAAAATACATTTATAAATGAAATGATTGCTTGCCGTAATGAAATAAATGATATAATTGGAGTTTCACCCAATATAATTAGATTTCCAGGAGGTAGTTATAAACATTTAAACAAGAATTATTTAGAAAAATTACATGAGAATAATTTTAAAATATATGATTGGAATTTAGATACTGCAGATGGTTTAAAGCCTAAACTCTCGACATATAAATTATATAGAAAAGCCATAAAGGGAAGTAATGATCTTCAAACTATAATACTACTTATGCATTGTACAGATATACACCAAAACACTTGTAAAGCATTGCCACAAATAATAGAATACTATAAATCACAGGGGTATGAATTTAAAACCATTACAGAAGATACACCAGAATTATATTTCCCAATAACAAAAAAACGTTAAGTTCTCTAGAAAGATATTGCATGTAATCGAAAAATTAATAATAGAAATTAATAATTTATATGTTCTGACTAATAAAATCCTAAATTAACTATTTCGATTACAGTTAATTTAGGATTTTTCAATATACATAAGATGTTTTTTATATATAAAATTAAAATATGATATATACAATACAAAATTATTTATGATGGTTTTACATATTTATAATTAGGTGGGTGAATAAACTTCAAATGTTAAACATAGTATAAAGTAGAGTAACTAAAGGAGGAATAAGAGATGAATTATTTACTTACTAGACTGAATGATACTTTTATGGCTAAAAAAACCTATTTCTTCATTGTACTAATAATGTTTTGCTTAGGAATATCCTTTGGACTTTATACTGTAAAATACATGGGATCAGCAGATAAAAATGATTTGACGAATTATTTTTTTAGTTTCACAAATTCTGTAGGAAACGAACCCATTAATTATGGAAATTTATTGTTTGAGGTTATTAAGAAAAATATACTATTAATTATACCAATATTTATATTAGGTTTAACTTTTTTTGGAGCTCCTATAATATTGATTTTAGATTTATTAAAGGGGTTTACATTAGGGTATACTTTTTCTTTTATGGTAACTACTTTTGAAGGCAAGGGAATTGGACTAGCTTTAGTATCTGTTATTCCTCAAAATTTAATATATATTCCATGTTTTATAGCATTAAGTGTTATTAGTTTATCTATGTCTACAGAAAAATTTAAAGAAAGATTTTTCAAACGTGGAAAAAATAAAGATTCTTTGTTTGATGGTGCATTAAATAAGTTAATTATAATTATAATATTATTTTTAATAGGAATATTGGTTGAAACTTATGTATCGCCATCTCTAATAAAATTTGTGGCTAAACGGTTCTATTTGTAATGCAAAAGATATATACACATATGAAAATTTAAAAAAAGGAAAATTGACAATTTTGTCGAATACTAATCATAATCAATGGTATAGGAGATAGCAATGATAAATAGCATAAGTAATTATAAGGAGTATTTGTCAGAGAGTGGCAAAAGTGAAAACACTATATACGCATATGTAACTGATGTAAGTATATATCTTAAATTTTTAAACAGAAAAGACATAGATTTATATAAAACTGACAAATTAACAATTATGTCGTATATACAAAATCTCACAGCTCTAGGAAAATCCGAAAGATCCATAAATAGAATAGTCATAAGTCTTAGAAATTTTTACTCATACTTAAAAGGTGAAACTTTAATTAAGGAAGTTCCCAAAATAGAATACAAGAGTTCCAAAAATAATAGAAAATTACCACAAATTTTAACCATTGAAGAAGTAGATAAAATAATTAGAATAGTCGAAAAGGATTGTTCAAAAGGAGTACGTGATAATGCATTATTAGAATTAATGTATGCTACTGGAATGAAGGTTTCTGAAATGATTTCATTGAATGTAGAGGATGTTAATCTTGATTTGAATTTCGTACGATGCACAGATAATAGACATTTTGAAAGACTTATACCTATAGGAAGAAGTGCTTCTAGGGCAATAACAGAGTATTTAGCTATAAGATATAAGATTGCACAATGCGGAGTATCTAATCTTTTTGTAAATTTAAATGGCAATAAACTTACAAGACAAGGAATCTGGAGAATTGTAAAAGAATATGCTAGAAAAGCTGGTATTGATAAGGATGTTAATTTAAACACTTTTAGACATTCGTTTGCAGTGCATTTACTTCAAAATGGAGCAAATGTTAGAGCTGTCCAAAAATTACTAGGAAATCAGGTTTTAACTTATATGGACACATATTATGAAATAATAAATAATGATAAAATCAATTATATATACATGCATACACATCCAAGAGCTTGATGTTTGCTAAATATTATAAAGAATATCATAAATAAAATTTTGGGTGTTTCCACCCATTTGCCACCGACTTTTTAAGCTGGTGGCAAATTTAAATTGGTGTTTAATATATTTTCTAAAATTGCAACAGTATTATCTTTCATTTTAGGAGTTACATGAGAATATATATCCATTGTTGTAGAAAATTTTGAGTGGCCTAATCTATTTTGTATTTCTTTAAGATTAGCACCAGCTTCTAAAAGCATTGTTGCATGTGTATGTCTTAATGCATGAAAATTAAATTTTATTTGTAGTTCCATATTAACAATTTTAGATAAATATCTTAGTGAAGTCATAGTTACAAAAGTACCATTTTCTTTTGTAGAAACAAAATCATTATCATTATAATATTCACCATAATCTTTTTTGTTTTGTTCTTGCCATTTTTTATGTTCTGTAAGAATGTTTACCAATGTATCTCCAATATCAATTGTTCTAATTGAATTTGATGTCTTTGGAGTACTAAAGTCATAACCTTGCTTAGTTTTAAAAATTAAAATCTTTTCAACTGATATTTTCTTTTTATCAAGATCTATGCAATCCCATGTCAATCCGCATATTTCACCTGCACGCATTCCTGTGTTAAAAGCAATTTGTAGTGGAACATAAAAACTGCTACCAAGAGGGAATCTTTCTAAAATTTTATTATAATCATCAAGTGTGATGATTATATTTTTATTTGTAGCAACATTATCAAATTTTGGAACTTTCAAACTATCAGCTGGATTAGTTTTCAATAACTTATATGGGAAAATAGCCATTTGCAATGAATGTGAAATTACGTTTTTCAATCTTGCTAAAGTATTTTTTGAATATCCTTTAGCATATTGTTTGTTTAAAAATTCTTGTAATGAATTATAATTTAATTGTTTGATTTTATATAAACCTAATTGTGGTTTTAAATTAATATTAATAAGAGATTTATATGTTTGTTGAGTATTATATTTGCAATTGTTCATAACATACTCATTAAACCAATAATCTAGATAATCAGCAAATGACATATTAGTTTCATCTAAAAAACTACCAGTATCATTAAACTCATTTAGAGCACTTCTTAAAGCAGCTTGTGCTTCTTTCTTTGTTGTGCCTCCTTTACGTTCTATTTTTTTTCTTTTTCCATCAACTTTGCCAGCTTCAAAGTAGTAATACCATGTATTACCTCTTTTTCTTACTCCACCTTCCATTATCATTTGTCCTCCTTTTTAATGTATATATTGATTTTAATCAATGTTATTATGAAAATACATTGAGTTTAAATCAATATATATTAGTCGTTGTTGTACAATTAATATTAAATAGTACAACAATTATAGGGTATTTCTCTCAATTTTAAATTATTTTTTATGTTAGTATACTTAACTTCATCATAAATTATAGAAAGTATTTTATAGTTTAATATTTCATCGGTGACATTGAAATGATCACACATATCACAAGGTGTTGATATGCAATTATATAGTGCTTGTACAAAATCTTCATCACTTATTAAAAAGTCAGCAGCCCATAATTTAGCTGTGTTTTCTTTTTTATTTTTTTGGAGTTTTTCAGAATAATTGCTAGACTTAACAGTTAAATCACCTAATGTAGTAAAATGATGTCCTAGCTCTTCGGCAAGAATAGATAAGTACATGCACCTATCATTAATAATAGATTTTGATATACCTATAGTCGGAGGAATACCAGGAACATTAAAATATATTCCTTTTGTATCTTTGTGCTGAATATGGGTTTCTTCAAGAATTATATTCTCTTTTTTAATTATTTCAAAAATATCATTTAATTTATTCATATGTATATCACCACCATATAATTTATGATATCATTATAATATAATACGAACACATGTTCAATAGCAGTATTGTAGAATTTAAACTTTAATATAATTATTTTATGAATAAAATAACAAAAACTGAATAGAATATTACAATAATGAATAAATAAATAACAAAATATTGACTTTAAAGTTAATAAAGCGTATTATATAAAACATAAGGAGAGATTAATTATGTATACAGAGTTGATAAAAATAATCGAAGGTGCCCTTAAAGGAGATAAAGAAAAAGTAATTAATTATTCAAAGGTACTTGCAGAGAACTTAAGAAAAGAAGGCGAAGAAAATCTATCAAAAAAAATATTAAATACTGTAGAATCTAATAATACAAGAATGGTTGCGTTAGATTCGTTTTCTACAAAACCAGTAGACCAAGAGAGTAGAATGGATATAGTTGATATAAAAATGCCAACTTCAAATTTTGAAGAATTGGTATTTGATAAATTTATAAATTCAGAAATAGAGGATTTCACAAAAACTTTTGAATATAGAGATATATTGAAAAGGAAAGGGATTGATGTTAATAACACTTTATTATTATATGGACCTCCTGGATGTGGAAAAACATCTTTAGCTAGATATATAAGTTGTAAAACTAATTTACCATTGGTAACAGCACGATTTGATTCATTGTTATCTTCATTGTTGGGTAATACAGCCAAGAATATAAGAAAGATATTTGAATACGCATCGAAGAGGCCATGTATATTATTTTTGGATGAGTTTGATGTTATAGCTAAAGTAAGAGATGATAAAAATGAACTAGGAGAATTAAAAAGGGTAGTAAATAGCTTGCTACAGAATATAGATGAATTTAGTGAAAATAGTATATTAATAGCAGCAACTAATCATCATGAGTTATTAGATCCAGCAATTTGGAGGCGATTTAATAAGATTATTGAGTTAGAAAGACCACAAAAAGAACAGATAAGAAAATTAGTTAAAAAATACTCAAGTGATTTCAAAATAGATTTTATATCTAATGAGAAAAAATTAGAATATTTATTAGATGCAGTAAAGGACCTAAGTCCAGCCGATATAAAAAGTATTATGTATACATCAATCAAGAAATCTATAATGAAAGAAAAGGATATTATAGAATTCATTCAAATAATATATGAGATTTTCTTATTTAAAAACCATAATGTAAGTAATGAAGATGAGTTAATCAAATATTTGAATTTATATGGAGTCACCCAAAAAGAAATTGTAGATTTTTTTGATTTACCTATTAGAAGAGTTCGAGAAACAATAAATAATAAATAATAATGGAGATGGCAATATGGATAATAATGCACCTATAAAATTTTTTGCAAAAAGGGAAATAGACAATAGTAGGACAGAAGGTGGTGGTAGTGGAAAACTACCTAAATGGATTTTAGAAGGTGAAACTTTAGTTAAACATAGTATTGAATTAGATGATAATTTAAGTGAAATAGAAGATATTCTTGAAAGGCGTCCTGAGGGTGAGGATTTTATACCTGCTATAATAAAAACTAAAATTCAAGATTATGCTAAGGCGAAAGGTCATAGAGCAGAGGTAGGGAGAGTATTTAAAATAAATTCTAGTTATAATATTATTGGACTTATGGGTGAAAATGAATTACTGATTAAAATATCAAATAAAAATGATTTAAATAAAATAAGAAAAAATATTTCTAATTATGCAGAGAATGCTTATGCAATATCTTGTATTAATAAAATTGAACCTTTACAACCTAAAATAATAGTCAATAAAGAAATAGAAGATGACTATAAAATTAAATTAATAAACTATAATGATTATGAAATTAATAGAATGGTAAAATTAAACTTTGCTAGAAAATGTAATGAACTAAATTTAGATGTTATTGAAGCTAAATATTCAGATGATTTAATAGTTTATAGTTTGAAAAATGCAAATTTAGACAGAATAGGTGAACTTCAAAATTATAGTGCTATATTATCAATTGAGCCAATGCCAAAGTATTCAGTTGACTTGGATTTTTTTAATATTAATGACACACCCATAGTGCACACGCCAAAGGATGGTAGAAATTATGTCACTGTTGGAATATTAGATAGTGGAGTTAATAAAATAAAAAGTCTGGAACCATGGTTAGAAGGAACCAGATCAACGCCATATCCTGAATCGTTAATAGATCCATCTCATGGAACTTTTGTAGCAGGTATAATTTTATATGGTGATATGTTAGAAGATAAAGAATATACAGGATTAAAAGGATGCAAGATTTTCGATGGCAATGTATTCCCTGATTTATCAAAGGAATCTATAAAGGAAGATGAATTGGTAAATAATATTCGAGAAGTAATCAGTGCAAATCATAAGAAGATAAAAATTTGGAATCTTTCTGGCGGATTACAGGAAGAAATAGATGAAAATGAATTCTCAGACTTTGCTAAAGCTATTGATGAAATACAAGATAAGTATGGAGTAATAATATGTAAATCAGCAGGTAATTGCAGTAATTTTATGCAAGGGAAGCCTAAATCTAAAATACCAAAATCAGCGGACTCAGTTAGATCGGTAGTCGTTGGATCAATTGCACAAGAAAAAAATTTAGAAAGTGGCATTGATGTGGATTTTCCATCTCCATTTACCAGAATAGGGAGAGGACCAGCTTGTATAGTTAAACCTGATGTAGTACATTATGGTGGGAATGCTGGAATTGATAAAAACGGTAAATTAATAATAAATGGAGTAAATTCTTTTGATATAAATGGGAAGATAACTAAAAACATTGGGACAAGTTTCTCAACACCAAGAATAACATCAATATTAGCAGGGTTACAAGAGGAGATAGATGAAGAATTTGATCCTTTATTATTAAAATCGTTACTGATTCATTCTGCTAATTATGGAGAAAATGTTACTTTATCTGCCAATGAAAAATTAAATCAAATGGGATTTGGAAAGCCTAAGAAAATTAAAGAAATACTATACAATAACCCAAATGAGATAACACTTATTTTAAGAGATTCTTTAACTAAAAGACAATTTATAGAAATCTTAGATTTCCCATATCCAGCTGGCTTGAAAAGAGATGGATTTTATGAGGGACAAGTTATTGTTACATTAGTATATGATCCAATTCTTGATTCAACACAAGGGGCTGAATATTGTCAATCAAATATTGATATGTATTTTGGAAGTTATGATGAAAAGACAGACCGAGATATAAGTAAAAATAATATATTAAATGCAATTGGAAAAGAGAATTCTAAAAATGTTCTATTATCGAGCAGTTATAGTAAAACAGCTATAAAATCATCAACAGAGCATTTTGGACTATCTGAAAGAATGTTAATTGAATATGGAGATAAGTTTTATCCAGTAAAAAAATATGCAGTAGATTTATCAGAAATGACTCCAACCAACAAAGAAAAACATTTAAAAGGTGATAAACAGTGGTTTCTCAAAATGGAAGGGTTATATAGAGACTTTATAGAAAAGAGATCAATGGCAGAATCATTTGAATTAAGTCAAGAATTTTGTGTCATTATTACAATAAAAGATCCAGCAAAAAAATGTCAAGTTTATGATGAAGTGACAAGACTACTAGATATAAATAATTTTTGGCATAATAATATTAAACTTCGCCAAGATATAGACATAACTATAAATAATTAAAGTTATTAAAAAAATAAGGTGTTCGTGAAGAACACCTTATTTTTTATCTTTATATTTATTTCTAACATAATCTATAAAATTATAAATTTCATTTTTAGCTTCTTCAGGAAGATCATCATAATCAACATCACTATGAAGAGCTATAGTTATTTCTTTATTATCATAATTTCTTATATCAGTAAGGCCCATGAGCCAATCAAGTGAAACATTATAATCTAGAGCAATTCTTTTCTTTAATTCATCATCAGGTCTACTACTTCCAGATTCATATTGTGATACAGTAGACTTTTTTAAAGAATATGGTTTCCCGAATTCTTCTTGAGTTAAATTAGCTTCTAATCTCAATATTTTTATTCTATTACCTAATATGTTTAATTCCATAGCATACCTTCCTTTGAGGTTTAAATTATTTAAACTAATTATATTTTAACATAATATAAAATACAGAAAAACAAGTTTGAAAAAATTAAACTTTTTCAATAAAATAGTATTGACAGTTTGAGAAACTAAAACTATAATAAAAATATAAAGTTTGAGAAAATCAAACCTTAAATAATTAGAATAGGAGAATTTTTATGAATACTAAATTGCTTATAAAGTTTAGAGAACGAAAACAATATTCTCAAGAGCAAATGGCTAAAATGTTAGGTTATAAAAATAAAGCCAGCTACTGTTTAATAGAATGTGGAAAAACTAAAGTTCATATTGATTTAGCTAATAAAATAATTAAAATATTAGAATTAAATCAAAAAGAAATACTAGCTATTTTTTTTAATATTTAAGTTCTAGAAACTCAAACTTATCAATTCTATTTTAGTACATATAGGAGGTGAAATGAATGGTACAAGAATACAGAAATATTTACCAAATAGCGAGAGAGTCAACAGGTTTAACTCAAGAAAAGGCATCAGAGCTAATGGACATATCTGTTGATAGCTTAAGAGCTTATGAGGGAGGGAAGAGAATTCCACCAGATAAAGTGGTTATTAAGATGATTGAAATTTATGATACACAGTATTTAGCTTATCAACATTTAAAGACAAGTGCTGAGATAGGACAAAAATATTTACCTAACATTGAGATTAGAGAACTTCCAGTTGCCATATTGAAGCTTCAAAAGGAAGTGTCAGATTTCCTTAAGTGTAAAGATTTGATGATAGAAATTACATGTGATGGAATTATTGATGATCAAGAGCGTCCACAATGGGATTTAATAATGAAAGAGCTTGATGACGTGGCTGAGGCTATTATGACTTTAAAATTTGCAAAATAGAAGGAGATGATATTTATGGAAGATATTTTATTTACAGTTGATGAAGCATCAAAGCTTTTAAAAACAGACAAACCAACTATAAGAAAGCTTATTGATAAAGGATTACTTAAAGCTTTAAAACTTGGAAGACTTAAAGTAAGAAAATTAGAAATTGAAAGGTTTTTACTTTGGGCAGAAGATAAAGATTTAAATGACCTTGATAACATAAAGGATTTAGATTATGTAACTCAAGGAAGAAGGGAGCAATTTAAATGTGTTCAATAAAGTGCCCAAAATTTATAAATAATAGTCACAAATTACGCAGCAGCATTTTAGATAAAAAGTTTAGAAAAGAGCATTTGCTTAAAGTTTGTTGTGGAAATTATGCTAAATGCAAATTATGTAGGGAGGATTAAATTATGAATAGATATGATATTGAAAAAATTTATCAAAAAAATGGTTTGAATAATTATAAGCTTACTTGTTTAGAAGATTTGAAAAGTTGTCATAGGATTGATGCAGAAAAAGTAAAAGGGTATGAGGATCTAACAGAAGAAAATAAAGAAATTTTCAGGAACTTCATTATTAACTATTTTAATGGTCAAGGTATGGACAATAGAATGATTACAGTTCCAAAGGCAATTAACTATGTTGAGGATATAGATTATGTAGCACCTCATCCAAATCGTGAAACTGACGAAGATTACAAAAATTGTTTTGTAAGTGTAGTAAATAAAATAAATATATTAAAAGCTGATGGAACTAAAAAGCAACTTCATAAATATTCAGATGAAGATTATGAAAATTTGCAACCAACAGAAGAGTATAGAAAAGAATATTTACGTTTTGCATTTTTGGAGGGTAAAAGGAAGATTTGGCTGCATGTAACACATGAGGGTAAACAATGGTATTAATTGTGAAGGGAGGTAGGGATAATGGGGAATTTCTCTATAGCTTGTAAGGCTAAAGACTTAAAAGATAAGCTTGCAAGAATATTACTGGAAATGAAAAAAGAACCTTTGGTAAAGGTTCAATTATAAGCTTAATTTAATATTATTTGAGATACGGATTGCCTTCCGTATCTCCATTATAAAATAGAATGGAGGAAATGTAAAGAGATGAAAATTATAAGTTTTTTAAATATAAAAGGTGGGGTTGCTAAAACAACATCATGTGTTAATGTTGCAGCTGAATTAGGTAGATTAGGTAATAAGGTTTTGATTATAGACCTTGATCCACAAAGTAATGCGACTAAGTATGTAGGTATGTATTATCCAAATTCATTAGGTTCTTATAATCTTCTCAAAGGTGAGGATGTTTCAGTAACTATGACTGAATATGAGAATGTATGGCTTATACCTGCAAATATAAATCTTATTGCTAGTGAATCTGAGATACTTGCAGATACTAAAAAAGCTAGGGAAACAAGGCTTAAAAAGTGGTTAGATAAATCAGAAGCACCATTTGATTATGTTCTTATAGACTGTCCACCATCATTAGGGATGATTTCAATAAATGCATTAGTTGCAAGTGATTATGTTTTGGTACCACTTAAAATTGATAAATTCTCACTAGATGGGTTTGAATATTTGATTAGCAGCGTTAATTCTGTTAAAGAGGAATTTAATGAAAATTTAAATTTACTTGGCGTATTTATAACTATGGACAGGGCTACCAGGATAAATAGAGAGGTAAAGGAAGAACTTAAAGGAGAATTAGGTGATTTGATGTTTAACCAAACAATAAGAGACAACATTGATGTCGTTAAAAGTACCTTTGAATCTACTCCAGTAATTTACTTTAATAACAGAGCTAATGCATCTAAGGATTATAAAGCATTGGTGGAGGAATTGTTATGTCGGATTATTTAAAGGGTTTAGCAGCTAAAATAAACGGAGTAGAAAAGCAAAGTTTTATTCAGGAGCTAGATATAAGTAACCTAGTTCCTTCCTCAAGAAATTTTTATGGTATTAGGGAAATAGAAGATCTTGCATCATCAATTAAAGAAAATGGTCTTATGCATAATCTAGTAGTTAGAAAAAAGGATAATGGAACTTATGAAATTATTTCAGGTGAAAGAAGATATCATGCTTTAAAGAGTTTGAATTATATAAAAGTACCGTGTCAGGTTAAAGAAATTATTGATTTAGATGCAGAGATAATGTTAATACAAGCTAATGTGGAACAAAGAGAATTATTACCTAGTGAAAAGATGGAAGGTATTAAAAGGCTTAAGGCTATCTATGAGCAGAAGAAAGCTAATGGTGAGGATTTACCTAAAGGAAAGACCAGGGATTTAATAGGAGCTGATATGAAGCTTTCTGGGGTACAAGTTGGAAGATATCAAAAGGTAGATAAAGATTTGATTAAACCACTTAAAGAAAAATTAGATAAGGAAGAGATAACACTAACCCAAGCTCATACGCTTAGTAATTTAACAAAAGATGAACAAAAGATAATTCATGAAGAAATTAAAGCCTTAGATCCTAAAGAATCTAAAGAAGAGGTTGAGATTTTGATTAATGGAATTAAGCAACCTGTTGAAAGCGAAAATGATAGAAAGACATTCGCTGAAATGTATTTAACTAAGGCTAAAAAGAAAATTGAAAATAAACCAGAATCTTTTGAATCAAAGTTAGAAGAATTAAAGAAATTAATTAATGATTATTATGCGAGTATGCCAATAGAAACAAAGGCAGCATTTAAAATTACCTTTAATACTTATTTATCAAGTGAAAACTAAAGTAAAGGAGGCACAGGATGAAATACACGATAGAAGGTTTTTCTCAACAAACATTGATAGATTTTAATTTAGACGAAAAAGATGCTCTTATTTTAAGGTATTTTATAGACTTTAAAGATAGTGGGAATATGACAATAAAGATAATAGATGATAAGCCCTTTTACTGGCTTAAATCAGCAGCATTATTAAAAGACTTACCTATTCTAAAGATAAAGAGTAATGATGTATTGAAAAGAAGGCTGAATAAATTAATTGAATGTAAAGTTTTAGAACATGAGCATGTTTTAAAAGGTGGAAGTTATTCATTTTATGCAGTTGGAGAAAGTTATCATAAGCTTATAACAACTGATACGACTCAAAAGTCGGAGGAATACGACTCAAAAGTCGGAGGGGGTACGACCCAAAAGTCGGAGGGGTACGACTCAAAAGTCGGAGCAAAAAACCCATCTACTAAAAACCCATCTACTAAAAATATTATATCTTGTGGAACAGGTCAACCTGATTCCACAGTGCCATATGAATTAATTATTAATATGTTTAATAGCACCTGTAAGTCTTTACCACGAGTTAAAGCTAGGAACAAGACTAGAGACAAGCATATTAAAACAATATTTAGATCATTAGGCATAAACAAGATTAAAGAGTTATTCATAATGACTGAGAGTAGTGATTATCTTTCAGGCAGAAGTGGTAAATGGCCTAATTGTGGATTTGATTGGATTATTAAAGAGAGCAATTACATCAAGGTACTAGAAGGCAATTACAACAGGCAGCGAGGCAATGTAATACCAATAACCTCAAAAGCTAAAGAAACTCATGAAGCTTCAGAAATAGAAATAAATAAAGAATTGTTAGGAGATTTGTAGTATGGATTATTTAGAAGGACCATTACCAAGTAACTTACAAGCAGAGCAGGCAGTACTTGGGTGTATAATAAGCAGTTTAGATAAGTTAATTGAAGTTGAGCCAATAGTAATAGCAGATGATTTTTATGTAGATAAACATAAAAAAATTTATGAAGTAGTAATGTCACTTGCTAATCGTAGAATTGGGATAGATCTTGTTACAGTTATTGAGGAAATTAGGAAGAAGGGTTTACTTGATAGATGTGGTGGAGTCACTTATTTAACTGAATTAGCTACATCATACTTTGAGAGTAGTAATGTTATAGCTTATGCAGAAATAGTTAAGGAAAAAGCAAATAGACGTAGATTAATTAAAACGAGCAAAAGATTATTACAAAAAGCTCATGAAGAAGAAAACATAAAAAGCATAATTGATGATACAGAAAATGAATTATATAAAGTTTCATCAAGTCAAAGTACAAATGATATAGTACCAATTGCTGATGCAGTTGAGCAAACCCTTATAAACTTAGAAGAAAGATATAGGAATGGAGGGCAATTAGTAGGATTAAGCACTGGATTTAATGATTTAGATAAAGTAACATCTGGACTTAAAAAATCTGATTTTGTAGTAATAGCAGCAAGGCCTTCTATGGGTAAAACAGCATTAGCATTAAATATAGGACAAGCAGTTTCTAAAAATGCCAATGTAGCAATATTTTCGTTAGAAATGCCTAAAGACCAACTTATGGATAGATTATTAGCTGCTAAATGTTTAGTTGATTTTTCAAATGTATCAACTGGACAATTGAATGATAAAGAATTCGAAAAAATATCTTTGGGAGCAAATGACTTAACGAAAAGAAAGTTATTTATAGATGATACATCATCACTGCTGACTGATATAAAAGCTAAATGTAGAAAATTAAAAATACAAAGTGGATTAGATCTTGTCTTAATAGACTATATACAGCTTATAAGAACTACTTTAAATACAACAAATAGAGAACAAGAAGTAGCCTATATATCAAGAGAAATTAAAGGATTAGCTAAAGAATTAGGAATTAACATTATTGCATTAGCACAACTATCTAGAGCACCAGAACAAAGAGCAGATCATAGACCTATATTATCAGATTTAAGAGAATCAGGTTCAATAGAACAGGATGCAGATGTAATTCACTTTCTATATAGGGATGAATATTACAATAAAGAATCAGAAGATAGGAATATAGCAGAAGTCATTACAGCTAAAAATAGAAATGGAAAAACAGGAACTACAAAGCTTGCATGGCTTGGACAATATCAAAGATTCGGTTCTTTGGATGTTATAAGGAGGTAATGTGTCATGAAGCATATGCAGAATCTTATTCAAGAAAGTAGAAAATTAATGAATTATGCTTCATGTATGAGGATGGCAACAGGATATAAGACTGGTGAAGTAAATAGTGCAAATTATTCTAGATTGCTGCAAGAAGCTGAAAAAGAAGTGAGGGATATAAAACATATGGATAAAAAAGCTGAGGTTATAGATAAAATAGTTAATGCTTACTTTGAACAACCAGAGAAAACATTAGAAGAAGTTTTTGGAGAATATACAGAGGATCTTACACAAGAAGAAAAAGAAAAATTCTTTAATAATTTAAAAGCAATAATTAATTAAAAGGAGATTGGTACGAATGATAGCAATTAAACAAGTAGCTAAGTTGATGACTCTAAAGGAATTAGAAAAAAGATTTGAAATGTTAGGTAGCTATGTACAAGATAAAATAACCGGGAAAAATTATCATTGCCCTCATGATTTAGGATTTAATTTTACATTAGATGATTGTATAAGTAGCGGTTGTTGTAAAGATTGTTGGATAAAAGCTAAAGATATTATGAAATTGAAAGATAGCAAAATCATCTAAGATCTTGCAGGACTATAAGGCGTTAGCAGGGATTTCAAATTGCTAATTAAGGTTACTGCAAATTATAAATAGAAGAGAGTAGTTAAGGGCTCTCTTCTTAAAAATTAGGAGATTAAAGGTATGGGAGTTATTACGGATATTGTAAATATAATAGTCCCTAAAGCACAAAGAAGAATAGAGGATGAAGGGATAAGTATAAAAGATGCTTTATATATAGAACTTAAAGAAATCGGGTATATTGCAAATAAATCTGAGAATATGAGTAAAGAAGTTAAATAAGTAATGCTGAATATGTAGATTTGACGTAGTAAAGGAGTGAGAGATTTGATAAAACCAATATTATTTAATACAGCAATGGTACAGGCCCTTTTAGATAGTAAAAAAACAACTACAAGAAGAAATATAAAAAGGACACCATCCAATGATGAACCAAGCGGATATGGTTTTTGGAAAGAATTTAATAACAGTGATGGTAGATGGTACATTAAGGATTATACACATGCACCAGTATGGTGGACATTAGAAGAGTATATAAGCAAATATAGTAAATATCATGTTGGAGATGTTCTTTATGTAAGAGAGACGTGGCAGGAATGGACTGGCGGATATGCATATAAAGTTGGTGGAGACTATCCACAATCATTCATTGATAAATGGAAACCATCAATTCATATGCCCAAAGAAGCAGCAAGGATATTTTTAAAAGTAACAGATATAAGAATTGAACGCCTACATGATATGGAACATAAAGATTTCTTATCAGAAGGAATTAGAGAATATACAAAGGATAATCAAGTATTTAAATATGCAGCAAGTGAAGATCAGTTTAGTTGGAGAGATATGCCAAGGACTCCAAGGAAGGCATTTGAAAACCTTTGGGATAGTACAGTAAACAAAAGTGAAATTGATATGTACGGTTGGAATGCTAATCCTTATGTTTGGGTTATTGAGTTTGAAAAAAATAGAGAAGAGTGAGATAGAACAATGAGTTATAAAGATGGCATATGTAAATGGAAAAACTGCAAGGTTGATGAAATATATGAATATGAAATGGAAAATTGTAGTTGGAACAATGATTGTGAGAATTGTGAAAAGAATACAGAAAGCAGCAGTTATGATTGTAGCAATAATTAATACGTAATACTAAAATCTGGCGAAGGAGTGGAAAAGTATGAGTCAATGGATTCAAATAACATTAATAATATGTGGGACAATCATAATTGTTCAATTTCTTGGTTTCTTAATGATTAAAAGTTTGTGGAATAAAAATAATAAACCAAGAAAACTACAAGGATATCAAGGAACTAGGCAACCAGATACATCATCAGGTGAAGTGATAACAAGAATAAAACCACCAAGCATAGGTAGTGGAATCAAATAATACTTAAATTTGATGAAGGAGTAAAAAGAGTATGGAAAAGAAAAATAATATATTAAATCAAGTTCAAAATGCTATAAATATTGGAGAATTAAAAAGAGAAACTCAAAACTTAGTGGAAATGTTTTCTTCAATAGTACAAATAAATAAAAATATGTATGATGAAATGAAAAAACAAGGTTTTAATGAAGAACAATCATTTAAGTTTGCATGTGAGTACACATTAAAATTAACATTCAATGCAAGTGGCAACAACAATCAATAAACAATTCTAAAATCTGGCGAAATAAAGGAGACATATAAATGTCACATAAAGAACTAATTAAAGACTGTACTTCTAAAATGAGTATTGATATAGATGGCATACCAAAAAATAAATCAATACAAATAGCAAATGAGATAGGAAGAATATTATTGAAAAAAGGTTTAACTTTCACATATGGAGGGATTGAAGAAGGTTTTACTGATAAAATATGTGGAATTCAATTCGATATTGAAAAATAAATAAAAAAGGTGTTCGTCATGAACACCTTACCAAGATTAGAGAAATACACTCTGGAACGTTAGTTCTCTAATCAACCTATTCAAATTATAACATAAAGGATAGGTGATTAACATATGGAAATTAATAAAAATGAATTTAAACAATATAAAGATAAGATTGAAGATAATTTAAAAAAATATCCGTATTATCAAATTTCTATAGAACTACCTGGTCTTGGTGCGGCTGCAATACCTAATGGAGTTTTAAGCCAAAATAATAAGATATCAGATCCAGTAGGAGATGCAATAATAGGCGATGAATATAAAAGAAATCTAGTAAATAAAATAAATTATGTACTTGATAAGCTCCCACAAAGCAGCAAAAGAATAGTTGAATGTGCATATTTTATGGATGGTGTTATAAGTAATGATGAAGTAATTGAAGAGTTGAATATAAATAAAAATAAATATTATGATTTAAAGAAAGATGCATTATGCAAATTTGGTATGGTATTTGGATATTTTTAGAGTTAAATATAAAAAACAAGTAATATTTCGGGAGTATTTTATGACTAAATAGGGATTAAATAGGGATTATTTTATATACAAATTTCAGATTACAATATAAAATTTATGTATAGTCAAAAATTATATATAGATTTGAATTTTAAAGCACATGCGGTTTAGTATGTGCTTTTTATTTTACATGAAAGTAGGTGAGAGCATGAAGGGATATTATATAAGTTATAAATGCCAAAGATGTCATAATGAAGTTATTTTAATTACAGAAGAAGTTTCATCCACATTAAAGACTGGTAAATATATATCATGTTCTCATTGTGGATGTAAAAAGTTAAAAGAAGAAAAAGCTACTGATGATTTAAGAGAATGTATGAAGCATCCATCTTACAGAAGAGAACATGGAGCAATAAGGCAGGTGATACATGAATGAATGAAATGGAAGCAATAAAAAGTATGGACACTGTAATGGATATTGCTGAATATTTTAGGAGTTCAGGTAAACTTGGAGAACGAAGATACATTATGTTTATCATTGGTATTTATACTGGCTTGAGAATTGGAGATATTTTAAAACTAAGAGTTAGAGATGTTAGAAATGTAAAATATCTTGAATTAAGAGCAGAAAAAACTGATAAGAAAACGAAGATACTAATAAACGATTATCTAAAGTATGAATTAGATGATTACATTTATGATAAAAATGATTATGAGTATTTAATCAAATCTCAAAAAGGCAGAAATCAACCATTAACACCAAAAGGTGCATGGGATGATATGAAAAAAGCAGCAAAGACTTTTGGATTAGATAACATAGGATGTCATACTTTGAGGAAAACCTTTGGATATTTTTTTTATCAGCAATATGGAGATATAGTAACTTTAAAGAATTTATTTGGACACTCAGATATATCTGTTACTTTTAGATATATTGGTTTAGATCAGGACAAAACAGATGAGTGTGTTGGGGGATTAAAACTACTTCCAAAACATAAAAAAAGAAAAGATACAGACATGCATTTAAATCATAAAAAACGGAAATAAATTCTTCTAATTTCTTAAATGTAATTTAATTTTGTATACATTACATTTTTAATAAAAAAATAAATGCATATATAAGAAGAAAAGGTTTTTCTTAAATGTGATTAAATTACTTGAAACATTACATTTATATACTCAAAAGGAGGAATAGATATTGGATAGTATTTACAATGATAGACTTAAGAAATATAAAGACAAAGTGTGTTCATTAGAATCTAAAATAAATAGATTTGTAATGTTGTCACAAACAAATACTTTAGAAGAAACTGATGATATTAACTCTATAGTATTTAAAAAATATATCGAGTTAAGTGATGTTAGAAGAGTTGCTGATTATATTAATAGTCTTGGACTTAAGATACCAACTAATACTTATGTTGGAGAGAGAAAGTATTTAACAAATGATATTACTCAGATATTAAAGAGTAAAGCTGAAGTTAATCCAGAGCTTAGAGAATGTGTATCATTGATGAAAGAATTAGATAAAACATTTAGTAAAATAAATATTAAGATATGATGGACTATTGCTATGATAGAAGGACGAGATCACATGGATATTATTGAAGCACTAAGAGAAGTAATGAAGGACACAAGTAATATAGATAGTATATCAATCAACTATTGTAAGCAAGAAAAGTCGGAGCAATGTGATATGTTTATAGTAACTAAAGACTCAGACAATAAAGATAAATAAATATTTAATTTTTATTATTTATTTATCTATAGAAAATCAAAAGGTACTCCCAGGGGTTTATTTAGACCTGAGGGTCTGGCGAAGCCCAAAGTAGATCTAGTTATAAAAAAATTTTTAAAGGTGTTTCCGTTACCACATTAAAGAAAGGAGGTGCTGCTTTGAGTGATGAAGGTAAAAAGATTGATTCAGTTGATCAGGTAACAGTATCAAGTACTGTTTTATCAAACCTATTTGGATTAACAACAAGAAGAATAAGACAACTTGAAAATGAGGGTATTATAAAAAAAATTGCCAGAGGTAAATATTCATTACAAGATAATATAAAAAGTTATATTACTTTTATAAAAGCTTCAGCAGATCTTAAGGAAAACAAAACAGAAGAAGGCAAAATAGATTATGATGAAGAACATGCTTTACTAGAAAGACGAAAAAGAGAAAAGATTGAACTAGAACTTGCAGCAATGAGAGGCACAATGCATTTTAGTGAAGATGTTGAAAGAGTAATGAATGACATGCTATCAAATTTCAGAGCAAAAATTTTAGCTTTACCTTCAAGAACAGCTCCAAGACTTATGGGTATAGATACTATTGCTGATATACAAGAAATTTTGCAGATTGAGGTATTGGATGTGCTTAATGAATTAAGTAGGTACAACCCTAGTGATTTCTATAGTGAAAAGTATGTTGATGTTGTCGAGGATGAAATTAATGATGAGGATTTAGAAATAAATGAAGAAGAAACAACAGATTCATAAGAAAACAATAGATTTATTTAAGAATTTAGTTTCAATATTAGCACCACCACCACTTTTAACTGTATCTAAATGGGCAGATAGCTATAGAAAACTATCTGCAGAAAGTTCTGCTGAACCAGGACAATGGAGAACATCAAGAGCAGAGTATCAGCGTGAAATAATGGATTCACTTTCAAATAAAGAAACTGAAATTATAGTTGTTATGTCTTCAGCTCAAGTTGGAAAAACAGAATTAATTAATAATATAATTGGTTATTTTATTGATTACGACCCTTCACCAATAATGTTATTAATGCCAACTTTAGATTTAGCACAATCTTATTCCAAAAAAAGACTAGCTCCGATGATTCGAGATACTCCAGTATTAAGAGGGAAAGTTAAAGATGCAAAATCTAGAGATTCTGATAATACTTTATTAGAAAAAGGATTTCCAGGAGGATATATTGCATTAACAGGAGCAAATTCACCAACAGGATTATCTTCAAGACCTATTAGGATTTTATTAGCTGATGAAGTTGATAGATTTCCAAAGAGTGCAGGTATTGAAGGTGATCCTTTATCTTTGGCAGAAAAAAGAACAAAAACGTTCTGGAATAAAAAGAAATTTTGGGTTTCAACACCAACTGAAAAGGGGATTTCAAGAATTGAAAAGGAATTTGATGATAGTTCAAAGGAGGAATGGTGCTTGCCTTGCCCAGTTTGTGGTAGACTTCAACCTTTAAAATGGTCTCAAATTCATTTTGAAGATATAACTCATGAATGTAAAGTCTGTGGAGATAGATGTAATGAATTTGAATGGAAAGCTGGAAGTGGAAAGTGGATTGCTAAATATCCTGAAAGGATTAAAAAGAGAGGATTTCATCTTAATGCATTGGCTTCACCTTGGGAACGTTGGGAAAATATTATAGAAGAATTTAAATTAGCAAAGAAAAATGGCCCTGAAACTTTAAAAACTTGGGTTAATACAACTCTAGGTGAAGTGTGGGAAGCAGATGAAGGTGAGGGGGCTGATAATGACGATTTAGTATCAAGAAGAGAGTTTTATATTAATGATGTTCCAAGAAAAGTTATATTACTCACTGCTGGAGTGGATGTTCAAGACGATAGACTTGAAGTTGAAGTTGTTGGGTGGGGAGTAGGAAAAGAAAGTTGGGGAATTCAATATAAAGTCTTTTATGGAGATCTAGGACAAAAAATAATTTGGCAGCAACTTGATGAATATTTACTTAAAACTTTTTGGTTTGAAGAAGGTGATGGACTTGTATTATCTTGTGTATGTATAGATAGTGGAGGTCATTATACAACTGAGGTTTATAAGTTTTGCAAAGAAAGAGAACATAGAAGAGTCTTTGCCATTAAAGGAGTAGGTGGATATGGAAAACCATTTATAAGTAAACCCACTAGAAATAATAGAGAAAGAGCTGCCTTATTTTCTTTAGGTGTTGATAATGGAAAAGAGACAATATTATCAAGATTGAAAATTAAAGAAGATGGGCCAGGTTATTGTCATTTTCCTAAAGAGGCAGATCGAGGATATGATGAAAATTATTTTAATGGGTTAACATCAGAAAAAAGGGTTCTCAGATATAAAAAAGGTGTAGCAACCTTTGAATGGGTAAAGAAGAGCAGCAGTATAAGAAATGAACCTATGGATTTAAGAAATTATGCAAATGCTGCAGTTGAAATATTAAATCCTGATTTAGATACAATGGCAGCTAGGAATATCAATGGAAATGTTTTTGCCCAAGTTAAAAAAGTAGCTAAAAAGAAAAAGCGAATAGTATCAAAAGGACTATAGGAAGGAGAAAATTATGGCATTTACACTTGAAACAGCACAAAAACACTTAGATGCATGGCTAGAAGCTGAACTTGCAGTAACAAATGGACAAAGTTATTCAATTGGAAGTAAATCATTAGATAGAGCGAATTTATATCAAATAAGGGAGCAAGTAAAGTATTGGAGTAATGAACTTGCAAAAACTAAAAATATACTTAAACGCAAAGGTAGAAATAGGGTAATGAGGGTAGTTCCTAGGGACTTATAGAATAATAACTAAAGGTAGGTGATGGAATTGAATGTAATAGATAAGGCAATAGGAGTGATCTCACCAAATGTAGCATTAAAAAGACAGGTTGCTAGGCAAAAATTATCAATAATGAATAGCGGTTACTCGCATCATGGAGCTAGTAGAACCAAAAAGAGTTTATTAGGTTGGATGTTTGGAGGGGGAAGTCCTAAAGAGGATATAGAAGATAACATTCAGGTATTAAGGGAACGATCAAGAGATTTATACATGGGAACGCCTATTGCAACAAGTGCTATAAAAACATTAAGAACTAATGTAGTTGGAGGTGGACTTAGATTAAAATCACAACTAGATTATGAATTATTAGGTTTAAGTGATGATGCGGCAGAAAAACTAGAAACTATCATAGAAAGAGAATTTTCTTTATGGGCGGATAGTGTTAATTGTGATTTAGCAAGACTAAATAATTTTTATGAGTTACAACAACTTGTGTTCTTGAGTAGTTTGATGTGTGGAGATGCCTTTGCTTTACTTCCATATACTCAAAGAATTGGAATGCCCTACGATTTAAGAATTCAATTAATAGAAGCGGATAGAGTTTGTGATCCTTATTATAAAAAGGGATATCAAAACATAAGTGCAGGCGTTGAATGTAATGATAATGGAGAGGTAACAGCATATCATATAGCAAATTTTCATCCATTATCTACGTATAGGAGCAATAGTACATGGACTAGGGTTGAAGCTTTTGGAGAAAAAACAGGTAGAAGAAATGTAATTCATATAATGGAAAGTGAACGTATAGGGCAACGAAGAGGTGTTCCAATACTTGCACCTGTTATTGAATCTTTAAAACAATTAGGGAGATATACAGAAGCAGAATTAATGGCAGCAGTTATATCAGGAATGTTTACAGTTTTTATTGAAAGTAAATCTAATAGCGAAGAAGCTCCACTTGGTTCAATGATACCAGGCGATGAAGAAGTAGATGGAGGTGATGAAAATAGCTATGAATTAGGTAATGGTGCAATTGTAGCACTTGGAGAAGGAGAAACTGCTAAAGAAACGAATCCAGGAAGACCAAACACTGCATTTGATGGTTTTATTGCTTCAGTATGTAAACAGATTGGAGCAGCTCTTGAAATACCACATGATTTATTATTAAAACAATTTAATGCTTCATATTCAGCTAGTAGAGCAGCATTACTTGAAGCTTGGAAGATGTTTAGAATGAGAAGAATATGGCTTTCAAATGATTTTTGTCAACCTATATATGAAGAATGGCTTTCAGAGGCCGTAGCCAAGGGCAGAATTTATGCTCCTGGCTTTTTTGATAGTCCAATTATTAAAAAGGCTTATTGTAATGCTGAGTGGAGTGGCCCATCTCAAGGACAATTAGATCCCGTTAAAGAAGCTAATGCAGCAGTAATTCGTGTAGAAAATTGCTTCTCAACACGAGCGAAAGAAACTATAGAGCTTACAGGTGGGGACTTTGTTAAAAATAATAGGCAAAGAATTAAAGAAGAAAAGATGAGGCAAGAATTATTAGCTTTAAATCAGAAGGAGGTAAAAGTTATAAATGAAAACAGTTGAGGTAAAAGGAACAATAATATCTCAAGAAGATAAATGGATTTATGATTGGCTTGAATATCCATATACGACATCAAATGATGTTAACAAACAATTACTTGATGCTAATGGTGAAGACGTACAAGTTAACATCAATTCCAATGGCGGTTCAGTATATGTTGGAAGTGAGATATATACAAGCTTAAAATCTTATTCAGGGAACTTAACTATAAATATAGTTGGTATGGCTGCAAGTGCTGCATCAGTTGTAGCTATGGCAGCAAAATGTTTAATGTCACCAACAGCACAAATGATGGTACATAATGCATCAATGGGAGCTCAAGGTGATTATAGAGATATGAATAAGGCAAGTGAGATTTTACAATCTGTAAATAAGTCTATTGCTAATGCATACCAATTAAAAACTGGAATGTCTGATGAAGATCTTAAAAACATTATGGATAATGAAACATGGCTTACAGCTCAAGAAGCTAAAGCTTTAGGATTAATTGATGAAATAATGTTTGAAAATGCACAACAATCTAATAATTCAACACCAAATTTTTATAATAGCTTGGTTACACCTAGTGTTAAAGCTATTGAAGAATTAAAAAAATGTGGAAGTGTTGAAGCATTTAAAGAAAATATAATCAATAATAAAGTTCAAAATACTGTTAATTCAGTAATTGATAATAAAGAAAATGAAGAGGAGGGCAAAATAATGGACTTAAATACATTAAAAAATGAACACAAAGACATCTATGATCAAGTTGTATTAGAAGCAACTAATTCTGAAAGGGCAAGGATTAAAAGCATAGAGGACTTAGCTATTCCAGGTAATGAAGAAATAATTGATAAAGCTAAATTTGAAACTGGAATTACAGCAGAAGCTGTTGCAGTTGAAATTATCAAGGCTCAAAAAACAAAGGGAACTGATTATTTTAATCAAGTTAAGAAGGATGCTGAAAATGCCAATTTATTAGAAGTAGACAATGTAGCAACACCACAAGATAATAAAACGCAAGAAATAAAAGATAAAGAAGCTGCTGATTTTATGGCAAAACATATGAATGGAGGGACTAAGTAATGGATTTATACAAAAATGAAGGAGAATTTATTCAAGATAACCTTTTTGCAAGCAATCAATTTCCTGTTATTACAGAAGGTATAACGCTTTTAAAAGGGCAAGGAGTATTAACGAGGGGAACGGTTTTAGGTGTGGAAACAACCAATGGAATAGCTAAAATTGTAAATTCAGAAAATGATGATGGAACACAAACAGCATGTGCTATTTTGACCGATGATGTAGAAGTTCCAGAAGATGCAGATCTAGAGACTACAGTATATGTAAGTGGATGCTTCAATTCAGATGCATTAATATTTGGTGGTTCAGATACAGCAGCAACACATAAACATTCACTAAGAAACGTAGGAATTTATTTAAAATAAGAGGAGGAATTATAAATGAGTATATATGAAACTAAAACCATGCTACAAGCAATTGAACAAAAGAAGCCAGTATTTACATTTTTGAGGGATACATTTTTCCCTAATATAGAAACTCTTTTAACAGAGAAAGCAGAAGTTGATATTAAGAAAGGGAAAAGAAAACTTGCACCTTTTGTGGCACCTAGAATAGGTGGAAAGGTAATGAAAAGAGAAGGGTTCAAAACATCTGTGATCACAACACCAAAGATTGCACCAATAAGAGTAATTACAGCAGATGATATTAAAAAAAGAACACCAGGAGAAAGCGTGTATAGTACAAAGACACCAGAAGAGAGAGCAATAGTAATGCTTGCTAATGATTTAGTAGAATTAGATGATGCTATAACAAGAAGAGAAGAGTGGATGTGCGCTCAAGTATTATTAGGAGAAGTAATTGATATTGATGTTGAAGGTGCAACTCAAAGCATTGATTTTGGATTTACTAATGAAGTTATACTTTCAGCAGGTAAGAAATGGAATGCTGCTGGAACAGATCCACTTGTTGATTTAAAAGATTGGAGACAAAAAATAATAAAGGCAACAGGTAAAACACCTGATATCTGCATAATGTCAGATAATGTGGTAGATGCTTTTATTGGCAATACCAAAGTAAAAGAGTTGCTTGATATTCAAAGGTTAAATGTTGGTGCAATTGAACCAAGCTATCAAGGTGCTGGTGTTACCTTTATAGGGAAATTACCATCTTTAGGGTTAGAAATATATTCGTATACAGAGTATTACATTGCAGATGATGAAGAGGAAACAGAAATGCAACTTATCCCAGATGGAAAAGTTATTGTTGGAGCAACAAAGAGTGGTAAGCGTTATTATGGTGCAGTAACTCAAAAAGAAAAAGGTTCATGGATAACATATGAAGGAATCAGAGTGCCAAAGTATACTAATGATGATAAGAATGAAATTGATGAATTAAGACTTACAGCAAGACCATTACCAACACCAGAAGATGTTGATAGTTGGGTAGTTGCTACAGTGTTATAGTAGAGGCTTTAGGGCCTTTTTTTATTATGAGTATTAAATGTTTAAAAACAATAATTAATGATGAAGCTGAATATGTAAGAGGTGACATCATAACTAACATTACTAAGGAAGAAGCTGAAAGATTAATCAATTTAAAAGTTGCTGTAAAAATTGATGATAAGTTTAAGAGAAGTAAGCAAGATTTAAAAAAAGTCTATGCCAATAAATATAAAAGAAATAAATTTGCAGAGCTGGAGAGTTGCTATGAATTTTAAGGAGCAGCTAGGAGCTGATTTAAATATATTCTTTAATCCTGATGAATTTGGAGAAGCGCATATTATCAACAATCAAAAACTCAATATAATTATTGATAATGAAGTTTTGAAGCAGAGAAATAGAAAAGAATATGATGGAATTCTGCAAGCAGATCTTCTTTACTATGTGAAGGTGACGGATATTATAAAAAAGCCTGTATCTGGTGCTGTCCAAACCTTTGATGGAGTTTTATACACAGTTTTCGATGTGAAAATTGATTCGGGAGTATATGAAGTAGTTCTTCAGGCAGGAAGGAATTAATATGGGTGTAGGAATTAAAATTGATGACAAGGGATTGAAGCAGACAATTAAGAAACTCAGTGCATTTCCTAAAGAAATTCCTAAAGCTACGGTGGCTGCATTAAATAGAACAGCTACATTTGCTAATACAAAAATAAAAAAAGAGGTTACTAAAAAGTACTCTATTAAGTCAGGGGAAGTACAGCAAACATTGACAATGAAAAGAGCAACTACGCAAAACTTAACGACATATATAAGCAGTGAAGGTAGAAGATATACTCTAGCACATTTTGAAAGAAATCTAAAAAGTGCTGCTAAAAGAGGTGGGGGCGTTAAAGTTCAAGTTAAAAAAGGTGGAACTAAAACAGTTAATACACATCCAGGAGCATTTGTAGCATCTATGTCAGGGCCAAAGAAAAAACGTGGAGTAAAAAAGACAACAACATCAGGTATATTTTTGATTGCACAAAGAGTTGGCGTTGCAAGATATCCAATAAAAGTATTAAGAACTCTTTCAGTACCTCAAATGATATCTAGCAATGACATTAGCGAAAGAGTTTTAACGGAATCACAAAGTATGCTACAAAAAAGAATTGAACATGAAGTAGAATACAGGTTATCTAAACTCAATAAATCAGGAGGTTAATATGAATGACATAGAAGTGTTAAATATACTTGTTGAATTTTTTAAAAGCAATGTAGCCGCGCATTTTAAATTAAAGAAACCACCTGAAAATAATCAAGTTGAGGGTGAGTATGAGCTTGTAAATCCAGCAGTTTATAAAGGTTGGGTTCCACCCAAAAATTATTTAGAAGAGTATGGTTATGATGTGCCAGCTATAATTGTTATCTTAGATGATAGCATTGATGATAATCAAAGTGCAGATATATCGATAAGACTTAAAATAATAACCTATGATCCAGGAGAAATAAAAGAAGATGGTAAGATAATTCCTAATGTTTTAGGTTATGTAGATTTATTAAATGTGATAACTAAAATAAGGATGGAATTATCACAAAATCCAATAATTTTAGAAAAAGTTAATATTAATAAGCCTATAAAATGGAGCATGGACAAAGAACAAAGTTATCCTTATTGGAGTGCAGACTTGAGTTTCGATGTGTCCATAGCTCCATTAGCTTTTAATATAAATAATTTAAATTTTTTATAAGGTGGTGTTAAAAACATGGGATACAAACATGGTATTTATGGTGGGCTAATTTCTAGCACAGAAACTATAACGAACACTAAAAATGTTCCAGTATATGTTGGTGTTGCTCCAGTACACAGAGTAAGAGATAGAGTTGTTAATAAACCACAACTCATAAGAAGCCTGCAAGAAGCTGAAACAAAACTTGGGTATAAAGATAGTGATGATTTCGATGAATTTTCATTGTCTGCTGTGGTTTATGCTCACTTTCAAAATAAAATCAAAGCAATAGGCCCGATAGTAGTTATAAATGTATTAGATCCTTCAAAAGGAACAGCTAAAACAAATCAATCTGTAATTATAATAAATGGAGAAGGTGTTCTTGACGAACACATTGTTATTGATTCCGTGATAATTCAAGATAAAGTGTTGGGTGATGATTATACTCTTGAATATACTGATGAAGGATATTTAAAAATAAGAGGAGATGATCTAGGTGAAAGCGTAACAGTAAGTTATAAGAGTATGTTCCCAGAGGGGACAACTGAAACTGATATAATTGGTAGTTATAATAGTGGAACAGAAGAAAGGACAGGTATAAGAGCCATAGCAGATGTATATGAAGAATTAAATTTAGTACCGTCTCTTATAGCTTCACCAGGTTATAGTCAAATTCCGAAAGTAGAGCAAGCATTAGTTGCTTCAACAAGTAAGATTTCTGATAAGTGGGAGGCAATATGTTTTAATGACATAGATTCTGATGTAGCAACTACATTAGAACAGGCCTTAGTGTGGAAGAAAGAAAATAACTATAATTCCAATTATGAAAAACCTTGTTGGCCAAAAGGAATTGTTGCAGGAAAAGAAATATGGTTATCTATTTGTGCTATTGTAGCCAAATTACAGACTGACGTTAAAAATGAAAATATTCCTTTCGAAACTTCATCAAACAAAACAATTGATATAAGTGGTTTAGTTTCAAATGGACACAAAATAAAACTTAGTCAAAGCAGAGCTAATGAGTTAAATGAAAAAGGAGTTACAACTTCAATATATTCTGGTGGCAGATATGTTTTATGGGGGCCACATATGGGTAACTATGAATATGGAATTACAAATAAACCAGAAGAAATCTTTGATATTAATATAATGATGAATAAGCATCTTTTAAATGATTTTCAATTAAGAAATGGAGATATAATCGATTCGCCAATGACAAGGCATGACGTTGATGCTCTTATAAATTCAGAACAGATGATATTGAATGCATATGTTAGTAGCGGTAAATTGCTTTTTGGAGAAATCAGGTTTGATCAAGCAAATAATCCAATATCAGATATTATATCAGGAGATTTTACATTTAATACATTAGTAACTAATACCCCATTGGCTAAGTCAATTACTCAAATGGTTCAGTATACTTCAAAAGGTATTGAGAATATATACGGGGGTGATGAATAATGATATCAAATAAGGTTATAGATTATAGTGTTTATACTAGGGATAGTGGTAAAGCGACAAAAATGGGAGATACAACTTCAGTAACATTGCCTTCTGTTGAAATGCTAACAGATACGATAAAGGGTTCAGGGATAATTGGAGAAATAGATGTACCTACTTTGGGGCAAATTGGTTCAATGGAAACTGAATTAAGCCTTAGAGTCACCAATGAACAATATGGTACTTTGATTTCTACAAATGAATTAGAATATAGGTGGGTTACTGATGTACTTGATCCTTCAACTGGGAAAGTAGGTACCATTGCTCATAAAGCTTTCTTGAAAGTAATTACTAAGAAGTTTGATGAAGGAAAGCTTGAATCAGGTTCAGCACAGGATGGAAGTGTTTCATATGAAGTTACAGCATACAAGAGAATTGTGGCAGGCAAAGAAATATTGAATATTGATAAATTAAATGGAATCTATTCAATAAATGGTATAAATCAATTAGCAAATGTAACGACAAATCTTTAGAGAAATATAGAATATACAAGAAGATCAGAAAACTTTTTCTGGTCTTTTAATTTTAGGAGGAAAATTAATGAATGATAAAAAAACTGTTTTAGTTAAAGAAAGCATAGAGGAAAATATATTAATCTTAAAGAAACCAGTATTTATCGATGGGGAAGAGAAAACAAAAATTCCATACGATTTTGATAAATTAAGTGGGGAGAATATAGAAAATGTATTCAAAGCATCAACTAAGAGTGGTTATATGGTTTCTGCTTCTTATGAATTAGATCCAGTAATAGGAGCCAGAATGTTCGCAGAAGCAGCAGATCTTGACTATGCAGATGTAAAAAGATTTACAATGTCTGATTATAGCAAAGCAGCATCGGTTGCAAGAGATTTTTTTATACAAGGCTTGGCTGGAAACCAAGAAGAAAACAATTAAAAGAAATTGTAGCACAAATCACACTTGAAACATCTAATTCAAGAAAAGATTGTTATGAAATGCCTTTACTAGATTTATTCGAGTATTATGAAGCTTTAGCTGATGAATCAGATAGAAGAAATGAAGAATACAAGAAAATGTCTGATAAGGGAAAGAGGTGATGTTATGGCTACAACCATGCAAACTAACATTGCAATTGGTGGAATACTAAGTCCAAGCCTACAAAAGGTATTTTCATCGGTTTCTCAATACGCAAGCAAGACATCAGCAACGCTTGCTCAAGTAAATTCTAAGACAGCAGCCGTTTCTAGTTATGCTGGTCAACAATTTAGCAATACTCAGGCAAAAATAAAAGCAGCACTTGTTACTGGTGGTATTGCAGCAGCAGGAACTAAAATAGGTGGAGTTATGTTAGATCAGGCTTCAAGCCTAGAGCAGTATAGAAATACTTTAAATATTGTAATGAAAGACAATACTAAAGCAGCACAAACTTTTGCATGGGCGAATGAGTATGCTAATAAAACTCCTTTTGAAACAGGAGAAATAGTCGATGCAACTGTTAAGCTTACAAGTTATGGACTTGAAGCTCAGAAGGTATTACCACTAACTGGGGATATGGCAGCTGCCATGGGAAAATCAATAGATCAAGCAACAGAAGCTGTTGCCGATGCTCAAACTGGAGAGCTTGAAAGACTAAAGGAATTTGGTATAACAAAAGATATGATAGTGGCCCAAGGTGCAAAAAATTTAGCGGGAATAGAAATTGTTAATAATAAAGGACAAATTACAAATCAGAAAGCTTTTAATGCTACTTTATTTTCACTTATGAAGGAGAGATATTCAGGAGCTATGGATATTCAATCTAAAACGTATGGTGGATTGATGTCGACTGTATCTGGAATTGCTAAAAGTGGACTTTCTAGAATTGCTGGTATAAGTGAAACAGGTGAAATAATAGATGGGTCAGCTTTTGATGTATTAAAAGAAAAGCTCACTGGATTTACAGATAAATTAACACAGATGCAAGCAGATGGGACTTTTGATATTATGGCAGATAAATTCACAGGATTTGTCCAGAATGTTGTTGAAGGTGCTGATTTTGTATGGCCTAAAATACAAAGTCTTTTTAATTATGTCCAAGAGAATGGGCCACAAATAATGCAGATAGCACAATTTATTGGGAGAGCTTTTATAGGATGGAAAGTTATAAGCACAGTAAGTTCAGGAATTCAAGCTATTAGCAGTGTTCATAAGTCATTACTTATACTTAAATCAGGATATACTGCTTTAAGCATTGCTAAAGCAAAGGATAAACTTGAGACGTTATATCTTAATGCACTCTATGCAAAAGATGCAATAGTAAAAGGGGCATCTACAGTAGCTACAGGAGCACAGACAGCAGCACAATGGGCATTAAATGCCGCAATGAGTGCAAATCCTATAACTTTATTTATCATAGGTATAGTAGCATTAATTGCAATATTCGTATTGCTTTGGAATAAATGTGAAGGTTTTAGAAATTTCTTTATTTATATGTGGCAAAGTATAAAATCAGGGATACAATCTTTTGGTATATGGCTTACTACAGCTATGCAAACTGATTGGACTACATCTTTTGGAGCATTAGGAGCAATATTAAATAGTTTCTTCTTTATTATTGGTGGTATATGGAATTCTATTAAATTAGTATTTAGTGGAGTTATTGATTTTGTAAGTGGAGTATTTGCAGGAGATTGGTCATTAGCTTGGTCTGGAATAATTCAAATATTCTCAGGTTTAATGAACGGAATAGGAACTGTAATGAAAGCTCCACTTAACGCAGTTATAGGTCTAATAAATGCAGCAATAAGTTCAATTAATAGCAATATTCAAATTGATGTTCCCGATTGGATACCAGGAATGGGAGGAAAACATTTTGGAGTTAATATCCCTACTATTCCAATGTTTGCAAAGGGTGGTTTTACAAATGTTCCTTCTATTTTCGGTGAAGCAGGCCCAGAAGCTGCAATTCCACTTAAAAGGAATAATCCAAGAAGTATATCGTTACTGGAGAAAACAGCAGCCACTATTGGATGGGATGGCAACAAAAGTAATAGTTCTCCAACATTTATTTTTTCACCTCAAATATCAGGTAGTGTTGATGTTGAAACAATTAACCAATTAAAACAAAGTTTTGAAGAATTTAAAGCCATGGTTCGAGAAGTATTAAATGATGAAGAGAGGGTTGCTTTTGGCTAGAATATATTCAATATATACAACAAATGAGGGTGATACTTTTGACAGTATTGCTCTTGATTTTTATGGAGAAGAGAAATATTCCGTATTCATTATGCAACTTAACCCAGATCTAATAAGCACTTTGATTTTTGAGTATGGAGTAAAAATTAAGATACCTGAAATAAATATTAAAAATACTTCAACACTTCCACCATGGAAAAGGTAGGTGGTCAATATTAAAGTTGTCTATGAAGGTACTGAAATTAATCTTCAAGTATCGGGTTGTAGAATTAATGATAGCATGGGAGGCAAGGCTGATAGTCTTGCCATTTCATTTGCAGATATAAAGAATGAATGTAGAAAATGGGATTTTACTAAAAATCATACAATAGAAATTATAGAAGATCCATTTAGCACAGGAATTATGTATGTTGATGGTTTTGGATGTAGCAATGGTTCTTATGATGTTAATGCTATTTCAATAAAGAAAAGCTTCAAAACAAAAAAGACACGAACCTGGGAAAATGTAAAATTCTTAGATTTAGCAAAAGATCTTACTGAAGAACTGGGAATAAAATTAGAGACCTATGGAGTTAATGAATTTCAATATTTAAGAGTAGACCAAGTTCAAAAAAATAATATAGAATTCTTAAACTATAGGTGTATGGTCGAAGGATATAATTTAAAAATTAGCAATGGAAAAGCATTAATTGTTTCAGAAGAATTTTTGAAAAAACAAAAGGAGGTTTTAGTATTAGATCCATCTTTTTTTATAGGTAAATATGATTTTAAATGTACATCAAATAATATATATGGTGGTTGTGAAATAATTTCATTTTCTAAAACACTTATAAAAGGCAGCTATATATCAGATAAATCAAATGGAGATATAATCAAAATCACAGATATGCCTATTAGCTCTATAGGTGAAGCAAATAGATTTGCAAAGAATATTATAAATTCATTGAATAAAAATGAAACGGTAGGTATATTCACTATAAATAAAAATACATCAATTGCAGCAGGAAATGTAATCAAAATTGAAAGCTTGGATAGTTTTAATGGAAAGTACATTATTGAAAATATCATTCATGATTTAATAGCTGGTAAATCAAGAGTATCAGTTAGAAAAATATCGGAGGTATATTGATGAATAGAAAAGGGATTGTGTCTACAATTGGCACAACCACTGCAAGAGTAAAGTTCCCAGAATTAGATGACAGTGTTTCATATGAATTACAAATAGCAAGCCACGTAAATATGATTGATTTTAATGTAGGTGAAGAAGTTTTAGTTTGTTTTTATAATAATGATTTAAAAAGTGGTGTTATTATGGCAAGAATGAGGTGATTAAATGTCGTTAGGTAGTTTTAGTAATAAGTTTTTTGAAGTAAGTCAAAATAAGATATATACATTTGATGAATTCACTAGAGATATTTCACTTAATGTAGAAGATCAAGAAGTTGAAGGGAGTAAACCTTCAACCTATATAAAAGGGATAAATCTTGAACCTGTAAGTATCAATGTTAAATTAAGACAATCTAATACTATTGATGTTGAAACAGAAATTAATGATTGGAAGATCATTTGTGAAGCAGGAATTCCATATATGCTTTTTCTTGGAGATAAGCCTGTTTCAAGTAATCAATTTCTATTAACTGGTGTTAGTTTGACTGATAATAATTATGTGTCACCTGGAAAACTAGTTAAAAGTACAATGAAATTAACTTTTAAAGAATACGTAAGAGCAGGCGTTAAAAAAGAAGAAGGAACTTCAAGTACAACAAAAAAGGCTAAGACATCAAATAAAAAAAGTAGTTCTTCAACTAGTGAAATGTCAGATGAAGATAGTGCAAAAGTTGATGATTTAGAAAGTGAAATTTTCGGAGGATAACTATGGAGTATACAGTGGATTCAAATAATACAGGGTTAATTAATTGGAATGCTAAAGGAGATGAAAGAATACTCCAAAACATTAATAATATCCTTAGTACAATCAAATATGAAGTGCCTTATGATCGTCTAATGGGTAGGAATCCTAAAAATTTGGATGGAGTTTTTGAGAAAAATAAAGCAGCTCTTATTGAAGAAACTTATGATCTAATAAATAGCTATGAGACAAGGGCAAATGTTAAAAGCGTAGAAATTGAATATAAGCAAAGTGAAGATAATGAAAATATTAAAATTCCAATAATAAAGGTGGTGGTGACAATTGATTAACTTTGTAGACATTAATCCTGAGACTATATTTAATGACATGTTAAATACTGTTGAAACAGAATTGGGACAGACATTACATGATGGTGATGAAAGAAAGCTTTTTTTGAGATCATTAATGCCAATAGTTGTAGGGATGGCAAATAAAATCAATGATACTGCAAATCAAAATTTATTAAAGAGTGCAAGAGATGAAAAGCTTGATGCCATTGCTAAAGATTATCATAGTACAAGTAGATTACAAGCAACATATTCATTTTGTAGTGGAAAGGTAAAGTTATCTACTGCTCAAAATGAGGATATTCTTATAAAAGCTGGAACAAAAGTAACCCCAGATGGAATGACAATGTTTAAGATTAGGGATGATGTCATTGTTCTTAAAGGGACTTTGGAAGCAAATATTATTCTTATAGCTGCATCAACTGGTGAAAAATATAATGGATTTGAAATAGGTAAAATTAATCATATTGTTGATCCTATAGCCTATGTATCAGAAATATATAATACTGAAGTATCTAAGTCAGGCTCAGATATTGAAGATGATAAATCATACAGGGAAAGATCCAGGTTATCAATGGAAAGTAAAAGCACAGCAGGCCCAGATGGAGCTTATGAATATTTTGCATATTCAGCTGACAATTCTATTTCAGGAATCAAAGTAACATCACCAACTCCAGGAGTGGTTAAGATATTTGTTGTAGTAGATGATGGGGAAATACCTTCGCAAGAGATATTAGATAAGGTATATGAGCAATGTTCACCTAAAGATAGAAGACCACTTACAGATAAAGTTGAAGTAGGAACTCCAACAGTTAGTAATTATGATATTGAATTGACGTATTACTTAGACAAAAACTTTGTAACTAGCGAAGGTAAATGGAGAAAAGCTATTGAAGGAGATAATCTAGATTTTAGTAATGGAGCTATAAGAGAATTTATTAAATGGCAGCAAAGTGAAATAGGTAAATCAATAAATCCAGACGAATTAAAATATCAGATTCAAAATTCAGCAACATATGAAGTTAATGATAGAAAAATTTCAGGAGTGAGGCGAATTGAAGTTACTTCACCAGTGCACAAAGTCATAGAAGAAGATGAAATTGCAAAAGTTGAAAATATAAGAGTGACTTATGGGGGAATGGAGTAATGGAACTTAGTAATATTGATTTATTGAGTTTACAAACTTCATATCTTCAGCAAGATCCATTTGTAAAAGCTCTATGTAAAGCTCTTGGTCCTTATTTTAAAAGTATAGATCAAGATATAAGATTGACATATATTTATGGAAGAGTTAATGAATTGGATGAAGAAACTGTTGATTCATTAGCCTGGCAATTTCATGTAGATTTTTATGATTATACTTTACCATTACAGAAGAAACAAGAGCTTGTTCGGAATGCATTAAGATTCCATAGAATAAAAGGTACTCCACAAGCAGTAATTGATGCAGCAACAACAGTATTTGGCAGAACAAAATTAAGAGAATGGTTTGAATATGATGCAGATCCTTTTTATTTTAGTTTGGATGTTGATGTAACACAAACAGGAGCATCACCAGAAGAGTTAAAAAAATTAGATACTTTAATAAATGCATATAAAAATAAACGTTCATGGATTGACGTATTAAATATATTTTTTACTACAGAAGGAACTATAAATATTGGAGTTATAACAATTGTTGGTGAAGAAATAATTGTTTATCCCTGGACTCCAAAAGATATTGATACCAAAATAAATCTTACAATTCCAATGGCTCAAAGTTCGGGGAATGAGAGTATAACAACATATCCCAAGGAGGCGATTTAATGGCAGAGACATATTATTCTATTTTAACTAGCATAGGTAAAGCACAAATAGCAAATGGCATAGGACTTGGAACAAAGGTTGATTTTATAAAAATGAAAGTTGGAGACGGTAATGGAACATACTATAATCCAACAGAATCCCAATTAGATTTAGTTCATACAGTATGGGAAGGCCCTATAGGCCATGTTGCAGTAGATGAAGATAATCCTAATTGGCTCAATATAGAAGTACTAATTCCACCTGATGTTGGTGGATTCATGATCAGAGAATATGCTGTATTTGATGCAAATAATAATATGCTAGCCATAGCAAAATGTGCTGAGACCTATAAACCATTGCCATCAGATGGAAGCACAAAAGAAATAAACATGAAAATGGTACTAGCAGTTTCAAATACTTCAAGCATTACGTTGAAAATAGATCCATCAATACTTTTTGCTAAGAAAAGTGAAGTTATATTGGTTGATAATAAGATAGGAAATTTAAGTGATTTAAAAACTACAAATAAGACAAATATAGTTGATTCTATTAATGAAATTGTTGCGCAATCGTCAGACATGATGTACCAAGTAGCCGGAGGAACTGGAACAGCTTTAACATTAACTATTAATGGAACGTTGAAAACCGGATATCCAGTAACGTTTATTGCAAGTGCGAATAATGGTGGAGCTGCTACAACAATAAATGGTAAGAAGTTATATAAACCAGCAACAACAAATACACCAACGCTCATGGTAGGAAAGGCTTATACAATTTGGTATAACACTTCTGGAGATAATGGTAATGGTTGTTTTTTTATCAAAGCTAGTGCAGAAGGAAATGTACTAGCAAGTCAAGTATTAAAGGATAAAACATTTAGCAACGATACTGATACTGGATTGATTGGAACTCTTGATTTATCTCTATTAATAAGTAGTAATATAAAAGCTGGTATTACTATAAACGGAATAACAGGAGCTACAAATGTAGTAGATACAAGCGCTGGTGATGCAACTGCAGTACAAATATTAGCTGGTAAAAAAGCTTATGTAGATGGAGCGTTAGTGACTGGTACTGCTACTAATAAGGCAACAACAACAATTACACCTTCAACATCAAATCAAACAATAGCAGCTAATACTTTATGTACAGGTATACAAACAATATTAGGAGATGCTGATTTAATAGCGGCTAATATTGTAAGCGGCAAAGATATATTTGGAGTTGCTGGAACTGCTACTGTAGCAAGTTTAGGTGGAAAAAAGTATGCTAGTGGGGGAGTTGGTGCAGCTGCAGCTTCTTATACCACTATTTCGTTGCCATTTACACCCAGTATAGTCGTTATATATCAAGATAGTGCACCAACTGTTATATATTCATATATACAGTTATTTTCAAATAATTTTTATAAATATGGTACTAACACTATTTATACAGGAGGTTTAGAGGTAGTTACAAATGGAATTAAAATTTGGAATGGGATTCCTAATGCTGTTGTAAATTGGACATATTATGCATGGGAATAAACAAATTTGAAAGGAATGATAATAAATGAAAACATTAATAATTTATGATAACACAGGGTATATACTTTTAACTTATAATGACACCTATAGAAAACCACAAGGTGGAGTGCAATATTTAGAAGTAGAAATCCCAACAGGAAAAAGAGTAGTAAGTATAGATGTTATCCAAACTCCAAGTGTACCAATATATGAAGACATTCCATTAACTGAAACAGAATTGCTTAAACAAAAAGTAGCTGAACAAGAACTTGCAATATTAGAATTAGCTTCACTTGTAGGAGGTACAGTATAATGGTTGCAATATATGTAAGAAGAATAAATGAGGGATTAATGACTATTGATGAAGTTCCTTTGAGATGGAACGCATTAGTTATAGCAAAATTAGCTGAATAACATACGTCATAGGAAAATTTGATGAAGTTAAATATAAAAAAGTTTTTAAAAAACTGAATAATGATATATTTAAGAAATATGATATAATTTATACATTATGGTAAATAATTACGAACTGTAGTAGAAATATGCCGGGGGGATACAAACATGAAGAAAAATAAATTATTAAAAACATTAGCGTTAACATTAGCTATATCAAGCTTAGGCGTTTTAGTACCTAATAGTCTATCAACGACTGCATATGCAGAAGGACAAGCATATTGGCAACAAATTAATAATAGTTGGTACTACATGGACAGTACAGGCAAGGCACGGACTGGATGGGTACAAGACAATGGATATTGGTATTATATAGGTAGTGATGGAGTCATGAAAACTGGATGGATTCAAGATGATGGTAATTGGTACTATCTTTGGTCAAATGGACAAATGGCTACAAACACAAAAATAGGTGGATATTACGTAAATTCTAGTGGCGCTTGGACAACAAGTATAGTTTCTAATTCTTCAGATAATGTGCTTAAACCTCAAGATGCAGATGGACAACATTACCGTAGAATAGATATTTCACAAAGTCAAAGAGATGTAACTGCATCAAATCAATTGACTAATTATAATGTAGATATGAGTTCTGAGGGACTAAGACGTATGAAAATTCTTTCTATAAATTTAGCACAAAGTAAAACAACTATAGATGAAGCTAGAAGTAATTGTATTGGAAAAGTTGTTGATGGCAAATATAAAATTACTGACATTAAATTTTTTGACCAATCTTTTTTTATTGTTAATACAGGTTCAGATGCTGACAAGAAAGTAAAAGCTATTCAAAATAGTAGTTTGGTTACTTACAAATCATCAAGTTCTTATAAATATGATGAATTCTTAGTTTTTTCTTGTGGGAATGCAAGAGCAGCTGAATGGGAAGCAATAAGAGTAGTTGTAGAGTTTGAGGCAGTATAAAATGAAGAAAATTCTAAAGGGATTAACTAAAGGTGTTAGAGTAGTTAAAAGAAGCTCACATCTTTCATATATTATAAATTAAAAAAATATTAAACTGAAATATCGCATTATTCGGAAATGAATTTGCGATTTTTTTGTTAAACAATAGGAAGAAAGGGCAAAGAATTAAATAAAAAATATAAGCAATAGATAAGCACCAATAAGGTGTTTTTTTTGTTGCTTATTTTTATACAAAGTATGAAGTGAGGTAGGCGAAAAATGAATGCAGAGGTAATGGAAGATAAGATTTTAGTGCATGATAAAAAACTAGAAAAACATGATGAAAGATTAGATAAAATTGAACAAGACAATGCTAGTTTTAGAGCAGAATTGAAAAGTCTATGTGATAACTTAAAAGCCTTAACAAGTGTGCTAAAAGGTCTTATAGGACTTGGAGCAACAACGTTAGTAGGCTTTTTTGTTTATACAATAGAAAATTTAATAAAATAATTGGAGGAATGTAAAAATGAAAGAATTAATATGGGAATACAGATATGTAATATTATTAGTTGTGGCTTCTGGAGTATATACTATTTTAGAGTGGAGCAGCGTAAAAGGGAAAATATTAAATGCTATAGTTGCTGCTAAAGACTTGGCTAAAGATAAGGTTTTGCATGGTGGAAAGGCCCAAGAAGATTGGGTAGTTAGTAGAGTTTATATGATATTGCCTATTAGAATCAAATTATTATTATCAGAAGAATTACTAAGGAAAATAATTAAATATTTATATCAAAAATCTATGGATCTAATTGATGACGGTAAAGTTAATAATTCTTATATTGAAGAAGACGAAAAAGAGTGAATAGAAGAATAATTGTGGAGTAGCCTTTAAAGTTACTCTTTCATATTATGTAGTATAAAACAAGGAAGAAGGAGTGTTATTATGTCACAATGGAAATGGTGTTTAACAGACAATAACGGAAAAGTAATTAAAGGCTGGTATAAAGATAAAGGGAAATGGTATCACTTAGATGAAAATAGTGGAATAATGAATACTGGATGGTTTCAAGATAAAGATAAAAGATGGTATTATCTAGATGAAACTAATGGAAATATGAAAACAGGATGGCTACAATTAAAGAATATATGGTACTATTTAGAGCCTTCTAGCACTGGTTATATGGGGTCTATGTATTGTAATGGAAATTATACTATAGGTGGTAAATCATATAGTTTTAATAGTTCTGGAGCATGGATTGAAGATAGTTTGGTATCTCAACAATGCATTGATTTTATAAAGTCATGGGAAGGCTTTTCAGCTACTCCATACAAAGATGAAGTGGGTGTTTGGACTCTTGGTTATGGAATGACGGGAGAAGAAATACAAGGCATTTCAGAGGTTACAGAAATCCAAGCAACATCTATGTTGAAAGATTGGATTAACAATAAATATGCACCTATTATTAAGGCTGATTTGGATTCTAAGGGCATGACACTAAAACAAAATGAATTTGATGCGTTAGTAAGTTTTGCATATAATTGTGGCACCGCTGGACTATTAGGCTCAACATTATATAAAAATATAATTGCTGGAGTTAGAGATTCAGCTACTATACTTTCTAATTTCCAAGCGTGGTCTAATGGTGGAGGGATGAGAATAGAAGGATTATATAGAAGAAGAACAAAAGAAGATGCAATGTTTTTTAATGCAGACTACACAGGCAATAATTAAAATTAAATATTAAAGTTTTAAGGGCAGTATAGAGATTAGTTTTTCTATGTTGCCCTTTATTTCTATATATTTATTTTATATATTTTGTTTTATGTGTTCAAAACAAGCTGTAATGCGACATCACAAAAATCAAAGGAGTGAATTTTTATGTTTTTTACAGTTTTATATATTTTATTAAACTGTATATAATGATTCCTTATAGGATATATATATAATATAATCCTATAAGTATTTAACTTATCTCCTAGTACGTGCGATAATAGCTAATACAACAAAAGCTAATGCAACTATGAAATAAATTAAAGGTTCATTACTTAAAAACATAAAAGTTTCACCCCTTATATATAATATTTAATTTTTAGTTTAATTCTTTAATATTATATAATAAATGAATTTTGTATGCAACCTAAAATATGAAATATGATATAATACGTGTGGCTAAATTGCACTTTAGCTACGTAATTTTAAGGGTATGGGAGTTAATCCTGTACTCCTTATTTTTTTGTCTAAAAATAAGGGGGATTGAATAATATAGATTTAAGGTAGTGAATTAATTTCTGAATATTTTTAATATAAAAACTTTTATATTTTGTATTGTAAAAATATAACTAATGCAATATAATGGAAAACGTTGGTGAAAAAACATATCAGTAGATAAGGAGCAAATTATGGAGGAATTAAGAGAAAAATTAATCAAACTTATAAATGAAAAAGGACTGTTGAATGAAAAAACAATATTAGTTAGTCAAGAATTGGACAAGCTTATTGTTCATTATTATAAAAGTAATTTCAATTTAGGTGTTGAATAAAGTCTGTAGGAGCATTTTATTGTTGAATTATATTGAATAAGTGTCTATAATAATTTAATATAATTTTATAGAAGATAAATAGGCCAAACAGCCTTGGAAAGTCATATAAAAGAGTAAGTTTAAATTTAGGATATGGGATACTATACCCTTTATTTATTTTGCAAATTATATTATAATCTCTTATAAAGAGGTGAAGTTATAAAATGGAATTAATAGCAGCAATATCAAAAACAGGGTCTCAAATTATACGTTTTGTAATAGTTTGTACTGGTTTAATATATATGTTTAAAAATTTTTTCAATTAATTTTCATATTTTAAGGGTAGCAAACAGGAGAAATCTTGTTTTATACCCTCATTTTTTATTTTGTGGAAAACTTGTCCAAATTGTAGTATTATGTAAATATAACCAAATAAAAAGAACTCATATATGAGAGTGCAATCTTGTGAGTTCAGTCTGTAATAGAGACTATTTAATATACCTCTATTATAGAACATTATTGGTTAAATATAAACATAGTAGGGTGAATTGAATGAAAATACATGAAATTATAGCATATTCTGATTTTAATAATTTAACTAAATGTGATATTGACAATATAACAGAAAAATTAGAATTTGAAGTAGATAAAGATGAAGATATCAAAAAGTATTTATATGATATGAAGAATATTATATACCGAGATGAAGAACTTGAAAAAATAGTTGTTAATAGAGTATTAGCGGGAAGAACATCCCTTAAATGGTATAGATTAGATTTCGATGAAGAAAATCGTGAAGATATTATAAGAAAGTTAGAATCTCCAGATAATTATTTTAATGATAAATTAGAAGTAGAAACGAGTCATATAGAATCTATAAGAAAATACACCTGTTTAAATATTGATGAGAATAAATATTTAATAAGGTTATATGTGCCTACAGGAACAAAAAGAGTTGATAATGGTGTTACATTAAATAAATTTACTACAATTAGCAATACCACTGTTATTGTTGATTTAGAAAAAAGTATTCTTGAAGTTAGAAGTAGTAGCAAATTTGCAGATAAAATTGCAAATGAAATTTGTGGATATCTAGGAATAATAAATCATGAAGGTAAAAGAATATTAGGTAAGTATAGAGATTCAATAGAGAAACTTAGAGATTCTTTAGATAATGGGAAATTTATTGACGCTACATCTATACCAGACCAAAATATAGAATTGACATCTGAGGAAAATCAATTGGTTGTTGAAACGCTAGAAGCTTTAGATGAATACTTTATTGATAAGGAGTTAGATAAATTAATTAACTCGTTAAATGAAATGGATCCAGCAGGAATTCCATTTACTCAATTATTATTAGCAGGAATGTCTAAAATAGGAATGGCTGTTAAACGTAATGATAAAGATGATTTATCAAAGAAATCATTATATAATTTATTTAAAGGATATATGACAGATTATAGTGGATTTATAACATTTTCTTTGCCAGGAAATGATGATATTAATTATACAATACAAGTAGGATTAAAAACTAATACTATAAGTTTCCGCTCAAGTGTTACAGAAGATGTTATTGACTATATAAAAGGCAAAATAGTATAATTATCTTAAAGAAGGGAGTGATGGATATGAATGATAACTTTGCAATAGATCAACTAATCGAAGAAATTGCATCAAGTGGAAAAATAAAAAGTTTTTATCCAATCAGTATATCTAAAAAATTAAATCTCCCGATTAGTGTTGTTTTAAATAGATTGAATTACTTAGTTGATGGTAGTTTGCTTAGTTTAAAATATGAAATTAGATGTACTGAACATTTAACTGAATTAGAATTAGTTGATTCATATGATAAAGTATTGGGGACATATATTAATTGTTATGAATGTAATGAGGATATATTAATTGGATTAGAAAATATTTTTATAGTCTATTATTTAAATAATGACTATATAGAAAGCATAAAAAAAAAGAGAAGTATTGCAGTAAAAAACTTGCATAGTAAAAAAGAATATCCTAATATAGATAGTACTCCTCAAGATATGATCTCAATAATCAAGGGAGTGATTGGAGAAAATGAAAATAATAATTTTCCCAATATAAAAAGTATAGATTATAATGTAGCAAAAATTGCAGAAGTATTATCAAATTCAGGAGAAAAGGACATTAGCAATAATTTTAAAGAAATAGATGAGGAAATTAAAGAATCTAAAAAACGAAACATAGGTCAAAAGATTATTAGTAAATCGGAAACTATTGGTAAACTAAAAGATGGGGCAGAAGGAATTGAAAAATTTTATCCTCATATAGTTTCAACAATAAATATGGCGACTTCTACATGGCCAGCAATTCAACCACATTTAAATAATTTTTTGAGTTATATAAATCCTTTTAGTTAATAACAAGCAGTAGCCAGGAGCAATCCACTACTGCTTTTCATTTGTCGGAAAAATAATAAATAAATATTATTAAATAATATAGATTATCATATAATAATATGTTATTATGAAGATGTACAAAAGATCTCCCCAATCTATTCCAAAAACAAATTTCTCTTAAAGTTTAATTTATATAAAGATGCAGTCATTAAACTGGCTGCATTTTTTGTCGTTATTTTTGTTGTGAAAAATTGAAAGTTAGTGTATATATTTGCGAATATAACAATATAAACAATTTATTATGAAAGGGTGAGAATATGAATAGAGCAAAATCAAGTTTAATGAAGTCAGTATTAGGATTTTTTTTAGCTGCAATGTGTATAATGTATCCTCAACAAATTGGAGGCTTTGCTGCAAAAGGTTTAGGTTTGTTTTCAGAGATAATTACAAAAATCTTTACTGGACCATTATTAAAAGCACTTGGAATGTAATTATGTATAAGCAAAAATAGAGAGTGTAGGATTAATTCTATACTTTTTATTTCATTCAGCTGATGTTAAGGTAAGTAAATTATAATAATAATTGTAAAGAATCTTTTCCATAAATATACCATTTATATAAAAAAGATGCAGTCATTAAGTTGGCTGCATCTTTTTTTAAAAACGAATTATGAAGAGAAATTTAAATTTAAACATTTAATATATTTGACAAAACATACAAATAATATACGATTAAGGTATAAATATTTAAGGGGAAATAATAATGGGGAAATTTAAAAAACTATTTAGTTTATTATTAGTAATGTTATTTTCTTTTAGTATACCAGTAATGGCAGATACGACAACAACTACATTAAGCAACATTAAAATTCATTATTTGTAGATTGTACTACTCCAGATGGATACAAAGTAGATGAAACTGGAGCAGGGATACAATAATTAAATAAGTTAATAGCAAAAATGTGTAAGGGTATGGAAATTAATTCCTGTACCCTTTATTTTTTTCTTTACAACAGAATGTATGTTCGATATAATAAATATAAGAACGTATGTTTGGGGTGATTTAATGATTAATAATGATGATAAATTAATTTTTCATATTGATGTAAATTCAGCATATCTTTCATGGACTGCTGTTAAGCTTTTGCAGTATGGGAGTGAACTTGATATTAGAGAGATACCTTCGGTTATTGGAGGCAGTGAAGAAAATAGACATGGAATAATTTTAGCAGCTTCAATACCTGCAAAGAAATTTGGAATTAAGACAGGGGAGCCTATATATTCAGCGAAGCTTAAATGCAAAAATCTTATTGTATATCCTCCAGATTATAATTGGTATGTTAAGAGTAGTGATGCTTTATTTGAATTACTAAGTGAATATTCCCCTAAAATTCAAAGATACAGTATTGATGAATGTTTTATGGATTGTAGCCATTATAAAGAGGATTATATGAGAATGGCAATGAGAATTAAAATGAGGATAAGTAAAGAGCTTGGATTTAATACTAATATCGGAATTTCAACAAATAAGTTGCTTGCAAAAATGGCTAGTGATTTTAAGCCTAAAAATACTATACACACATTATTTAAAGATGAAGTGCCAATAAAAATGTGGGATTTACCAGTTGGAGATTTATTTATGGTCGGGAGAGCATCAGAAGCTAAACTGCATAAGTTAAATGTTCATACTATAGGTGAATTAGCTCAGTATGATGTAAGACTTCTTATTAGTAAGTTACATTCTCATGGAAAGCTTATATATGAATATGCGAATGGTATTGATAATTCAGAAATAAGAAAGTCTAATTATTTAGAGATTAAAGGAATAGGAAATTCAACTACAATTTCTTATGATATTGAAACCATGGAAGAAGCATTAAAAGTTCTTTTATCACTTACAGAAAGTGTTGCAATAAGACTACGTGAAAGTAATAGTTTGTGTGGTCTTGTTGCTATAAGTATCAAAACTAATGAGTTTATTCACTATTCTCATCAAAAACCACTAGAGAATTTTACAGATTCAACTAAGGTTATTTTTGAAGGAATAAAGAAAGCCTTTAATGAAGGCTGGAGGGGTGAAAAAATAAGGCAGTTAGGTGTAAGAGTAACTAAACTTTGTAGCAATGAATATTGCCAAGAAACCTTATTTGACTTTGAAAATACTGAAAAACAAAGGAAATTAGATAAGACTTTGGATATACTCAGGAATAAATATGGTAAGGAATGCGTTATGAGATCAACATTTTTACACTCAGGAATAAAACCACTAGATGGTGGTACTGGTTCAGATCAGTATTATCCAATGATGAGTAGCATGTTGTAAGGGAAGTGTGAATAATGAAAGTTGTTTCTAAAGAAATAGAAATGATAGCTTATTTTAAGAAAGATGGTCAAGTTAATCCTATAAGATTTAAAATTGATGAAGAAGATAAATGCAAAGTTATAAAAATAGAGAAGATTATAACTAAGAACTTAGAAAAAATGTGTGGCAATGAGATGTGGTTTTTTACTTGTAGTGCAGTTATAGGAGATGTTGAGAAGGTATTTGAAATTAAATATGATATAGAAAAATGTAGATGGATTCTTTTTAAGATTTGATAGAATATTTTAAAATGCGTGTGAGGTGTAAATAATGGAAGAAGAAAAAAATAAACAAAGTGAAATATATGAATTTTTAAAGACTTATACAGGAAGTAAAGGTTATCCACCTTCAGTGAGAGAAATTTGTAAAGCTGTTTCTTTAAAATCAACTTCAACTGTTCATGGTCATTTGAAGAGATTAGAAAAGAAGGGCATGATCAAAAGAGATCCATCTAAACCAAGAGCTTTAGAAATAGGAGAACTTTCAGCTCCAAAGAAGGAAATGATTAATATTCCTATTGTAGGGAAAGTTACAGCCGGACTTCCAATACTTGCAACGGAGAATATCGAAGATACATTCCCAATACCAATAGACTATATTAAGCATGATAAAGAGCTCTTTATGCTTAGAGTTTCTGGTCAAAGTATGATTAATGTTGGTATCAGAGACGATGATTTAGCTATCATAGAAAATGTACAAAATGCAATTAATGGTGATATAGTAGTTGCATTAATAGATGATAGTGCTACAATAAAGAGATTCTTCAAAGAAAAGGATCATATTAGACTCCAACCAGAAAATGATACTATGCAGCCGATTTTAGTTGATGATTGTAAGATATTGGGTAAACTTGTTGGGATATTTAGATCATTTAAATAACTAGGGCAACAATCTTTATAGAAATATTAAGGCTAGGAGTAAGCAAAATTATTCCTAACCATTTGATTAATATGTTATTTTATATTGTTTTATGTCAACGTTTTACCTAACGCAAAACAAATTTATTAAAAGAATGATAAAAGCACTTTAGTATGAAAAAACTTTATACAATAAATTAAAATCAATCTGTTTAAATGTTATATAATTATCTTAAATGTTGACATGTTTTCACACCTTTTATATGGGTAACAATCCTGTACCATTTATTTTTTAACAAAGAATAGACATTTATAACATAATGAATTTGAGAGAATAATGGGTGGCAATCATATAAGATTCCACCCATTTACCACCAGTGTGTACAATTTAAAATATATTAGAATAGATTATTATAGTTTAATATATTTTTAGTAGTCTTTTAAAGTACCCTAAATAGCATCTATTATATATAAAAATATTTTAATAAAATCTGATAAATTATTTAATAATATTATATAATAAATAATGATAAAATCAATTATATATACATGCATACACATCCAAGAGCTTAAGTAAATTTGGAAATCAATCTGGAAATTGTAGTTTACAGGAATTTTAGGTGTATTTACGGAAATAAATATGAAATAAAAATAAGCTGACATACAATAATTGTAATAATTATTTTGTGTCAGCTTATTTATTTAAATTATGATATAATTGATAATATAATTCATATTTGGTGTTATCTTTTTCAGATTGCTAAAGCATGTAAGTCATATTAAAAAAATATTCACAGGTAGGTGAGCAAAATGGAATTAGAAGATGAAAAAAAATTAATTATGGGTAAACTAAAAAGTGAAGAAGTGGTGAATTTTCTTAATAAATATGATATTTCAACCATGCTCACTTTTGGAAGTATTAATAATGAAGAATTTACAAAAGAATCAGATATAGATATTGCTATAATAGGGAAACATAAAATAGATTTAGAGGAAATATTAGAAATTGAATTATTTTTAGCAAAATTACTCAATAAGGAAATTGATGTTATAGATTTAAAAAGTGAAGGCTTATATATTTTCTTGAAAATAAATGTATTAAATGATGGTGAAATTATTTATTCTAATGATGATAATTATAATTTTGAAGTATTCAAAGATGAAACAGATAAAATTTATAAAGAAAATGAGAATTTTTTCTGGTTTAGAAGGAAGGATGTGTTGTCATGAATCAAGAAAGACTTGTGAAAATAATAGAAGACCTTCAAGAGTGTTTAGGTGATATAGAAGAATGCCTTGAAATACTACAAAGTGATTGTGATAATGAAATTATGATAAAGCTTTCAAAATCAAGCCTTAGACAATTGTTTGTAAGCTTTCATACAATACTTGAAGAATTTGCTTCTATAATGCTCAAGGAAATTAAAAAGTATAAGATAGGTATGACGTTAAATGATAGTTTATTTGTATTAAAAGACAAAAATATAATAGATAAAGACCTTTATGAGTTCTTAGAAAAATCAAGGTTACTAAGAAATAGAATTTCACATAGATATAAAGAACCAAATCATGAAGAATTAATGGAACACATATTAAAGTACAAAAGCAATTTTAAGAGAATAATACGAATAGCAAAGAAACATTTGAGAGACTAAGGCACTCGAAACAAAATAACAAGTTAAAGAAGCGATGTATTTTTTGAATGTGCCTAACAATTTAGGAGAAGATATGATACAAGAATTAAGTAGTATTTTAGATAATGTAATATATTTAGATATTGAAACAACTGGACTTGATGAAAATAGTTCTGAGATTATAGAAATTGGTGCAGTTAAGGTAAAAGAGGGAGTTATAACTACTTATAATACCCTAATTAGACCAAGAGGACGAGTACCCATAGGGATTTATAATCTTTGCACTGGATTAAATGAAATGGAATTGCTAAGTGCTAGAAGTTTGAATACTATAAAACCGGAGGTTCTAGAATTTTTAGAGGACCTCCCTTTGGTGTGTCATAATTCAAATTTTGAAAGAAAATTTTTATATTATCACATTCCAGAAATTAAAAATAAAATGTTGGATTCAATGGAACTAGCGGCTATTTTAGAACCTTGGAGAAAGGAATTCAATTTAAATGCTTTGATAAAAGAAACTACTAATTTAGAAAAAAATGAGATTCATAGAGGATTAGAAGATTCAATTGACACTCTAAAGGTAGTAAATTCCCTTATTTTAAGGCAATGGGCTAGAGATGAGAAGAGTAAAAAGAAAAACAATACATTATATATGAGCATTCTTAATGAATACGCTCATTTGAAAAATTGGGCATGGACTAAGTATTTACTGAAGCCACCTTTTTTTACAGATGAAAAATACCCTTATGTGAGTTATGAAGAAAATAAGATTGATGAAAATAAATTAAAGAAAATTCCTATAGATTATTCACTATACGAGGATTTACTTGAAAATGAAGAAATATGGAATAATGGTGGAGATTTTGGATATCAATATAGAAAAGATCAAAAAGAATTTTCAAAGAAAATCAGAGAGAATTTCCAAAAATCAGAGAGAATATTTATCGAAGCACCAACAGGTAGTGGTAAAACTTTTGCATATGTCATAATAGCAGCTATAGGAACCTATTTAAATAAAGAAAAAAAGATGAAAGATGATGCTAGTTTTATAATATCAACAAATACAAAAGAATTACAGAATCAACTTATTGAAAGAGATATTCCAACCATCCTTAAAAAGTTAAAATTGAATGATAAATTAAATTATGGTGCCATGAAGGGCAAAGGGAATTACCTTTGCATTGAAAGATTAAATAAATGTGAAAGTTTAGAATTTGATGAAAAAGGAAATTTAACACTACTTTTTCTTAGAAGATTATGTGAAAAAGGTAATTATGGAGATATAGAAAACATAAATTACTCAGCACAAAAGCATTTTGAATTAGATAAATGCATAAATGAAGTTAATTGTGATAGTGAACAATGTAAATTAGATAAATGTACAAGACCATGTTATTTAAGGCAGAGATATAATGAGCTTCCAGAGGAAAATATAACAGTAATAAATCATTCACTACTCGCATGCTGGCCATATGCTGAAAAAAAGAAGATAAATCATATCATAATTGATGAAGGACATAATTTAATGGAAAAGTGTTATGATTTTTTTGCAGAGGAGTTTTCGTCTTTTGAATTTCTAGAGTTATTAGATGCCATAGAAAAAGGTCATCCAAGTGTTATAGCTATGCTATTAAGTTTAAATGCTAGCTATGGGTATAGAGAAACTATAGAAAAAGATAAACTTACATATTTGGTAAATGAAATTATAGTAAATATAAATATACTTATAAATGATTTTAGATGCATGAGGCTTGTTAGTGGAGAATATAACTTTAATACTGAATTTTTTATTCCAAGAGAAGACTTGAAAGGTATCACAAAGGCTCTAGGTTCTGAGATATCAGTTTTAAAGGAAAGTATATACCCCTTATATAAAATGTTAAATGATTATGTTTCTAATATTACTTTAGATGATGAAATTAATGGTGATAATGATCATAAGGGGTTATCTGATTATATATCAAAGATTAAATCAACTTTTGATATATTAGATAAGTTCTTAGAAAGCTCAGTGTTTTATGCAAAGGTATTAGAAGTAGATTCAGAATATAGGGATTTCAAACTTAAAAACGTGCCTTTAAATGTTGGTGAATTAGTTAATGAACACATGCTTAAGGATGTTAAAAGTACAACATTTTTATCAGCAACACTTAGAATAGAAAATTCATTTAATAAAATGAAGAAACATTTAGGACAAGAGAAGGCAAAAGAATTTGTGATTCCACCAACCTTTGATTTAAAGAAAAGAACAAAAATATTTGCATTAAATGATGTTGGAAGATATGATGAACCATCTTATATTAAGAATGTTTCGAAATTTATATTTGATACTGCACAAAAAATAAATGGGCATATTCTTGTACTATTTAACAATAATGCAAGGAGATCAGCTGTACATGAAGAATTAGATTTACTTACTAGGGGAACTAAAATAGAAGTGCATATTAACAAAAAATCAATAGGTGCTTTAAGTGATAAAAATAGACAGGTAATAATACTTGGAAGTAAAGGCTTTTTTGAAGGAATAGATGTACCAGGAGACGCATTAAGCTGTGTTATGTTAGACAAAATTCCTAATTACAGTCCTGAATATCCTATTTTAAGAGCAATTACAACATATCAAAAGAAAGGGTATCAAGATGTAAATTACCCTCAAGTTTGTATAAAAATCAAACAAATATATGGTAGACTTATTAGAAGTACCTTTGATTATGGATATTTTATAATTTTAGATCCAGGTCAGAATTCATATACCTTAAGAAATATTGAAAGAGATCTTGGTGGACCTAATATTGAAATTTCTTCAACTACAAAAATACTATCACAAATAGAATTTGATTATAATAATTGGAAAAGAAACAATATTAATATAATCATAAATAATATAAAGAAGAATGATAAAAATATTCAAGAGGAATTTAATAATGAAGCAAAAAAACATAAAATGTTTTGGGAACTATTAAAAGTTGAAAATGAAGAATACTATTTCGAAAACATGGATTTCAAATTAAATGGCAGAATTTAAAAAAGTATATTCCGTTTTTTGAATTTTATTATTAATAATTTTAATTTAAGGCATTGATATGTTTTCCTATAATAAATTTTAAAATTGTATTAAGATTAGATTAATTATATGGTATAATATGGGAATGGGGAAAATTAATAAAATTGGTATTATTCCTTTAGGTAAAGGATATAATATATTTATAATGGCAAATAATTGAGGAATATTGAAATGCAGTTATTCTAAAAGATTCAAAAAAGAAGGAGAAGTATTAAAGGTATGATTGAAAACATAAAGCAATTATTAAAAGAATACAAGAGTACAAAGGAATCATTAGAAAATGGATTAAAATGGTTGCCTAAAAATGAATATGCTAAATCTAAGATAGACGTTATAAATATGGTCATAAGCGATTTAGAAGAATTAGAAAAACAAATTGGATAATATTAAATATAGTAAAATATAAGAACTGCCTCAAAGTGATAATATCTATCATTTTGAGGCAGTCTTCTATTTATATAATATTGTTATATATTATACTAAATAATTAAGAACTATTTCTTCATACATACAGCATCTTGAACATGATCTAAGCATTCTCCAAATCTTTGATAATGAACAACTTCTCTTTCTCTTAAGAATTTCAATATTTCTTTAATATCTTGTTCATCAGTTAAGTGGATTAAATTCTCATAAGTTGCTCGTGCTTTTTGTTCAGCAGCCATATCTTCATGTAAATCTGCAATTACATCGCCTTTTGCTTGAATATAAGTTGCGGTCCATGGGTTTCCTTGTCCCACTATATGACGATAAATTAGGCACTAGAAAGAAAGGAGTTATTATTTCTTTTTAGAAGCATCCATACCTAAGATTTTTACTGTGGATATATAATTATCTCCATCCCATAAAATTTTACTAGCAATAGATTGTATTAACATTCTCTTTTTAGAAATATCATTTACTGTATCTATATTTTCATTAAAATGTTTAAGCGAGTTTATTATCAATTCTAAATTTACAGTTTGATTTACAATTTCATTTTTATCAAATTCTATATTATTTAAATCACTTTCTAGTTCTTTAATTTCATAACTAATAGAAGATATTTCATTCATAATAATACTAGCAACATCATCATTTGGAGCTAATGAAAGTTGTTTTACTAAATTAGAAGATGCTAGTTTCTTCCCTTTAATTTGTGAGTTAAGTTCTTTAATTTGTTCATTTTCAAGTGTTGTATCATTATTGGTTAAAGATTTTGTAAGTTCATCAATCAATAGTTCTTTGTTATAAGCTTTAATTTCAGAAGTAACTATTGAATCTAATTTATCTACTCTTATATTTGGATTATCACATCTATCTACATATTTATTTTGCTTATTACTACATACATAATAATCGTATTTTGTATAAGCATTAACCTTAGAAGGGTGCCCATGCTTTACTATCATATTAGATCCACATTTAGCGCATTTTAATACTCCAGATAAACATGCATTATTACTATTCCCAGTTCCGAGTCTTATAGATTGTTTAGATTTATTTTTATCTAATATAATTTGTACTTTTAGCCATTCTTCAGAATTTATTACTCCTTTATGTTTGCTAACAGCAACAATCCATTCTTCGAAATTTCTGCCAATGGTAGTTTGTTTTTTCTTATTGTAAGTTAAATACCCGTTTCCATTATATTCTCCATATACATTTGTTCCAATGTTATTTAAATAGTTATGTGTACTTTCATCAGATTTAACGTAAAGTGGATTTCTGAGCATTCTTCTAACCTGTGTAGTATCAAAATCTCCACCATTTTTACCCTTAACACATTTGACATTTAATTGCCTTGTAACTTCATTTATTGAATGTTCTTCTAAATAAGCTTTAAAGATAAACCTTATAATATTTAATTCTTCTTCATCTGGTGTAAGTTTCATTAAAGTTCTTTCTTTCATTTCTTCATCTATATAGATGATTTTCTCAGGAGTAAATCCAAGAGGGGATTGCCCTCCAAGCCATCTTCCAGACTTAGCTAACTGAAGCATATTATCTCTAACACGTTCCGCTAGCTGTTCACGTTCAAGTTGAGCAAAAGTACTAGCTATATTTATCATAGCTCTGCCCATAGGCGTTGTAGTATCAAATTGCTGTTCTGTAATACTTGTAAATGAACAATTATATTGATCTAGCATTTCAAACATATTTGAAAGTTGAGCTACACTTCTACCAATTCTATCAAGCTTATAACATACTATTCTATCTACTTTTTTATTTTTAATATCTTTCATAAGCCTTTGGAATTCTGGTCTATTAGTATTTTTACCAGTAAAACCTTCATCTTCGTATACTGAAATTTCAACATTTTTTCCGAGTTTAGAAGATATGTATTCCTGACACATTGAAATTTGATTTTCTATAGAGTCACCTTTACCAGTAAATATTGATTTACGACTGTATATGGCTATTTTCATTATTCTATCAGCTCACATTTATACTCATTTCTATATTTAATTCTATTGTACATTGTAAGAATAAATGATACAGATTACTAAAAGTTTAGTTTTTGGTAATAGGACTTTTTATTGAATTTTATGACATGATTTGCTAAGATGTGTATGTAGATGTTAATTGAACTTTAATTGCACATATTATTTATTTAATAGAATTAACACATTGGATTAAAAATCACTATGCTAATATGTAGAATTTTAGGGGGGAATTATTTGATTAATTTTGATTTGGAAATGAAAAGGGTACAACCAATCAATATAAAAGAAATGGAATTAAACCGATATAAAATCGATGATAGTATTAAAAATTCAATTGTTTTATATAATATGGCCATAAGAGGGATAAAAAAAGGTGACTTAGAGTTAGCTATAAATGACTTAAAAAGAGCTTTGTCCTATAATAAAGGTTTTTCAGAAGCCATTAAACTTACAGGATTATGTTATGTTAATATGAAAGAATATAAAAAAGCAGAAAAAGTCTTTAGAAAGCTTGCTAAAGATTTAATATACAATGAATTAGCAAATGAATATATGCAAAGTTTAATAATTGAAAAATCTATGATTAAAAATATTAATACTATAGAAGATAATTATATTTTTAACAATAAAAAGAAACAACCTATTGTGGTAAAACGCTCAAAAAGAAAGATTATTATAAGCTTGTTAATTATTATTATTATTATTATTGTTATAGCAGGAGTAAGCATAAATTACTTCTATCCACTAACTATTAAGAGAGTTTTAACAAAGTTTCCTTCAAACGTTCAAGATGTTATGGGAAAATTTCGAGCCAATAATAAAATAGCCGATTTTGAGGAAACAACAGATAAAAATTTGGATGAAGATGAAACTTCATCAAAAGAAAATAATATAGCTCATGTAGATTATGAAAATGCCCAAAAGGATTCAGAAGATACTAAGTTGGAATTAGATAGTTATAAAAGTAATATTGTAAGTATGTTAGATGATGTTGAAAAATCCTTTAAGGATGGAAATTATGAGAAAGCTGCTAGCACTTTAATAAGTATGAAAAGTATGAATTTTGATGACGAAACAAAACTGAAATTTGATAAGTTGTGGCAAGATTTAAAACCAAATGTATTATGGACCATATACAACCAAGGGAATAATCTATATAAACAAAAGAATTATATTGAAGCACTGCCCAAATTAAAAATAGCTTCAGAAATTGATCCTAATTTAGACCTTATGCCATGGATTTTATTTCAGATAGGGATGTGTTATAAGGAAACAAATGATAATGCAAATGCTCTTATATATTTTAAGCAAGTAACAGATAATTATCCAAAATCAAATTACGTTTCAAATGCTAAAATGATGATAAATCAAATGGGGAATTAATATGATATTTATAGCAACCTGAGACCTTCGGACTCTGGAAATACTCTAATTAACATATATAGAGATAACAAGGAGCACTTTCAAATATTGTTTAGAAAACTATTCTACAAGGGAAATTATTAAATTTAGATTTATAAATAAAATTAGCTTAATTAAGGTGGAAAATATATGATTCCAAAAATAAAACTAATTGCAATTAAAAATGCTTTACAGGAAACCTTTGGGGTGGTGAATTTAAGGATATCAGGAAACTCAGCGATGGGCTCTCATAAAATTGCTTTAGGACAAGCAACTGTTGAAGAAATTGCAAATGAGACAAAAAACAGAATGGGTTATAGTTACAAAATATGTTATAATAAACAAAAGTATAAATGGTAAGTTGAAAGGAAGTTTCATTATGGGAGAATTATCAAAACTACCTAATATCGGAGAAGAAGTTGAAAGACAGTTGAATAATGTAGGTATATTTACTTATGATGAATTAAAAGATATTGGTGCAGAACAGGCGTGGCTGAAAATACAAGAAATTGATGCTTCTGCGTGCATCCATAGATTATTAGCACTAGAAGGTGCAATTCACGGTGTTAAGAAAACGGCATTACCACAGGAACGTAAAGCAGACCTAAAAGATTTTTATAATTGGCATAAAGGTAAATAGTAATTTCCATAGATAATAAAAAGACTGCCGAAGCAGTCTAATCACTTTTAGTAGATACTTTCAGTATCTTTAAGCTGATGAATTTTGAACATAACTGCTCTTGCTATTGGCTGTGCAATTAATGACTCTATTGCAAAGGAAATTGCAAAATTACGTGGCCACTTATAAAAAAACATACGAATTGGCTCCATGCTAACTTGCCTGCTTCCTACCCATGTACCAATTACAGTCAAAAATATTGACATCAAAAATACCGTACATAAAATATTTATAACAATATGCGAGCTAAAACTGTCGTCCTTCTCTACTATTTTAGACGTTAACCATTCAGCAGGTTTATATGTGATTAAAACTAAGGCAATCACGCAAATCCAAATAAAAGGAATTATTTTTATTGCATCTGCCCATACATACATATGAAAGCCAACTTCAAAACAAGTAATCAATGGTGCAATTATATTCACTGATATAATTGAAATAACTGCCATAAATAACGCAAACTCCTTATTATTTCTTGGCAATTTCATGTAATATTCCATACTTCATATCCTCTTTTCTTAGTAATTTAAAATATTTACGCAAAAAACAAAGCGTGAAACCAATTACTTGATTTCACGCTGAACAATTATACGCGCTAAATATTTTTATACTATTAGTATAAAGGAATTTTTGATTTTTTTCAAGAGAATTTTTTAAAAAAAAATATTTGTAAATTTAAGTTGTGAAAAACAAGTAATTTTTTTAATTTCAATTTTAATGATTGATAAGCAATAAAAAAGTGTGTAGCATTTATTAAAGTAATGTTATTTGAAAATTGAATAATATCAAATATATCATTTATAATATATATAAATGATTAATAATATTGTAAGATAATGCATATTAATGGGTGTTCATTTTATATAAGTGGTGTGATGAATTAATCCTACATAATTGTGCAAGAATAGTCGGATAGATCAATATAATTTCTGATATTATATTGATGAAAGGAGGGTTACTAAATGGATTCGTTGAAAAAAATGAATGAAGCATTAAATTATATTGAAGAAAATCTTGATGGTGAAGTTGATTTGAAAAAAGTAGCAAGATTAGCATTTTGTTCAGAATATCATTTTCAAAGAATGTTTTCTTTTCTTGCAGGTGTTTCGCTGTCTGAGTACATTCGTAGGAGACGTCTTACATTAGCAGCGTTTGAACTTAATAATAGAAATATAAGAATAATTGACTTGGCTGTTAAGTATGGTTACAAGTCAGCAGATTCTTTTACAAGAGCATTTCAAAATTTGCATGGAATAACTCCATCAGAGGCTCGATATAATGGAAAATCATTAAAAGCCTATCCACCAATGACCTTTCGATTATCAATTGAAGGAGGAAATGAAATGAACTATAGAATTGAAGAGAAAGAAGCATTTTGCATAATTGGCATAAAAAAAAGGGTACCTATAATTTTTAATGGAGTAAATCCAGAAATTGCTAAAATGTGGCAAAGCTTAACTATTGAAAAAATTAATGAATTGAAAGGATTATCAAATATAGAACCAAGGGGACTAATAAGTGCATCTTTAAATTTTTCAGAAGAGCGAATGGAAGAAAAAGGAGAACTTGACCATTATATAGGTGTAGCAACGACAAAAGAGTGCCAAGATAATTTATCAAAACTTGAAGTTGCCGCATCAACATGGGCAGTATTTGAAGCAGTAGGGCCATTTCCAGATACGTTGCAAAATGTCTGGGGGCGCATCTATTCTGAATGGTTTCCATCTTCAAACTATGAACAAAAACAAGGACCAGAAATCTTATGGAATGAGAATAAAGATGTAACTTCACCAACTTTTAAAAGCGAAATATGGATACCGGTTATAAAGAAGTACTAGTATAAACAAGTAAAAATAAAGAACCAATAGAAATATCACATTATTCAGAAATGAATTTTGTGGTATTTCTTTATAATTAATTCTAAAAGCGTGTTTAACTGCTATAAGATCATTTTATTCACTACAAAGAAAACTTCTCATTACTCATACAATAAGAAATTCATATAACTAGAAAAAATCATGTAATTTTAATCTAATTTTAATCTTTCTTATATTTTAGATTAATTTTCTCTAAGTATTATATAAGCATGATAAGTTTATAAAAAGTTATGGAGGATGATTTAAATGGAAAGAAATGAAATGATTAAAGTTTTAATGGAAAAGACTAATGTAAGTTATGAAGAAGCAGAGAAAGTATTACAAGAATGTGATTGGGATCTTCTAGATTCTATAATTTATTTAGAAAGACAAGGAAAAGTTGAAAATAATGAAGCTAATACTGTTATAGAAGTGGCAGTAGAAAGCAAAGAAGAAAATAAAAAAGAAAATAAGGAAAATCATAAAAAGAAAAGTGGAGGTATTGGAGAAATTATTGGTAGAGTATTTAAGTTTATAGGGAAGGTTATCAGCAAAGGAAATGAAAACTATTTTGAAGCGAGAAAAGAAAATAAAAAACCAATAAAGATATCACTTACAATATCAGCACTTTTGCTAATAATTGGATTTTGGCCTGTTGCAATATTGTTAGTAGTTGGTTTATTTTTAGGATATAGATACTCAATAGCAGGTCCTGATATTAATACTAAGAAAGTTAATGATATTTTGGATAAAGCTTCAGAATCAGCAGATAACATCAAAGATGATTTTAAAGAAGGATATAAAGGTTGTTAATTAATTTACAGGTAGAGTATTAGAGGTTTTGAAATTATTCAAAGCCTCTTATTTTGTAGGTTAAATATATAAAAACATTAGATTAAATGGTATAATTTATCCGATACTATGGATATGGGGGTTACTATGGAAGATTATAAGCTTGTAGAAAAATTAAAAAACGAAGCTAATGTAAGTTATGAAGAAGCAAAAATTGCGCTTGAGAAGTCAAACTGGGACATTCTAGATGCATTTGTTTATTTAGAAGAAAAAGGTAAAGTTCAAAAGCCTTCTGTTAGTATCTTTTATACTAATGAATATAAGGAAAATCATAAAAATAGCTTGGTAACTAATAATAAGAATAGAGGGAATAATTATAATAATACCAAAAAGGATAATGGATTTGAAGGAATTTTTGTAAAAGTATGCAGAATAATAGACACATGCAATAATATTTTTTTTGAAATAAAGAAAGAGAATAAGATATTTCTTAAGATTCCTGTTACAGTGATTATAGTGTTATTAATATTCGCCTTTGGAATAGTTATTCCTTTATATATAGTAGGCCTTTTCTTTGATTTCGAGTTTTCACTATCAGGAAATAGGCTACAAATAAATAAGATTAATCATGTACTTAAGGTGATATCAGAAAATGTAAAAAAAGTAAAAGGTAAATTAAAGAGGGGATTTAAAAATGGTTAAAATTTTAATTGTTGAAGATGATGAGAAGCTTGCAAGATTTGTAGAGTTAGAATTGTTACATGAAGGATATGAAATATCAAAAGCAGATAATGGAAGAGATGGTCTTGAAATAGTTGAGAAGGGAGAAGTAGATCTAGTACTTCTTGATATAATGATTCCACAAATAAATGGATTAGAAGTATTACGTAGAATTAGAAAAACTTCAGATTTGCCTGTTATAATGCTTACTGCAAGGGATGCTGTCATGGATAAGGTATCCGGACTTGATGCGGGAGCGGATGATTATATAACAAAACCATTTGCAATAGAAGAGTTATTAGCAAGAATAAGAACAGCTCTTAAAAAGAGGAATGTTATTGAAAAAAAAGATACAGATATAATAAGCTGTGGATTATTGTCTTTAGATAAAATTAGACATAAGGTAATGTATGATAATACAGAAATAGAATTAACAAACAGGGAATTTAGTTTACTAAAAATTTTAATGGAAAATAAGAATATAGTATTAAGTAGAAATATACTAATGGAAAAAGTCTGTGGCTATGATTATATTGGAGAAACTAATGTAATAGATGTTTATATAAGATTTTTAAGAACTAAAATAGACGAGGCATTTAAAACAAAGATAATAACCACAGTACGTGGAGTAGGATATGTTATAAAAGATGAATAAGGTGAATAAAGAAAAAAATGTTACATCTATTGCAATAAAACTGAATTCTGTTTTTGTAAGAAAACTATTTTCCGAATTTCTTTGGATGGATATACTTTTAATATTCTTTCTTATTGTATATTGGTGTATTGATAGAGAAATTAATTTCTACGGAGAATTTGTACTGAATGCCCAAAGAATATTAAATTTCCTACCTATAGAAAATGCAACTTATACAGTAGTTTGGGATAATGGTAAAACTATGGTTAAAGAGGCAAGTAGTTTTTTATATTTAGTTCAAAGAGTAGTTGTAGCCATAGTTATTATACAGGGGTTATCTGTATTGAAGGAAATTGTCTTTGGAACAATGAAAATTAGAAGGATTCTAAAACCACTTGATGAAATAGCTCAAACTGCAAGTAGGCTTAGTAATATGACTTTTGATGAGGAGAAGTTTCAAAATCTTGAGGATGCTATTTCTAAAATTAGCCCTGTAATCTCAGATGAAAAAATTTTTACTGGGGACAGTGAGCTACATGGATTAGAAGAGGCAATAAATAATCTATTAGAAAGAATGAGAGATTCTTATAAACAACAAGCAAGGTTTGTTTCTGATGCATCACATGAACTTAGGACTCCAATTTCAGTAATCCAAGGTTATGCTAATATGCTGGATCGTTGGGGAAAAAATGATGAAAGTGTACTAAACGAATCTATTGCAGCCATTAAAAGCGAATCTGAAAACATGAAAAATCTAGTAGAACAACTATTATTTTTAGCTCGAGGGATTAATGGCAAGACGCAGATTAATTCTAAGGAATTTTTACTAAATGATATAATGAATGAAGTGCTTGAAGAATCGAAGATGATAGATGAAAAGCACATATATAGGTATTATAATTCAGAAGAAATAATTGTTCATGGTGATATTGGTTTGCTTAAGCAGGCAGCTAGAATATTGATTGAAAATGCAGCTAAGTATACTGAAGAAAATGAAGTCATAATGCTAAAAACAGGAATAAGTGAAAAAGGGGAACCTTATTTTTCAGTTCAGGATAATGGTATAGGAATGGCGGAAGAAGATATACCACATATATTTGAGAGATTCTTTAGAGCAGATACAGCAAGAGTTAGAAAGAATGGTGGGACTGGTTTGGGGCTTTCTATAGCTAAATGGATTATTGATGGACACAAAGGATATTTCTCTGTATTAAGTAGAAAAGGTATTGGTACTAGGATAACGATATTTTTACCTAAAAATTCAGTGAAACTTTAACTGAAAAGTTTTACTTTATAGGGATGAATCCAAAAGGAACTTGAGCGGTTCATTTTAGCATACTTAGAACTGCTTCAACTACCACAAAGGATATACCTTGACTATTTTCTGCAGTAGGAGCTAGTCTTTCAAGAGTTTAAGAGAACTATAGCAAGTTTGTAGGCTTACTATAGTTTTTATTTATTTCATAGGATTGTTATGATTTATTGGATTTATCATTAAAAGTGTCAACTATATTACAGCTAATATCGCAGGTTCCAACAGAAAGTACACCGATAATTACCCCATAGAAAATTTTATTCAAAATATTGCTTGTTGAAAATTGAAGAAAACTTATAATTACTCCTATTGGTATTGCTAATAAATGAGCATATTTTCTGCTTACACCAAATTTTTCTAAGCTCTCAACGAAAGCATAAACCAGCGCTGTCAGAAGCCATATTTCGTTGAAATTTTCTAACATATATTTCACCTTCTCCTGAATAGTGTGATGAAATGTTATTTTAGCTTTTGCAATTATATACACTATTATATGAAACATAATGTCAAAATGTACAGGAAGGTTTACGGTATAATCTATGGAAATAAATAAACCTTTGATAGTGCATTCAATGGATAGATTACTAAAGACTTATGATTCCCATGATGAAATAGTAGAAATGAAAGTAACAATACAAAAAAGCTGAGTGAATAAGGTAAAAATTTTAATTTATTGTAAATAAAGCAGAATTACCTAAAATTCTAATTATTTATCCATTTCTTTACCAGCTTCGAAGGCATTCTGACAGTCAATTGGGAATTGAGTTTTCTTATGTTCTGCTTTTACGCTTTCTGAGAAAGCTTCTACCTTATAATAAGCATAGTTATTAAATTGGTAAGTGTTAAAACTATACAAAATATTAGGTTTTGTAAATACATGTTCGATACAGTTTTGCATATTGGAAAGATTTCCATCATATTCATATGTTTTCATTTGTTCTTCTGTTACATTCATAGTATAAATCATAGATATAGGCATTTTCTTAGGTGCGATACTTCTATAACCTTCTTCGTAAGTATGAAAAGGGAAAAGAAGTCTTTCTAAAAAGGCTTTTAGCTGGGATGTCATCTCTCCAAAGTAAAGTGGTGATCCCAGTACTATGCCATCTGCATTAGCTACTTTATCTAATATAGTTTGTAAATCATCTTTGATAACACATTTTCCGTAAGTATCAACTTTGATTCTCTTACATCCAAAACAGCTCTTGCACCCTGTATACTTTAAGTCATACAAATTGATGATTTCAGTTTCAATATTATTTCCTGCTGATTCAGATCCTCTCAAAAACTCCTTACATAGAGTAGCAGTATTTCCATTCTTTCTTGGACTTCCATTAATTGCAACGATTTTTATAATCGATACCTCCGATAATAATTATTTATTTTGCTTTGAGACGATTATAGCATCAAGAAAATGAATAATGGATTTTTCAGGAATGGAAATAATTTACATCTAAATTTATATAGAGCAGTTCTGCATAAATCAGAACTGTTCTTTTTTATTGTGAAATAGAATAAATATATAATGTAAATTGATAGAAATTTATTGATAAACGATAAAAAATATGATATCCTTTATATAGAAATTAAAAGAGAGGTGCTTTTTATGAAACGATGTTCAACAATTTTTTTGAAAATAGCTGTTATTCTTATTGGAATTCCAGTTCTTGCCCTGTGTATATTTTGGTTGCCTGGATTTGTAAATTATTTGCACTATGCCATTTTAATCGGCGTGTATGCAACGGCTATAACATTTTTCTTTGCTCTATATCAAGCTTTAAAACTCTTAAGCTATATTGACAAGAACAAGGCTTTCTCGGAATTATCTGTAAATGCTTTAAAGTATATAAAATACTGTGCAAACACAATCAGTATTATATATACAGTACTTGTACCATTCTTATTTCCAATAGCAGATGCAGACGACGCCCCAGGTCTCGTAGGAATCCCAATCATTATTATTTTTGCATCAATTGCAATTGCAGTCTTTGCTGCTGTTCTTCAAAGGCTTTTACAAGATGCTATTGATATAAAATCAGAAAATGATTTAACAGTGTGAGGCATCAAGATTTATACTCTAGGTGTACATAATGAGGAATACAGGAGGGGAATAACATGGCAATTATAATCAATATTGATGTGATGCTGGCTAAAAGGAAAATGAGTGTAACAGAACTTACAGAGAAGGTTGGAATAACCATGGCGAATCTTTCTATATTGAAAAATGGAAAAGCAAAAGCTATTAGATTTTCAACTTTGGAATCAATATGCAAAGCTTTGGACTGCCAACCAGGTGATATCTTAGAATACAGAAATGATACATAGTAGATTAGTTAAGTTTTGAGTAAAGTTTATTTGAGGAGGTAATATATGAAGATTAAATTAATTCAACCTGCAATGTTACCAAGACCTATGGATACAAAATTAAAAACAAGGATGTCTCCTTCATTAGCTTTATTAACAATTGCAAACCTTACGCCAAAAGAACATAAAGTTATTATTGAGAATGAGAATATTGAAAAGATAGATTTTAATGAACATGTAGATTTGGTAGCAATAACTGTTACTGTAGATGTTATGAATAGAGCAGTAGAAATATCAAAGGAGTTCCAAAAGCGTGGTGTGACAGTAATTGCAGGGGGCATACATATAACAGCAGTTCCTGATGAAGCCATTGAGGGTTTTGATTCAATAATTGTAGGAATGGCTGAGAGAGTTTGGTCAAAAGTCCTTAAGGATATAGAAAATAATTCACTTAAAAAAATATATCATGATATGGAAAATGTTGCGGGGAATGAAATAGTATCACCTGATTATTCTATTATTGATAATAAAAAATATTTATATACTAATATAATAAGTACAAGCAGGGGATGTCCTTTTAAATGTGATTTTTGCTATAATAGTTGCACTAATTCACTTAAAACTTATATTAATAGACCCATAGACCATGTAATTAAAGATATTAATGTATTAAAAACAAAGCATATAATGTTTATTGATGATAATTTCATTGGAAATCCAAAATGGACAAAAGAATTTTTAAAGGAAATAAAACCTTTAAAGTTGAAGTGGAATGCAGCGGTTACTTCTAATATAGTGGACATGCCTGAATTACTAGATGAAATGAAGGAAGCTGGGTGTCAAAGCCTTTTCATAGGTTTTGAAAGTATAAATAGTAAGTCCATAGAAAGTGTCCATAAAGTGCAAAATAGTGTAAGCATATATGAGAAACTTGTGGATGAAATTCATAAAAGGGGAATAATTATAAATGCAAGTTTTGTTTTTGGATTAGACGAGGATGATGCATCTATATTTAAGAATACATTAGATTGGATAGTTAAAAATAAAATAGAAACGGTAACTTCACATATAATGACACCATATCCTGGAACAAAGTTATACTCATCACTATTAAAGGAAAATAGAATAGTAGATTTTAATTTGTCTAATTATAATACTGCCCATGTTGTATATAAACCCCAAAGTATGACTGCAGAAGAATTATATAATGGCTATCTATGGATATATAAAGAAGTATATAAGTATAAAAATATAATGAAAAGACTACCAAAATCTAAAAAACAATGGATTCCCTTTTTGACATTCAATTTCTTGTATAGGAAGTTTGGAAAGCTAACAGAGCTATTGTGCAATATAGTTTCTTTTGAGATTATAGGAAGATTTTCTAGATGGGTTGCTTATAAAATAAAGTAAGTGATAGGATTTTAATATATAACCAAATAAATAGTCATTATAAATGGAGTTATAGAAAGATACCATAACTCCATTTATAATGACTATTTTTTTCACTTAATTATTATCTAGTAATAAATTTATATGATAATGAAAGGTAACAGTTTATACGTTTAGTTAATATAATATAAATGAAACGAATAGGTATACTAAGGAGGAGTAAACTGTGTTATCTAGTAGCAGATTTATACGCCAATCATTAGAATTGCATCTTTTTTTTGCAAGAATTATGAAGGAACACTCATTTTTTTTACAAATAGGTTTTACACCAAGGGACAAGAACTTTATAGCAATTGCAGATGGTTTTAGAATGCAATTTGACATTCTTTTAGCAGAAACTATAGCTCTTTCAAATGGTGTAGTTAGTAATAAAGTATTACAATCTGGTGAAGTATTTACACCTTTTACAAAAAAAGCCGAAGAAGCTACAACATTTTTTACAGGAGTAAAAATTCCAATAAATCTTACTAAGGCAGAGCAATGCTTAGAGGGTAGCTGCCAAATGAAATGCAACAATAAGATTCTCGAGGAAAGAGTATGTTTGCTTAATAATAAAGCAATTGGATTAACTAAAGGCTTAATAGCATTTAAGAGCACGTTATTACGTGATGTTTTATGTTGTAAAGTATTTACAGTTAATTATCCTTTGCTTATTGATCATATTTTAAGAGAAGCAAAATTTTATTGTAGACTAGTTAAAAGGCTTCAAAACCGTGAAGAAATTAATCTAGAAAGAGAGGCATTTGAGCAAGAAGCTTTCTGGAACAGAATTATGGCTGAACATTCAAAATTCATACGTGTACTTCTTGACCCAACTGAAGAAGAACTAATAAATGCAGCAAATAACTTTGCTCATGAGTTTGATGAGTTAACAAGAGATGCTAAAAAAGCTATGGATAAATGCATTCCAATTTCAGAAGTTACAGAGGAAAGTTTAGAAGAAACTAAAGCAATCAGAAAGTTTAAGGCACAAGCCACCAAAGGATTACTTCAATGTAAAATCAAATCAATAATAATACCATTATTGGGTGACCATACTTTGCGTGAAGCAAATCATTATTTACGTTTATTAAAAATATTTAGAAAAGTACCAGAAATGGACTATGAAGTGGATTATAAAATGAATTTTGAATAAGTCTGATTTTGAAATATAGTCTAGTGTAAACTCTTGGCTATGCGATTAAGGTCTTTACTTGTGGGGTAGAGGCCTTTGTAATTGAATCAAAAGGATCAAGTTTCTTTTGATTACGAACTAATTAATAAGTTATTTGATACCTATTTAGAAAAAGGATTTACTTATTTTGATACTGCCTACACATATCATGGCTATCATGCTGAATAAGGAATACGCAAGGCTTTGGTGGAACGCTTATAAGTGTACCAGAAGAGGCTGAAAAATTAATGAAAAATTATAATCCAGCTGCTTCTACTGCAAGTTGGGCTCTCCGATATGCAGCCAGCCAAAAGGGAGTATTTCGCGTATTAAGTGGAATGAACAGTATGGAACAAGTAGAGGATAATACTTCATTTATGGATGATTTTGTGCCTTTAATTGAAGAATAAAAGAAAGAAGCTATAGCGTTTTTTCAATAGTTTTGTTATACCTTAGAGTGCATCCTGAAATGGGTAGGTTTTTCCTTGCTAAACTAATATGTAATTACTTATCATTTGGTATATAATTATAATGTAATTTAGTAGAATGGGAGTAAAATTAATGAATATACGTGATTTAATCATATACAATAAAACAATGCCAAAAAGAGAAGCAGCGTATGTAGATTACCCGAGTAATTTGTCACAAGAATTATGCGGGTACTTTTCTCAAAAAGGGATTGAGAAGCTGTATTGTCATCAAGCAGAAATGTTTGAAAAAGCAATGAAGGGTCATAATATTGTGATAACCACATCTACCGCAAGTGGAAAAACCCTTAGCTTTTTGCTCCCGGTTATCCAAGAAATTTTATCAAATCCTCTTGCAAGAGCAATTTTTATATATCCTACAAAGGCACTTGCAAGTGATCAGTATCGTGCCATCTTACCATACTTAGAATATTTCGGGGATAACAGGGTTTCAGCAGGTGTATATGATGGGGATACGACTGTAAATGAAAGAAGTAGAATTAGAAAAAATGCTAATATTATTTTAACTAATCCGGAAATGATAAATGCTGCATTTTTACCGAATCACAGTAAATTTGGGTTCGATTTTATATTTTCTAATTTAAAATATGTAGTAATTGATGAGTTGCATACGTATAGAGGAGCATTTGGTTCACATCTTGCAAATGTATTTAGAAGACTTGGAAGAGTATGTAGATATTATAATTCATCACCACAATATCTATGTAGTTCAGCAACCATAGCAAATCCTGTTGAATTGGCAGAAGAAATTTGTGGGCAGAAATTCATTCAAGTTAATAAGGATGGTTCACCAGCTCCACAGAAAAAATACATGCTTATACAACCTCCAAAGATTATGGGCCATGATAAAAAATATTATGGACAGGTGCAGTCAACATCAGTTGCTGCTGATTTAATACCTGATTTAGTGGAAAATGATAATAGTTTTATTGCTTTTGCTAAATCAAGAAGAAATGTTGAAGTGGTATTAAAGGAATCAAGAGATAAATTAGAGATGGAAAACTTTTTTGGAGCGTCCTTGAAAGATAAGATTTCTGGATACAGGGGAGGTTATACTCCACTGGAGCGTAAAGAAATTGAAAATAAAATGATTACAGGAGTTCTACGTGGATTAGTATCTACCAATGCATTAGAACTAGGTATAGATATTGGGAAAATTGATACAACAGTAATTGTTGGATACCCAGGAACGAGAGCATCTTTCTGGCAACAAACAGGTAGAGCAGGTAGAAGTGGAAAAGAGTCTACAAATTATTTAATTCTAGATAATCTGCCTTTTGATCAATATATAGCAATTAATCCAGACTGGCTTTTTGAAAGTGGAAGTGAAAATGCAGTTATCGATAAGAATAATCTTTTAATTGAGCTTGCTCATATACGTGCAGCAGCTGCTGAAATACCTTTAACCTTAGATGATATTTCGATTTTTCCAGACCTCGGAGAAACGATTCCTGTTTTAATTAGAGCAAGTGAATTAACCAATCAGGGTGGAAAGTTTACATGGAGTGGTAATTCATTTCCAGCAGGAGATTTCAGTTTAAGAAATATTGATAAAGCCAGATACAAACTTATTAATAAAGAAAATAATAAAGAAATTACAGAAATGGATGAAATGCAGGCCTTCCGTGAAGTTCATAATGGAGCAATTTATATGCATGATGGCGTTCAGTATCAGGTTATAAAACTTGATTTGGAAAGTAGAACTGCATTTGCGATTGCCTTTAATGGAAATTATTACACAATGCCTGGAGGCATTACAAATATAAGGATTATTCAAGGCAGTAAAGGTATGGATTATAAACGCACTAAAGTTACATTTGGAGATGTAAATGTTGATGAGATAGTTTATATGTATAAAAAGCTTCAGTTTCATAATCATCAGAACTTAGGCTTTGAACAATTAGAAAAACCATTATCAAAGGATTATGATACGGAAAGCACTTGGATAAAGATTCCCGACAATGTTGTTACGGTATATAGAAGACTGCTTCAAGAAAGCCCAAATGGAATGATTATAAGAAATAACCATTTTGAAGGTGTGTGTTTTGCTATAAAAAATGCAGCAATGATGGCCACAATGACAGAGCAGGAAGATATTGGTGTTGTAATGTCTAACAATGCAATAGAAATAAGGCAAAATTATGATGATGAAGTATATATGTTTATTTATGATAAGTATGTAGGGGGCCTCGGTTATGCAGAAAAAGTATTTGATTTAACTGCACAAATTATTGAAGATGCGATTAAGATGGTCGGTGGATGCAAATGCGAAAATGGCTGCGCTGCATGTATTGGAGATTATCAATTAAATAAAGCTATGGTTCTATGGGGACTCAAGAATTTATTAGAAGAGTTAGAGGCGCCTAAGAATATTAAGCTAGTGGAATACGCGCCATCGACCTTTATTAAAAAGCCATTCAAATTTAATGAACTACAGGAAAAATGGAAAGAATTTTGTGAATATATGCAGGCGAATGGAGATGCATTTGCAAAATTTTTAAGTACAATTCCTGAAGTTGAGATAGACAATCGAACTATAACCTTAGTTATGCATAATGCTTTTTATGGAGAATGGGTAATGGAAGATAGTAATAAAAAAAGCATAATAAATATTATTTCTTTCCATACAGAGGCTCCAGCAGGAATTGAATTAAGTATCAGACTAGAAGAAACGAAGACAGATGATGACAGAAAAAATATAAAAAATAAATTACAGAGAAGATATGAAGATCTTGTTGAATAGGAGGCTTCCATGCATTATGAGAAACAATTAGAGAGATTAAATGAATATCAGAGAGAAGCAGTGATTAATGAAAGTGATGCGTGTATTGTAAATGCAAATGTTGGGAGTGGAAAAACTACAGTCTTAATTTCAAAAATTATATATCTTCATTATGAAAAAAATATCAGCTATAAAGATATGATTGTTTTGACCTTTACTAATAAAGCAGCAAATGAGATTAAAGAAAGATTAATTGATTCTGATGATAGTATACAATTAGAAGAGCTTGAGGGCTTTGGAACCTTTCATAGTGTTGCACTTTATTTGTTGAAAAATGCATTGACTATTGAAAAGTTAGGATATGTAAAAGATTTTCTAGTGATAGAGCCAAAAGAGGAATTAGATATTGCTATGCAGATCATACAGGAAGAAAAGCTGAAAATTAAATATAAAAACCGATTAATAAAACGGCTAGAGCAGGCAATGTCTATTGAGAAAGAAGAGGAAAAGATTTCACGATATGATGATGATATATTTAAGCTGGTTCAGTTACTAAAAGAAGAAAAAATAAAACAGAATAAGATGACATTTTCAGATATATTGCTAAATGCAAATATTTTATTAGATTATTATAAGATAGAGCCAAAGTGGATTATTATTGATGAGGTTCAAGATAGTGATAAACTACAACTTGATTTCATTGATAAATTAAAAAGTGAGAGTACCAAATTATTTGCAGTAGGTGATCCCAATCAGGTTATATATAGTTGGCGTGGAAGTTCATTGAATGTGGTTTATACATTAAAGCATAAATATGATGCAAAGGAACTGTCTCTTCCAATAAGCTACCGCTCTAGTAGCTCTATTTTAGAAGCAGCAAGGTGTTTTCAGCAGAGTGGAAATAGCTTGATAGGAGCACGGGAAGCTGGAAATAAAATCGTAGTGAAAAATCAGTATAATCCATTTAATGAAGCATGTTATCTGGTAGATAAGATTAAAGAAATACATAAATCAGGTGTACCATATAAGGAAATTGCAATTTTTTATAGATTACAGAATCAAT
>CP029329.1:1147500-1402500 GCA_003129525.1 Clostridium beijerinckii | reverse complement strand
CTTAAAAAGTAGTCTAATAGTATTATTTAATTTATTGTTGCAAATAATACATGTTTTTAAAATAAACAAAAGATCTACTTTGAAATAGTTCTTTATTTCAAGGTAAATCTTTAATCACTATACATTAATCATATAAAAATCAATTATTAAATCTAGCATATTTTTTTGTCTACTTATCTGAAAAATATTTCAAATCAAAATAAACCAGAGTTTATTCTTAAACCCTGGTCTAACTTAGAAACAAGTATACTTATGTTGATTTTGAAATTATTTTCATAGTAATCCTAAAATATTGTTCCATTGAAATCACCTATTTCAAATATAACTATGTCGTAATAGATTAAATATACTGCAAATTGCAACATCAGTACTTTTTTACATAATTATACATGCACCAAGAATTAACTTAGTGCATGTATAATTAGTTATCTTCTAGAGTCCTTTTTCGTAGCTTTCTACCATTCTCTTTACCATTTCCCCACCAACACTTCCATTTTGTCTTGAAGAAAGGTTTCCTTTATCTGTGCTTTCATAGTTTTGTAATCCGATTTCTGATGCAACCTCAGTTTTTAATTTGTTTAAACCTTGTTTTGCTTCTGGTACTAGAGTTCTGTTACTTCCACTGTTGTTTGAGCTCATATATATCTACCTCCTTTAATTATAATAAATTTGTTGGCAGTAATATATTAACCACTATGATAAATAATAACCTATGTAAATATTAGAATCATTATAATTTATAACCATCTTTTCATGTCTTTATATACTTTTACTTTATAAAACAGCCTACCATTGTTTTTGATCAAAATCCAAATAATTATTGAATCAATAAATCTATATTTTTAAATAATAATATTGAAATTAGCTTTATATACATTGAAAACTAAAATTATCTACAAAAGCTTTTTGTATTGGTGCATTTTTCAAGCCTTCAACAGTAACTATCTTTTTATTTATTGCTTCAACCGTCAGCATTAAGTAAGATTTTATAGGCCATCCATCTATAAGAATAGTGCATGCACCACAGTCTCCATTTTCACATCCTGGTTTATCTCCTGTAACTTTATCAAAAGCTTATTTTCTCGGTATACTTACTCAAATTCCATTTATACTACTCAAGTATTATTACCTCCTGCTACTTAAACTTATGTAATTTATTTTTCTCAGACTTTTTTAATTTATTCATTCCTCACTAAAAATTATATATGACTATCAATCTATTGAAGTTCTATCTTTTTTCTTACTATTAGTTTAAAAAAATATATTAAAATACCCTGTATTGCCTACATATATCTTAAGTTTAAACTTAAGACTTAGCTTTACAGGGTATTTAGGAATAAAGGTATTGAAAATTTAAAAATAAAATATTAATAATTGCATAAATTATAATACTAGTTAATTTAAAAACTTAAGTATTATTCATTTAGATATGGCAAATTCATTTTTAATAATACGGCACTTTAATTAACCATCATTAATATTTAATAGTGCCTTTTACATAATTATACATGCACCAAGAGCTAGCTTAGTGCATGTATAATCAGTTAATTTTTAAAGTCCTTTTTCGTAACTTTCTACCATTCTCTTTACCATTTCCCCACCAACGCTTCCATTTTGTCTTGAAGAAAGGTTTCCTTTATCTGTGCTTTCATAGTCTTGTAATCCAATTGATGAAGCAACCTCAGTTTTAAATTTGTTTAACCCTTGTCTTGCTTCTGGTACTAAAGTTCTGTTACTTGAATTGTTGTTTGAGCCCATATATATCTACCTCCTTTAATTATAATAAATTTGTTGGCAGTAATATATTAACCACTATGATAAATAATAATCTATGTAAATATTAGAATAATTATAATTCATAACCTTTATTAGTTGATTTCATATTCACTTCCTTTAAAAGTATACTTAGGAAATGCATTATACTTATATCTTTTTTATTATATCTATCTTCATTTATGCTGCATAAAACTCCACTTTTGTAAAGCTATATTTCATCAAGAGACTTATTTGTAGGGCTTTCTATCCAATTGCCCTTATAATCATATCTTGAACCATGGCAAGGACAATCCCAAGTTAATTCGTCAGCATTCCAGTGAAGCTCACATCCTAGATGAGCACATTTTGTTGATACTGCAAATATTCTTCCATCATTATCCTTATACACGCCAGTCTTTCGACCTTTATATTCTACTATACCGCCTTGACCATTTTTAAGACTTACAATACTTTCCTCTGGAATATCTATCCTCTGCGCAATAAAGTTTTTTGCAGTTATCATAAGATCATTAGCAGCATTTTTCATTGATGCTGACATATCAAATCTTCCTGGTGAAAATATTTCCGAAAAGTCATTTTCCTTTTCAAGAATCATATCACTTATTATCATTGCAGCTACCATTGAAGTTGTCATTCCCCATTTTTTAAATCCTGTTTCAACATAAATATCAGGGGTTTTTGATGAGTAATGACCTATATAAGGTATATTATCTAAGGTCATACAATCTTGTGCTGACCAATGATATTTTTCTATTGAATTCGGATAAAGTTCTTTGGCTGCTTTTCTGAGTTTTTCATAGGCTCCACCCTCTTCATTTTCCCCAGCTCTTTGTGCTTCACCACCAAATATTAATAAATTTTTATAATTTCTAAATGAATATGCATTCTTATCAATACCTTTATACATTCCATTTACATCTTGAGCATTTTCTAAAGCTAAAACATATGATCTTTCTTGATGCATTCTCATAAAATAATAGCCTGGAGTGTTTAAAAATGGATAATGTGTTGCCACTATTATTTTATTTGCCTTAATTTTTATATCATCTTTTGTAACTACAGAAATTTCTTCTGTAATATCAAGTGCTGTTGTATTTTCATAAATAGTCAATTTTTCTGAAATTGTTCTTAAGAATTTAAGTGGATTAAACTGTGCTTGATTCTTAAACTTCAATGCTCCTTTAACCTTAAAAGGAAGATTTACTTCATCCACTAACTCTGCATCAATTCCTAGTTTTTTTACTGCAATATATTCACTTTTAAGGCTTTCAGTATTATCTAAAGAATACACATATGCATCCTTGCGTTCAAAATCACAATCAATATTTTCCTCATCAATTATTTCTTTATACTTTTCTATTGCAAGTTCATTAGCCTTAGCATATTGCCTTGCTCCTTCTTCTCCAAATTCCTTAATTATACTATCGTAAATTAAGTCATGCTGACATGTTATCTTTGCTGTTGTATTTTTCGTAACTCCATTAGCAGTACTTTTAGCATCAATAATAACAACTTCTCTCCCACTTTTAGCAAGCATATATGCTGTGAGTAATCCAGCCATTCCAGCTCCTATTACAAGAATATCACACTCTATATCTTTACTTAAAACTTCTCTTTTTCTAAAATTAATCTCAGAATTCCATACACTTTCCATGTAAATCACCTCATAATTAGTATTCCACTTTTTTTAATACTATACACTTATCTCCATTAATTTGTTAGTTGCCTGTAGGACTACATTATTTTTATCAATAACAATAAAAATTGAGCTTCATAATAGTCAGTATTGGTAATTACACATGAATATTAATGATAATAAAACAAATACTATGAAAGTAAAATTTATTACTTGGAGGTGTTTTTATGTTCGAGCATAAGAAACAATTATTACATGAAGTAAAAGTTGAAAGACCGAATCCACAATATGCAGTATTAATGCAAGAACAATTAGGTGGAGGCAATGGAGAGGTTAAAGCAGCAATGCAATATCTTTCTCAAAGCTTTAGGATAAAAGACCCTGAAATAAAAGATTTATTTTTGGATATTGGCGCAGAAGAACTTAGTCACATGGAAATGGTAGCACAAACAATAAACTTGCTAAATGGTCATGATGTAAATAATACACAAGTTACTAATGGTGAAATTCAAACCCATGTACAATGTGGCTTATCACCTGTATTAATTAATTCATCTGGAGCACCTTGGACAGCAGATTATGTAACTGTTACTGGTGATTTAGTTGCAGATTTATTATCTAATATAGCATCTGAACAAAGAGCTAAAGTTGTATATGAGTACTTGTATCGCCAAATTGAAGACAAAGAAGTTAGAGCAACAATTGATTTCTTACTTAATAGAGAAGAAGCTCATAATGCCTTATTTAGAGAAGCCTTAAATAAGGTACAAAATACTGGTTCAAATAAAGATTTTGGTGTTACTCAAGATTCTAAACTTTATTTTGATTTATCTACACCTGGACCAGCACAAAAAGCTCCAGACCCAACACCACCATCTTTTGAAAACCCTAGAAAATAAAGTTTAATATTACTGTTTAAAATATATAATTAGCAGGAGGAAAGTATCATGCAATTATCATGTGGTGAATTACATAATTTGAGTGAATTAATTTTAAGCTGCGTAAATTCTATAACTAATATGGCACTTTACAAAAATATGGTTACAGACCCACAATTAAAATCTATGATAGAAACTCATTTTCCAGTTCATGTTCAAGATTATAATATGAAAGTTAAATTTGTTAAAGATGCAACTGCACCTACAGAAAAGTTGAATGTTCCAGTATTAACAAAAATTCTACAAGACTTTACTAAAGCGCCAGTTGCAACAATTCCAGTTACACCTAGAACAGATGTACAACAATTGAATGATAGGGAAATAGCTACAGGATATCTTTTAACTTTAAAAAGAGCTGGAAGAGAGTATGCATGGAGTGCTATGGAAGCAAGTAATCCAGAACTTCGAGAATTCTTAAAAGATGCTTTTACAATGAGTTGTAATCATGCTTATGAAGTATGGCAATGGATGGTTAAAAGTGGTTTTTATGCTTTGTCTCCAGCACCGCAGACAGAAATAGATGCAACAGGAGCCATCTTCAATGAAGTGCAACAATATTAAAATAATTATATTAATCTTTAATTGATAATTTTTTTAATATTATTAGACTTTGATTTTAATTCTAAAGAGTATCTGTATTTAATGGATGCTCTTTATTTTACATATAAATAATCTAGTGTAGTCACCACACTTAACTGAGATGAATAAAATGAAAACGAAAAATAATACTATAACAGTTTATTTAGTTTGATTAAAAGACTAATTCTAGTTGCAATTATTTTAGCGATAATATCATATTTAACACCCGATTTAGCGTAAGTTTAACGCATTACAATACATTAAGTATTTAGTCTGCTATTTCTAATTTAGTAAAAAGTAAATTATTAAACCCTTAGTTACTTATGCCTTAAGAGAAACTACGCAAAGGATGAATACGCAAAGTGCATATCAGAAATTTATTTTATTAGGTGTACTTGTAGGATTAGGTAAAACTCCTGAAGAAGCTATTAGTCAAGTCCAAGAATGGCAAAATACTAATGAATCTCAATTATTAAAGAGTAGTACAAGTGCAGAAGGTACAGGAAGCAATGGCGGTATTGATATAGGAGTCACATATGGAAGTACAGGAACTAGTCGCAATACCAATAAAAGGAATAGACTTTATTTTGACTAAATTTAAAAATAAGTTTGGGCCTTAATATAGTATTACAATACCCCATTCATTTACAAATAATCTGTAAAATGAATTTTCAAAACTTCATTTAGGGAAAAATTCGTAAGTAATTTGGGGCTAGTGGTGTCAGCCTCCCCAATAAAAAAGCCCCTAAAATAGGGGGATATCCTTTAATACTTATCTTGATATCTCTCATGGTCTACCATACAAAAAATATCGCAAATTCATTTGAATAACATGGTATTCTTATTCTATGTTACAAATTTAATCTGTTAAGAATTCTTATTAATATATATTTTTAACGCTTTAATTAATAAAATAAGTGTATAAAATCCTACTGCCCAAAATGCAACCATAATTGTCGGCACAATCAATGCCATTATACTCAACCTCAAATCCATCACTTATAACCCCTCTCACAAAATATATCCTAGCTTAAACTTCACTTAGCTATATTTATACAAACTTACTTATATAAATTAATTATAACATATTATGTAAATATTCCATTATTAAACTTTTAAAAAAACAATCTTTATTATATCTTTTAATACTTCCTTCGGTATCTGCCACGGTCCGCTATCTTATGATGATAAGTACACAAAGATATTAAGTTACATTCGTCTAGTCTTAAGTCATAAGCCTCAACTATCGGCTCTATGTGATGTACTTCAATTAATTTATGATTATAGGCACGTCCAGATGTATCATACAAATTTCTAATACATAACTGACATAAGCCTTTATCTCTATAAAATACTATCTTCCTTTTCTTCTTCCATGCCTGGGTATTTCTGAACTTATTAGAAAGGCTACCACTATTAATTCTAGTGATAGCCTTACAATTATAATTATGTTCGTGGACTCTGCCACATTTAGGAGAACTTTTTAACACTCGTTACACCTAAATCACATCTGATATAAATTCTTAATCATTATTTGGAATCCGTCCGAACTGTAAGCCTATTCCATTTTAATTCATTGGTTCACACCTAAAAGCATACAATCTCTATTGTAAACCAACGCTTGATTATTATTTATGTTATTACTTTCTGATATTGCATAATTATCTAATACCTTAGGTGGCACTATATATTGACCGTTAACGTCTGTAAGCATGGTTAAATCGTTTCCAACTGTTGTATTATAAACTAAGTCCGTTGGTACACAACATTTGACGTTTTTGTCGCTCCTATGCCCTTGATTAACATAGAATAATCAACTTTTCCTGTATGACTTACTTTGTTAATATTAGTATGTACTGATATACCATTTATTTCTGCCCCTGTACCAGTTCCGTATAGTAATGCCAATAGTTCACGCCATTTAGGTTAACTAGGTTAGCTTTTTTCTTTATCCTTGGTGATATTATAGGTGAAACAAGCATTTTCTTTTATGGAATCCATAAATTCCACTTATATATCTTTCTTTATTTACACCTGTTGGTTGTAGTAATGGTTGTATCAACAAAAATACCAACGATTTAAATTTCTTTAAACCGTTGGTATCTCTAACTTTTTGGTGCACTTGGTGAGATTCGAACTCACGACTTCTGGATTCGAAGTCCAACGCTCTATCCAACTGAACTACAAATGCATATTAATTTATATATAAAAAAACAACTGAAAACAGTTGTTAATTGGAGCGGGTAGTGGGAATCGAACCCACCTTTTTAGCTTGGAAGGCTAGAGTATTACCAATATACGATACCCGCATATATAATTTTTTTATAAAATATATGTGGAGCGAAAAACGGGATTTGAACCCGCAACCTCCACCTTGGCAAGGTGGCACTCTACCGTTGAGTCATTTTCGCTCGCTTGGTGCAGATGAAGGGAGTCGAACCCTTACACCGTAAGGCGCTAGATCCTAAGTCTAGTGCGTCTGCCAATTCCGCCACATCTGCTTAATTTTATTAAATTGGTGGCTTACCCGGGAATCGAACCCGGGACACCATGATTAAAAGTCATGTGCTCTACCAACTGAGCTAGTAAACCATAAATGGCTGGGATGGCAGGATTCGAACCTGCGCATAACAGAGTCAAAGTCTATTGCCTTACCGCTTGGCGACATCCCATTAAATGGAATGAACCTTACAGTTTATTCCACATATTCTAACAAATTGTTAGAGATATATTTACCACTGGTGCGTCATCAGGGATTCGAACCCTGGACACCCTGATTAAGAGTCAGGTGCTCTACCGACTGAGCTAATCACGCATGTTATTTTGTAAATATATAAATGGAGCGGGTAGTGGGAATCGAACCCACCTTTTTAGCTTGGAAGGCTAGAGTATTACCAATATACGATACCCGCACATTACAGTTTGTCTTATATTTAAAATATAATTGGAGCGAAAAACGGGATTCGAACCCGCAGCCTCCACCTTGGCAAGGTGGCACTCTACCGTTGAGTCATTTTCGCTCATTTGGTGCAGATGAAGGGAGTCGAACCCTTACACCGTGAGGCGCTAGATCCTAAGTCTAGTGCGTCTGCCAATTCCGCCACATCTGCATAAATAATTATTAAATTGGTGGCTTACCCGGGAATCGAACCCGGGACACCATGATTAAAAGTCATGTGCTCTACCAACTGAGCTAGTAAACCGAATGGCTGGGATGGCAGGATTCGAACCTACGCATAACAGAGTCAAAGTCTATTGCCTTACCGCTTGGCGACATCCCATTATATGGGGTGGACGATGGGGCTCGAACCCACGACAACCAGTACCACAAACTGGCGCTCTACCAACTGAACTACATCCACCATATGGTGCGTTTTAAGGGATTCGAACCCCCGGCCCACGCCTTAGAAGGGCGTTGCTCTATCCAACTGAGCTAAAAACGCATATTATTTTTTTGTTACAAACTTAAAGTTTGTATGGAGCGGGTAGTGGGAATCGAACCCACCTTTTTAGCTTGGAAGGCTAGAGTATTACCAATATACGATACCCGCACATATTATTTTTTTAAATGGTCGGGGTGACAGGGATTGAACCTGCGACCTCATCGTCCCAAACGACGCGCGCTCCCAGCTGCGCCACACCCCGATTTAAATGGTGCGTTTTAAGGGATTCGAACCCCCGGCCCACGCCTTAGAAGGGCGTTGCTCTATCCAACTGAGCTAAAAACGCATATTATTTTTTTGTTTTTCAGACGTTTATCATTATACAACATCCATTTGTTTTTGTCAACTTGTTTTTGTTTTCGGAACGTTTTTTATTTTAAACCATTCTACGAAATTTGTCAACACTTTTTTATTACATTTACATTTTAAAAATTTTTAATGGAGCGGGTAGTGGGAATCGAACCCACCTTTTTAGCTTGGAAGGCTAGAGTATTACCAATATACGATACCCGCACTTATTAATTTGTAAATGGTCGGGGTGACAGGGATTGAACCTGCGACCTCATCGTCCCAAACGACGCGCGCTCCCAGCTGCGCCACACCCCGAAGTATTAAACATATTTCTTAGCTTGTCACTTCATATCTTAGCGACAAGGATTATTTTACAATATCAAATCTATTTCGTCAATACTTTTTTTAAAAAAATTCATAATAATTCCTTAGATACTATATAAATATGCATTTATATACTATATAAACGTCTTTATTCAACGGTTTTTATACTAAGCAAATTATATTATTTTTTACTTAGATACATAAAATAACTGTACAAATTCACAAAATAAATAATCATATTCGGTAATTATTTTTAACAATATACCTTATATGGCATAATTAATTGAAGTTCATATTATAATCTCTTTTAAATATGTATCAATATCCCCGTCATCATTAATATCTATAAATCCAACATATCTCCCCTTAAATTTTGGCAATGATATACTACCTGGATTCATCAATATAATTCCTCTGTTCTCTTCTATTATTTGTTCATGAGTATGTCCAAACAGAACAATATCTGCATCTAATTCTTTTCCTCTATAGTAAATATTATTTAGAGAATTTTTTACACCATATAAATCGCCATGTGTAAAAAATATTTTTCTTCCATTTACTTCTATAATGGTTTCTTTAGGATATTTTGTTGAATAATCACAATTGCCTGCAACTGCATATACTTTTCCCTCAAAACCACATTCTAATACCTCAACATCATCAATATTATCGCCTAAATGTATTAATACATCCGCACCCTCTATTAATTCTTTAGCCAAATCAATATATTTAATTACTCTATGAGTATCGCTTACAACTGCAATCAACATAATATTTTCTTCCTCCTCTTCTAATCTATCTTTAGTAACTTCATGAGTTTAAGATAGGGTTTATCATTATTATTATAAAATTTAAAGTAAATTAATGATTATTATGATATACATTCTTTATAATTTATATTATTCCAATAATATAATCCCATATACTTCAACTATAATCAATTATAAAAACTCACGGATTATCCTTTTTAATTCTTTTAGTGCAACGCCTCTATGACTAATTTCATTTTTTTCCTCTGAAGTTAATTGTGCAAAAGTTTTATTTAATGGTTCATACAAGAACAGTGGATCATATCCAAATCCGCCTTCTCCATGCAACTCTTCTACAATATATCCATTTACAGCTCCAGTAACTTTAAAGTACTCTCCTTGGTCTGTAAATAGTGCTAATTGACAAACAAACTTAGCACCTCTATTTTTTTTATGTACTTCACTTAAACTTTTTAGTAATTTTTCATTGTTTTTTGTATCATTTCCATGCTCTCCAGCATATCTAGCAGAATATATCCCAGGCTCTCCATTTAAATAATCAACTTCTAAGCCAGAATCATCTGCTAATACAATAAAATTATTATCTCCTCTTTTTAATAAAAATTCGCATATTTCTTTTGCTTTCTTCTTAGCATTTTCTTCAAATGTTTTCCCGTCTTCAACTACATCTATATTAATGTTTTCGTTTTCCAAAGATTTTACTTCTATATGCAATTCTTTTAATATTTCTTTCATTTCCTTAATCTTTTTCTTATTATTACTAGCTAATATCAATCTTTTCACTATTTACTTCCTCCTGTTGAAAATATTTATAATATATAATTTACATGAGACAATTAACAACTTAATTACCTTTATGAATTTTTAAATTTCTTAGTTGTTGCTTAAAAAATTCCTAATTGTACTTCTCACATTTTTAATGGTGAGTATTTTTCATAGGTGTATATTAAATAATTCATCTCTTTTAGGTGGTTCTACATTTATTTCATTCCCTTTATCAACTAAAATTCCACCTTGTTCACATATCTCCCCTATTATACTAGCCTCAATTCCTTTTGCCTTTAACTTTTTAATTAATTCCCCCCCATTTTTAGTAGTAATAAGCATACTCCCAGATGATATAAGTCTAAGCGGATCTATTTTAAATTCTTCGCAAACCTTTTTAGTTATATCAGATACAGGAATTTTATCTTTATATATTCTAAAGCCCTTATTCGATGCCATAGCAACCTCATACAAGCTTCCAAGAAGTCCTCCTTCTGTTATATCGTGCATTGAATTAACTCCAAATTTTCCGCCTATTTTACCTTCTTCTAGAACACTTATTTTATTTATCAAACCCTTACCAAATTCTATTTCTTCTTCTGATAAAATTTTTTGAATTCTTTCTTCATAATCATTTATCAAAATATATGTACCTTCTAATCCTAATGATTTAGTTACTACTATGTCGTCATATAATTTTGCACCTGCTGTCTTAATAGACTTACCTTTTAAATTTTTTCCTATTACAGTAACAGATATAACCATCTTATTTACTGCACTTGTTACTTCTGTATGTCCACCTATTATTTCAACACCGATTTTTGCCGTTTCTTCATTGATTTCATTCATAACTTTATTTATTTCTTCTAAGTTTGAAGATGTAGGTGCCAATATTGTAACTAATATCCCTATAGGCTCCCCACCTGATGATGCAATATCATTACAATTAATATGTACAGCTAATTTACCAATATTCTCACTAGCTCCTGTTATTGGGTCTGTAGAGAATATTCCTTCACAATCTCCAAAATCAATTATAGAACAATCTTCTCCAACATCATTTCTAACCTTAACTTCATTTCTCTTAATTGTTTTATTATTTAATATAATATGTCTTAAATCATCAAAATCTAATTTTCCTTCCTTCATTTTAAAAAATCTCCTTTTATTAATATTTTATGTACTTTTTATTTACTAAATTCATATTAATGAATAAGATGAGAATTTTATGAGAGGTGTATACATTGAGATATATAGGACCATTCTTTCGGATGAATAGTCTTTCCCAAAAAGAAATTAGTGGTCAGCTTTTTCATTTATCAAAAGAATCAGTAAAAACTTTAGTATTAAGCTCTAAATGTGGCCTTTTGGCACAGGTTAGAACTCCAAAAAAATCTTCTATAAATGATATTAGCATATTAAATAACTTTTCTCCACTATTATGCTTATATAGGAAAGCATCTCCTTTATTCATTCATAGCAAAAGTAGTCATGGCTTTGATGAATCTAGTTTTAAGAAAGAAATAAACCCTTCTACTAGTGCCCTTATGACATTATGTTTACTTGAATTAAGCGAATATTACTCACATTATGATGAAGGAGGCAGAAATGTGGTATCTCTTGAAAAGCCCTTTAAATACCTGGCAAAAGAGCAACTACAATTTTACTCTGAAAATTTAAGAAATAATGAGGGGTTATTTGTTGATAAAAAAAATTTATCTGATGGAAATTCAAAAGGATTTTCTTTAATAGATAAAGATGAAAAATTTAAGTTTTCTGATCAAGCATTTATGATGGATGCTTACTTATTATATTCACATTATAATGAGTCCGACCAAATTAGTGATGAATTTATTAAATTTTCATATGAAATTTTAGATATGTTCAAAGACTATAAATCTGCCTTATATGATTTATCATTTAATGAAAATGTTCAAATTTTTCTTGCATTAAATGTATTTTATAAATATTCTTCTAATCTAAATGCCAAAGAACTTATTATAGATTTAGGAGATTTATTAATTACTAAATTTCAAGAAAAAGATTATTATTTAGATTCAATAGATGATTGTGCTTTATTTTCTATATGCTTAATGGAAGCTTATAAACATACAGAAATAATAACTTTTAAAGACATGGCTAAAGATATAATTGAAAAATTAATTAGCTTATATGATGTTGATAAAAATATATTCATTAAGTTATCTGATAAAAAGGAAAGTAAATATTCATGTTCTGAAATCAATTCTTATCTTCTTTCATTAATTATGTACTCAAACCAAGAAAATAAATCCACTGAGTTAAAACCTATTATTTCTGGTATTTATAGAAAATTCTTTGTAAATGGTGGACTTTTAACAAGTTGGCCTGAAGCACCAACATTAGATGAAGTTGAAAGATATAAAAAATTGAGTTTACGTTCTGATGATATGTTAGACGAAACATATTTCAGAATGCCAATAGTGCCGACTCCTAAGAGCACGGGCTTAGCACCTATATTTATAAAAAGTTTAAGTTATTCAAAAAGGAAAGATTCCTTAAGTACTAATAGGACTTCTTTTGATAGCAATAAAAATATGTTTAATTTCTTTTTAATTATTTATCTACTTAAAGATATGGTTGAAGATTTCATGGAATTTACACCTTCTTTAGGTTCACAAGTACCACTTGATTTAAGAAATGTTAATCAAATTAAAGATAATTCTAATAAAGATAATTCCAATGAAAGTTTATCAAATCCACCTACATTAAACTCCTCACAAGCTGTTAATCTAAAAATCAAATTAAATTCTCCAACTACCGAAGAATGTGATACTTCTGAAGAATCCAGAACTAACAATATAAATACTTATAAAAAAACTAATAATATTAATTTATTAAATAAAAATAATATTTCTAAAGCTAATTCTTCATTTAAAAATAAAAACTATAATAAAAATAAATCTAAGCATCCTCGCCATACTAAAAAAGGTTAACCTTATAACTACCAGTTGATAAGTTATACTTATACGTTAAATTAAATTGGTAATTAAAAATACTAATTGTCAATGACCATTGCTTAATCGTTGAGCATTGGTCATTGAATATTGATAGTAAAACTTTCATGTATAAGTGGCATTTTAGTTTTTTGTATCTATAAAACTAAAATAGTCATTTTTTTAAAATCATTTAATTGTGGTAAAATCTATATTTCCATTTCCATCTAACTTAAATTGTGATATCTTGCTTGAAATGGCTATATTCTGATTATAAAATACTAATGGTAGTATATTATAATTATCAAATAGATTTTCTTCTAAACTTGAATAATCGTAATCTATTTTATTTATTGTTGCCTTTTCCAAAAGCTCATTTTGATCATCTGTTAAATAATCTTTAAATTTAGAATAAAAACTTTGTTTATCAGATGAATTAGCATCATTATTAAGTAAAATCATATCATATCTCTTTTTTAATTCTTCATCTTTAAATTCTTCTTTTACTAAGCTATATTTTATAATTATATCTGTGTTTTCCTCAAACCACTCTTGTATGCTTCTGCATAAAATTCTATTTTCATTATTTTCCTCACATATTAGTGTTAATATTTTAGGTTTATTCCATTCTCCCTCTTTGTTACTACCAACCTTTCTCGCTTGTAATTTAGTTAAATCTTGCTTATCTTCTCTAAAAAAACTACCTTCTGCAAGATCAAATGCCTTATCATTTAAATTTTTATAAGATTCAATAGCCTTACATACATTATTATAAATTTCTCTTCGTCCTTGAATTGTAATTGAATTATAGTTATTATTAATAACTATATATGTTGCTTTTGTCTCAGGCACTGTTACTATTTTTTTTTGCTCAGCCAATTTATTAAGTTCACTTTCCGGAGGGTTTATTACAATATCTCTTTGCTTAATTTCATACGATGCCATTGATATTTCAACATTATCATCATCTAATATATTAATATTAGATACATTACTATCACTGCTCTTTTTATTTCTTTCAAGTTTCATATTATCTTTAGTAATAGAATTAATTTTATAATCTCCTGAATAAATTAATTCATTATAATTATTTCTTATGTTACCCCACATTATTAAATATTTTCTTAATCTATATTGCGGTTTGGTTAATTCACTTAAAAAGTTATCATTTCCTCTATTTAGTCTAATAATAACAGAATCTCCAGTGCCTTTTATAGCAACTCCAGTTTCAAATACAGTTTTCCCTTCTTTAAATTCTTTTGCTCCATACACCTCAAGCAACGCTTGTATGTTTTCTGTATCTTCTTCCTTTAATAGTTCTTTTAAAAATACAACTATATCATTAGGTGTTATTTTACTTCCATCACTCCAAAAAATATCATCTCTAAGCTTAAATTCATATTGAATTCCCTCTGGATCTTTTATGATTTCACTTGCCAATGATGGTACTATTTTATTGTCTTCACTCTTTGAAACTAGCCCTTTACTAACGGCACACATAATATCCTCATGACGTTTAGATAAATTAGTAACCTTCTCCAAATCCTTTGGGATTTCATCTATGCCATAATTTAATGTTTCTTCTAAATTATTATTAGATAAATTGCTACTTTCCTTATTTATAAACCCTAAACAAAATAAAATTACAAAAATCATCATAACTACATAGAAAAAATATTTTTTCATAATTACACCCTTCACTTTGATTTAAACATATTCAAAAAAAATAAAAAGTCAGCAAGCTAGTCTATTCTATTTTTTATGTCTTATATTTGTATTATTACCATGAATTATTTCTTCTAATCAAAAAGCTGACTCAAAATAATTTAAAATCATTTTGAGTCAGCTTTTTAATATTCAGTTTGAAAATAAACACTTCTATTATCTCCTTAAAACTTTTTATTAAAGAACTTATTAATTAATTGAAGAAGTGCTCCTCCACCATTGTTTTGTTTTAATCTATTTTCTTCAATGATTTGCTTCTTAAAATCCACAGTTCATAATTTGTATTTTTCATTTCACTAAATTTATCATAAAGAAAATTAATGAAATAGATATTGCAAAACTGAATAAGGAATATATTATTTTTTTTCTTCCTGTTTCATTAAGAAGAAATCTAACACCCAAAATTGCCATAGTTATACAGACTCCAAGTTGTATTGGTAAGTATGAATTAAAAATTTGACCAACATAATAAAATTGATATGTTGTTATGAAAGTACAAATTATTAAAATGCTTGTTATAAATGCTGCCATAGATCCAAACACATTTACTAATTTTTTCATACTCTACCCCCTTAATATTTCCTCAAATTCCTCTTCTGAAAGAACTTTAACGCCTAATTCTTCTGCTTTGGTTAATTTCGACCCAGCAGCTTCTCCTGCTATTACATAATCTGTTTTCTTACTAACACTTCCTGAAACCTTTGCGCCTAAGCTTTCTAGTTTATCTTTTATCTCAGTTCTAGAATAATTCTTAAGTGATCCAGTTGCAACAACAGTTTTTCCTTCAAAAGGATTTTCTATAACTTCTTTTTTATTAAATTTTGGACTAACCCCTAGAGATAATAATTCCTGTATTGTTTCCATTACTTTCTCTTCTTTAAAAAATCCCATAACATCCTTTGCAACTATATCTCCAATGTCTTGAACTCCAATAAGTTCTTCAAATGTAGCATTTTTCAAACCTTCTATGGATTTAAATTTATTAACTAAATCTTTTGATGTTTTTACACCCACATTTGGAATTCCTAAAGCGTATATAAAAGCATATAATTCGCACTCTTTACTCTTTTCAATAGCATCTAAAAGGTTTTGTGCTTTTTTAGGTCCAAACTTTTCTAAATCTATTAATTCATCTTCTTTTAATTTATATAAATCCGAAATAGATTTAATATTAAGTTTTTCAAATAACTGTTCTGCTGTTCTTTCTGAAAAACCTTCTATATTCATAGCTTCTCTACACGCATAATGGACTATACTTTTAACTAATTGAGGTTTACAAGATAATGTATTTTCACAAAAATAATGAGCTCCATTTAAAATCAAATGACTCCCACATGCTGGGCAAACTTCCGGTACTTTAATTTCTTCTGAGCCTTCTAATGATTCTGGAACAATTCCCATTATCTCAGGTATAACATCATTGCTTCTACGTACAAACACTTCTGCTCCAATTCTAACACCTTTTCTTGCAATGTCATCCATATTATTCAATGTAGCCCTTTTAACTGTAACGCCTGCAAGTTCAACTGGTTCTAGTATTGCCGTTGGTCCAATTCTTCCACTTCTTCCAACATTCCATTCAACGTCTAAAAGTTTAGTTGTTGCTTCTTGAGCTTCAAATTTATATGCAATTGCCCATTTAGGAAATTTAACTGTATATCCCAACAATTCTCTTGTTCTCATATCATCAATTGCAATTACTAATCCATCTATATCATAATTTAAATCAAATCTAATATCTTTTATATATCCGATTTCCTTTTCAATCTCATCCATAGATGTGCAAACTTTAATATAATCATCAACAGGCAAACCTTGTTCTTTTATAAATTCCATCATTTCTAAATAAGTCTTAAATTGATTTTCTTCTTTATATCCCACATCATAAAAAAATGCCGAAAGGTTTCGCTTAGCAGTTTCTTTTACATTAAGATTTCTTAAAGCTCCTGCAGCTCCATTTCTTAAATTTTTTAATGGCATTACTGAAGTTTCATTATATTTTTTAAAAGCTTCTTGAGTCATAACAGCTTCTCCATGAACTTCAAAGACATGTTTGCTTTGGATTTTAAGTGGAATTGATTTTATTGTTTTCACTTGTGCTGTCACTTCTTCACCAATGTTTCCGGTTCCTCTTGTTGCTGCAATTTCAAGTATACCTTCATTATTATATGTTAAATTAATTGTTAATCCATCGAATTTTTTTGTAAGTACGTATTTCAACGCTGGTAGTTTTTCACCTTTACTTCTCGCTTCTTCAACAAACCTAACATTCCTATTATGCCAATCTTCGATTTCTTGAAGACTTTGAGCCTTATCTAAACTCCAGAGTCTTGCTTTATGATTATACTTTTTAAAGCCTCCTAATACTACATCTCCAACTCTTAATGTAGGAGAATAAGGGAGTACATATTCAGCTTCTTTTTCTAACTCTTGTAGTTCGTAATATTCTTTATCATAATCCTTATCACTTATAGAAGGGCTATCCAAAGAATAATATTCATAAGAATACCTATTTAATTTTTCCACAAGCTCTTTTATTCTTTCAATTTTATCCACAATTAGTCCTCCAAAATTATTCCTATAAAAAATCCGCTTCATAGATTTTGTATTTTAATTTTTAATTGCCAATTTTCAATGTGTAATTCTTGAAAAGAATTTGTTCTTCCATTAGCAATTAATCATTGAGTATTGATAATTCAGAATATTATTATATCATTTTAAGCTTTGCAAATGACAATAATAATGATTTAACGCCTTGCTTATCGAAAGCCACGGTTAACTTCTTATCATTCCCAGAATCTTGGACTGATACAATTGTTCCTATTCCAAACTTTTCATGAACAACTTTTCTTCCAAGTGTTGCTTCATCATCAGTTATATATTCTTTTATAACTTCGTTCATTGCACTTCTATCAATTGTATTATTAATACCACCATTAGAAAGAGTATATGCCCTGTTACCTGTAACACTATTTCTTAAGCTGTGCGGATTAGTATAAGAATTACTTTTCATAGCTTTATCTCTGTTTTTAACACTTGCCTTCTCCACTCCAACATACTCTTTCAAATCTGGCTTTATTTCATTAATAAAATCAGACTGAGGATATGCTACAGTTTTGCCAAATACTCTTCTAACTTCAGCTGATGTCATAAATAATGTATCTTTAGCTCTAGTTATGCCGACATAACATAATCGTCTAGATTCCTCCATCTCTGATTCTTTATCAAACGACGCATTTCCTGGGAAAATGCCATTTTCCATACCAACCATAAATACTACTGGGAATTCTAATCCCTTTGCACTATGGATTGTCATCAACACCACAGTGTCATCTTCTTCTTCAATTTTATCAGTATCCTGAACCAAAGAAACTTTTTCTAAATATGCAGATAATGATTTGTCTTCACTACTATTTTCAAAATCAACAGCATCAGATACTAATTCTTTTAAGTTTTCAATTCTGCTCTTATCCTCAATTTCATTAGAGTCCTGCAATTGTTTCATATATCCAGTATCTTTTAATACAGATTCAATCAATACTGATATTGGTACTGTCTCGCTAAGAATTGTTAAATTTTCCATCAATGTAACAAATGGTGTTATCGTCGAAACATTTCTAGGTGTTAATGCAGGAATACTTCTAACTTCTGATAATGCATCCCATATGTTTAATTCAAAACTAGCAGCAAACTCTTGTACTTTAGAAACAGTTGCCTCTCCAATACTTCTTTTAGGTACATTTATAATTCTTCTAATACTAATATCATCTTGTGGATTAACAATAACTTTTAAATATGCTAATACATCTTTTATTTCTTTTCTGTCATAAAACCTTGTGCCTCCTACTATCTTATAAGGAATTCCTATTCTTCTAAAGCTTTCTTCAAAAATTCTTGATTGAGCATTGGTTCTATATAATATAGCGAAATCATTATAGTTCTTATTTTCTTTGCTTTTTATATCTAGAATTTGTTTTGCAACAAAATTCCCTTCATCACTATCAGCATAAGCTCTATATATCTTAATTTTACTTCCAGGTTCCTGCTCTGTTCGGAGCACTTTACTCTTTCTATTTGCATTATTAACAATTACAACATTAGCTGCATCCAATATGTTTCCCTTAGATCTATAATTTTGCTCTAATTTAATTACCTTTGCACCTGGATAGTCTTTTTCAAAATCTAAAATATTTCTAATATCTGCGCCCCTCCACTGATAAATACATTGATCATCGTCGCCTACCACACATATATTTTTATATTTAGATGCAAGTAATTTTACTAATTCATATTGAGCGCCATTAGTATCTTGATACTCATCTACCATAATATACTTAAACTTATTTTGATAAAATTCTAGTACTTCTGGATTATTCCTAAAGAGTTCTACTGTTTTAAAAATCAAATCATCAAAATCTAATGCATTATTTTCTTTTAGTCTCTTTTGATACATTTCATAAACATCTGCAATTTTCTTTTCTCTAAAGTTAGATTCATTTTCTAACATATAACTTTTAGTTCCTTGCATTTTATCTTTAGCTTTACCTATTTTACCCATTATCTCTTGTTCTGTTATATCTTTATCATTAATATTAATAATTTTCATACATTCTTTTACTAATACCTTTTGATCTGAACTATCATATATAGTAAAACTACTTTTATAACCTATCTTGTCTATTTCTCTTCTTAAAATCCTAACACAAGTTGAATGGAAAGTGGATATCCACATGTTATCAGCTCTTTCACCAATAAGTTTTTTAACTCTATCCTTCATTTCCTTAGCTGCCTTATTTGTAAAAGTAATAGCTAATATACTATAAGATGCAATTCCTAAATCATCAATCATATGAGCCATTCTATGAGTTAAAACTCTTGTTTTACCCGAACCTGCTCCAGCTAAAATAAGCACCTGCCCATCAATTGTAGTTGCCCCTTCATATTGCTCTTTATTAAGTAATGTTTTTAAATCCATTTACTTATTCCTCCTTTCCTGATCTTTAAATATTATACCATATGTACTAATATTTAAATCACTAAGGTCTCCAAAATATTAAATATTACATTTAATTTTCTAACGTAATCCTTAATAAGGAATATATTTACTCCAATATATATAATTTATATTATATATATGCCTCATATAATTAAAAAACTGAATTAAAAAAATCATATTTTTAAATATATGATTTTTTTAATTCAGTTTTGATATATTTTTTGATATATTTAAAAATAATTGATTTTTTAATAATCATTTGTTTTGATATCGTATTCATATATTTAAGTAAACATTTTCATTTGATATCATAAAAAAACGCAACCCTTGGGGCTAGGTTGCGCTTTAGCAATAAGCAATAAGCAATAAATAAAAAGGGGGCTATATATTCCTTTTATTTATCCTTGCAAGATTATTATAGGGTATTCTTATTAATATTGCAAGTAATTTAATAAAATTTGTGAATCTTTTTGCAATAAATGAATTATTTTATTGCAAAATAATTTAATATTCGTTAATAGCTCTTTAAAATGCTTAATTCATCATTTGTTAATTCTCTATATTCGCCTTCTTGCAGCTCTGGATCTAATAAAAGTCCTCCAAATTCTTCTCTTTTAAGATATATAACACTTTTTCCAACAGCTTCAAACATTCTTTTCACTTGATGGAATTTACCTTCTTGTATTGTTAGTCTAATTTCTGATCCTTTATCATTACTAGATAATATTTCAAGATTTGCCTCTAGGCACTTATATCCATCATCTAATGTAACTCCGTTTTTAAATGCAATTATATCTTTTTCATCAACTTTTTTATCAATTTTTGCATAATAAACTTTATCAACATGCCACTTAGGTGCTATTAATCTATGATTAAGTTCTCCATCATTAGTTAATAATAATAGACCAACCGTATCCTTATCTAGCCTCCCAACTGGAAATGGTTCAAACGCTTGATGATCTATTTCTAATAAATCAATCACAGTTTCATCCCTATTATCATGAGTTGCAGATATAACACCATCTGGTTTATTCATCATCAAATATATATGTTTACGATATAATATTTCTTCTCCATTAATTTTTATGCTTGATTTTTCAGGATCAACAATCATCCCATTATCCTTAACTATTATTCCATCAACCTCTATAAGTCCTTTCTTTGCAAAGGATTTAACATCCTTTCTACTTCCATATCCTAAATTAGAAATTATTTTATCTAATCTTTCCATATTGTCACTCCAATCGTGTTTTTATTATTTACAGTCATAACAACGATACTTTTTCATAGCACATAGAACAAAAAAAATTTGTCTTTCAAACTTTTCAATGAACAATGTACAATGTACAATTATAAGATTATATTCCTTAGTAATATCTTTGTGTTATAAGTTCTTAATTGTGCTTCGCGCTTTTTCATAAGTGATAAATTCGTGGTTATGCTTCACACTTTTTATCGGTACGTGTGTTTTTATCTGTGAAATGGTCTTGGTTGCGCTTTGCGCTTTTTTTATATGTGTATATTTTATCATAGTGTTCCAACTAGTAACATATAAATTTACTTTTTTATATGTTTTCACTTAAGTGTGAATTTTATCCTCTTACAAATTCAACAAAAAAATTAATGCACAACGCTCAATTAATTGGCATTGTGCATTGTGAATTAAATATAATATATTCTAGATTCCATTTTTATAATATCCCATTACTCTTGGAACATAATTTTGAGTTTCTTGTGGCATTTTATATAAATCAGATGCTGATGAAACACCTCTTTTTTTCATAGTACCTGGGCCACCATTGTAAGCCATAAGTGCCATCTCTGTATTTCCATCAAATTGATTCAAATATTCTTTAAACAATTTAGTTCCGCCGTTAATATTTTGGTCTACATCATATTGATCTGTAATACCTACATTTGTAAAATTTTGAGGCATAATTTGCATTAATCCAGATGCTCCACAACTAGATGTTGAATAAGGATCAAAATCAGATTCTTGCTTAATTATAGACAAGATTAATTTTGAATCCACTCCATATTTTTTAGATGCAGCATTTACTGCATTATATATCTTCTGCATATCAACATCACTTCTATTAGATAATATAGATTTAGATTTTCCTTCAAAGTTAACATACTTATTATTTAAAATCATAGGAATATCTTCTAAATTTTGCCCGGTTGCATATTGTTGTCCTACTCTCGCAGCATTAATCGCAGTCACATTATCATTATCGCCATTTGCATTATTTGTATTGCTCAATTTTTCAGCATTAGTTACTTGACTATTCACTGAATTCGCACTATCACTTGATGTAGCAACATTATTCCCTTTAGAATTCTTTGATGATTCCAATAAGTTCTTCATTACTAATTGAAATGCTAAATTAGATTCATCACTAGTACTACTTGTTGAACTGGATTCATTTGTCACTTGTCCATTTCCCATCACATTCATTGCTAATAGTTGCTCATTTGAGATTTGATTTAAACTATCTATTGCCATCTTAAATTAACCTTCCTCCCAAAATTCATCTTAGGCATCTTAAGAATAACCATCAAAAGATTCCCCTAGTTATTTTCGAACTATTTCCTTAGACCTTTAACATGAAACACTATTTCGTCATAATCTTCATAACTAACTTTTTTATAATAGCTCTTTGCTAATGCTAAGATTTTATACTTTCCTGGAATAAATGGTATAAAACTATAGTGGTGTTTTCTACTATAAGCTTGTACTTTTTTCCATTCATTGTTTTCCATCAAATAAAATTCAAAACAAACATCCTTTCCACCTCTGCTTATAACCTCAAAAGTGAATTCTTCATTTATGTTACCTTCTACTTTATTTGTTATTATTTTAGTTTCTATTACAGGGGATGATTCACTTACATATATACTTACTTGCTTCTTAGAGTCATACTCTTCCTTGCATTTTAAATTTTTAGCATAAACTTCTATTGTATATTTGCCTGCAATCTTAGGCACAAATCTCAACTTTTTATTCTTTGAAAATCCTGTTTGTTCAACAGAATTTCCATTAATTTTAGTTTCATATTTAACCACAACATTTTGTGTGTTTTGAATAATGCATTCAAACTCAATGGTCTCTCCAACTAAATGAGTCTCTTTACAAGGTAAAATTATATAATCTATCTCTCCTGGTAAGTATTCCATGGCCTTTAAGTATATAACTGTATGAGTATCATAAGGTTTGTCTGAGTATTTGTCTTTAATCATTATTTCTATTTCGTATTCACCAACTTGTTTTGGAATAAAATTAATCCAGTTAGATTTATTATACTCGACTCCCTCTAATCTTCTATTATCTTTCTTAACTGTAAATGCATATAGAAGTTTTGTTCCACCTTCTGCATTAACCATTATGTTAACAGGCTCTCCAGTTATAATTTTCTTTTCCTTATCAATTACTACCTCCAGAATTCTCACTGGCTTCTTTCCCTTTTTTTCAATAGTAAATGCAATTTTTTTAGTGTCCTCATATTCTTTCTTGTAGTTAACATCTTTAACGTACAATATAACTTCATATTCTCCCGCTTCCATAGGCTTCCAAGTAAATTCATCTTCATCTATAAAACCAGTATCTTCTTCAATTGGTCCTTTCACTCTATATTTATATAATAGCTTATTTCCACCTTGCACCTCTGAAGTGAATTTTATATCATTTTCAGTCACTTGAGGAGAATTAAAATTAGCTACAAAGCTATTTATTTTAATTTTTTTATAAGGCTTTACTTCATATACTAAAATAGCCCTATCATCATATTCTTTATTGGAAAGTAAACTTTTTACAAGACATAATATTTTATAACTTCCTTCTTCCATCTCTTTATAATATACATCATTTTTGGTAGAGTAGTCCTGTATGCAAACTGATTTTCCATCCTTATAAATTTTATAAAATTTATATAGTACTATAAGTTCATCTTTTTCCTTTGCATTTGATTCAATATTCACATCTACTATAAATCCAAGCTTTTCTCCAACTATTAGCGAATTATTTAAACATTTAAAATTTGTTATTTCTATTTTACTTATATCCTTAACGTTTACTTTTATAATTCTATAATCTTCAAAAATCTCAGTAGACTCCATTTTTTTGCATTGAATTAAGAATTCTTTTTCACCTGCTTCAGTAGCTGTATATTTTAAAATATTGCTTGCATCATAATCTCTAACAATATCCCATTCCTTATATCTTTTAATATAGAATCTATATAAAAACATATTCTCATCAAATGTTTTTACTTCTATGGAGCACTTTCCTCCAATCAAAATTTCTTCTTTATCAATTATAATTTCCTTTATAACACCTAATTCTCTCTCTCTATTATCTTTTGATTCTCCTGATAATGCATGATTTTTTTCTAATATTACTTCATGAAGAAAATCAACTTTGCTATCTTTAACAGTTATTTCTTTATCTTTAATTTCTATGATATCTATTTTATCATTATCAATTCTTTTTCCCTCTTCAGGAAAAGCTATTTCTCCCTGAACATCATCATTGCCTATTAAAATTTCCTTTTCATCCTCTAAAAGTTCCACGGGTTCAAGGAATACCACTTTATCTACTGTATTACTTTGTACAGCGTTTTCTTTAATTACCAATAAATTTTCATCTTCATTATCTAATATATCTTTAAAATCTATTTTTACTTCTCCTTGATTTACAGCCTTTTCGATAGATCCCTCTTCGTGCATGGTATTTATTACCTCTTCTCTAACTATAGAGTAATCTTCCTTAGCTAGATAATCCAAAGACTTTCTTCCATCCTTTTCTCTACCTTGTACCATAACCATATACTCCCCTTCTCTTTTAGGTTTCCACACGCACTCATTCTTTTCTGAAAATTCTTGTATAGTATTCCATATACCACCCTTACCAACAATAAATTTATATTCTAAATTTCCAATTTGACTATCTATTTTGCTTAATATATTTATTTCTGTGCCAACATTTTGTGGCATTTGCTTATCAAAAATTATCTCAACATATTTTAACTGAAGTTCTTCCATAAAATCCATGCCCCTTTCATAATTGCTCTCAAACAAACCCCTATTATTATATTATACATTTATACCATTATTTGTAAATAACTTCAGCTAATTTTTTTGTTTTAATTATATCATACTTCTTTATGTAAACTAATACATGAAGTATTTATTAAAATGATATTTTATTTTTTTATCTTTCAACTTAAATTTCCCCTCAAAAAAAGAAGCCTACAATTAAGCTTCTAAATAATGCGTATTAAAAATAATAAGTCAATATGATATTTTTTTATACACCTAGTATTAACTCTTTACAAGTTTTATTAAATTTTTTTCTAATCTTAAATTATCTTCTTCTGTTCTTTTTTTTGGATTGGAAGTTTTTCCTCCACCTCTTCTGATTTTTTGTGACATATGCCTCTCTTCTAACAATCTATCAATATTCTTTTCATCATATATAAAGCCTTTAGGATTTATTACCTTTGCTTTTTTAGATAAACATATTGCAGCTACACCATAATCCTGAGAAACAATTATATCGCCCTCTTTAGTTTCATTCATCACATACATATCTACACTTTGGAATCCACTATCAACAACTTTAACTTGTGCATAGTCACTTTGGATAAAATGATGAATATCACAATAAATTATCATTGGAATTTCATGGTTCCTTGCTATTTTTTCAATAATGGAGATGCCTGGACAGGCATCTCCATCAATTATAATTTTCATCTAAATTAAAGTTTCTTTTCTAGTTCTGCCTTAAGATCTTCATATCCTGGCTTTCCTAAAAGAGCAAACATATTTTTCTTATATGCTTCAACTCCTGGTTGGTCAAATGGATTTATTCCTAAAAGATATCCACTTATTCCACAAGCTTTTTCAAAGAAATAAGCCATATATCCAAAGTAATATGGTGAAATTTCTGGTACATTTAATACCATATTTGGAACTCCACCATCATTATGAGCTAGCAATGTTCCTTGGAATGCCTTTTTATTAACAAAATCCATAGTCTTTCCAGCTAAGAAGTTTAAGCCGTCCATATCATTTTCAGCTTCTTCTATATTAATTTCATATTTTGCCTTTTCTACATTTATAACTGTTTCAAACATTATTCTTCTTCCATCTTGAATATATTGTCCCATGGAATGAAGATCTGTAGTAAAATCAACTGCTGCTGGGAATAATCCCTTATTATCTTTTCCTTCTGATTCCCCATATAATTGTTTCCACCATTCATTGAAGTAGTGAAGTGATGGTTCATAATTAACTAGTACTTCTATTGATTTTCCTTTATTATATAAAGCATTTCTAGTTGCTGCATATTTATAAGCATCATTATCTTTAAGAGATGGATTAGAATAAACTTCTCTTGCATCAGCAGCACCTTTCATCATATCATCTATATCAATTCCAGCAGCTGCTATTGGCAATAATCCAACTGCTGTTAATACTGTAAATCTTCCTCCAACATTATCAGGAACTACAAAGCTTTCATATCCTTCAGCATCAGCTAATGTCTTTAATGCACCTCTAGCTCTATCAGTTGTTGCATAAATTCTCTTTCTAGCTTCATCAATACCATATTTCTTTTCTAAATATGTTCTTAAAATTCTAAACGCTAATGCAGGTTCTGTAGTAGTACCTGATTTTGAAATTATATTTAAACTTATATCTTTTCCTTCAATTGCTTGTAAAAGTTCAGTCATGTATGTAGAACTAATGTTATTACCTACATAAAATATTTTAGGAACTTTTCTTTTATCACTATCTAATGCAATATGAAAATTATTTGTTAGCATTTCAATTGCTGCTCTAGCGCCAAGATATGATCCACCTATTCCAATAACTATTAAAATATCTGAATCTGATTTAATTTTTTCTCCAGCTTTTTTAATTCTTGCAAATTCATCTTTATCGTAGTTTACTGGTAAATCAACCCAACCTAAAAAGTCATTTCCTGCTCCTGTTCCATTATGTAATTTGTCATGAGCACTTTTAACCATGTCCTCCATGTAATCAAGTTCATTCATAGTCAAATAAGGTGCAACCTTTGATAAATCTAATGATATTCCTTTACTCATCTTCTATTCTACCTCCATATATAATTAGTTTTTTTATTTTATCGCTTAATTATATCATAAATTCTTTAAATCATATCTTCACATATAGTTTTTTTTGCAAATAATCTATATGTTTCAATTAAATTCATTCATTTAAAATCACTCTTAAAGTGATATCTTATTGCAATCTAATTTATTTAATAATTATTGTTATTTAAGTTTTTTCTCAATATTATTTTTACTATAATATAAATTAATATACATCTATTTACCCTTTTACATACTCATTATAGGTTCTGCCTTCTGAATCTATTTTTATTAGAATTTTCACATTGTTAATTCTTTAATTGTTTTAGAACTTACTTAAAACTTTTCAATAAGAGTATCCATTAAAACAAAATGTCTTTGCTCAATTAATCTTAGAATTCTTGTAGAAGGGTTTTCATCATAGAAATGTCTCATTTTTTCCTTCTTTAAAATAATTAATACAACCTACCTATCTAACTTAAAAGAAAAATCATTAACTATATCATTCAACTCAACTATATGCGTAATAAATTTTCTTATGCCTTTACATATTTTCACTAATTATAACTTTAAGCACATTAAAAAAGAGGACTATTTTTATAATTCCTCTTTTTATGGTGCTATTTATTTTTACAAAACGCTTCTTGTTTTAACGGCAACCACATCTACAACAGCAGCATCTATTTCTTTTTATAAAGTTCAAAACTTCTTGTCTTGCCTTCTCATACCCATCTTTTAAACCTGCTTGATATCCTTCAACTCGTCCTTTTTCACGACCATCTTTATACCCATCACAATATCCTTGTTTATACCCATCATTGTAAGCTTCTGCTAAAACATCAGCAAAACGATCATGGTTTCTATTATGACACTCATTTCTTTCACCACGTGAACAATTTCTTGTATCCCTGTTTTCAAGTTCATCTGAATTATTATTTCTGCATTCTCTCTCATCATTTCTGTTTCCCATATTCTTCTCTCCTTGTTAATTGATTATAATTTATTCAATTAAAAATATTTTCCAACAAAAATTTTAAAACTTTTAACAAATCTTAATATTATATTATGCTGATTTATTATATTTGTTATTAATTCTAGTTAAAAATATACAACTCCACATATGAATGAAAACCACAGAAATAACGGACATCAATTTTATAAAATTCTCAACCTTTTTTACCCTAATAACTAGAACTTGTAATTTAATATTCAGTTAAACTTGCACAAGTTTCATTAAAAATTTCAGCTGAACTTCTTGTATATTTAAGGAATCCATCATCTATACTTAACTCTATACTTCCCATTTCATTTAAATATTCAACATATGACCTGAGCATTCTTTCTATTACAGTATATTTATATCTGCTATTTACATGAATATTAAAATTTTTAATAACTGTTTTTAATATTTCTTCCATTGTCATAGCACTATCTATCACATCATATACTCTTTGTGCTCTATTCTTATAAAAGTTTATATTATCAGTTATAAGTTCTGTAATATCATTATTATATATCCCTTTATGTGCCACTACATATTTGCTGCATTTTAAATCATAAAGTTTTTCTTTGCTTTTTAAATCTTCTCTAAGTATATAAGCATACGGCATTTTAGCACCTGACATTACTTCATAACTTATAAGAGCATCTCCTAAATATGCAACATCATCTGGAGTAATAATGCATATATGTGCAGGACTATGTCCTGGTGTATGAACAATTTTAAATTTAATGCCACTTACATATATCTTATCTTGGGTATCCGAAATCATAATATCTGTTTCACAAACCATATGTCCGAAATGTTCTGTAACCTCTGATAATGCTTGGTTACTGTAATAAACTTTAAGATTCACTGTTGAACTGCAAACAAGAGCTTCATAAGCTGACATAGCAATAATGCAGTTATATTTTTTCTTCAAATATGCATTATTTCCTATATGATCTATATGAGCATGACTGCATGCTATACCAACTACCTTAAAATTGTTTATTTCTAGAAGCTTATCTATTCCTTCTCTCTCTTGTTTTGCCCACCCTGAGTCCAACATAATAATTTCTTCATCATTAATCTTATAAAAAGGTATATATGACATTCCAGTATCAATACAAAATGTATTTCCCTTTATTTTTTTTATCTCCATATTTTATCTTTAGTGAAAAATTGTATATTAAATACACAAAATCACTAAGCATTCGCTTCCTTTCTTCTCGTATAAAAATATACAGAATATATTTTATATCTATAACTAATAATTAATCTTGCTTAAACTTTCTTTACTAAATTTAACTTCTATACAAGTTATAGTTACATTATTGTTGTTCTAAATATTACTGTCTCAATAGTAGCAGCTGGCTTTGAATATGTCATAAACAACAGTTAAGACACCTTGCAAATGTTAATCCCAAATTTTTTAGAGTTAAAGTAGAGCCTGAAGGCAAAAAGATACCTCGGATACCAGCATAAAACTGGCATCCGAGGTTTTTATCCGTTATTCAAATTCTATAGTCGCTGGTGGTTTTCCTGTACAATCATACATTACACGGTTAACCCCTTTAACTTCATTTATAATTCTAGTTGTTACTTTTCCAAGTACTTCCCATGGAAGATCTGCTGATTCAGCTGTCATGAAATCACTTGTAGTTACTGCACGAAGCGCTATTGCATAATCATAAGTTCTTTCATCTCCCATTACACCTACTGAGCGCATATTAGTAAGTCCTGCAAAATATTGACCTATTTCTTTATCAATACCTGCTTTTACAATTTCTTCTCTATATATATAATCAGCATCTTGAACGATTTTAACTTTTTCAGCCGTTACCTCACCTATTATACGTATTCCAAGACCTGGTCCTGGGAACGGTTGTCTATAAACTAACTTTTCAGGGATGCCAAGTTCTAAGCCTGCTCTACGTACCTCATCTTTAAATAATAATCTTAATGGCTCTATTATTTCTTTAAAATCTACACAATCTGGAAGTCCTCCAACATTATGATGTGATTTTATAACTGCAGATTTACCAAGACCACTTTCAATTACATCTGGATAAATAGTTCCTTGTACTAAGAAATCAACTGATCCTATTTTTTTAGCTTCTTCTTCAAATACTCTGATGAACTCTTCACCAATTATTTTTCTCTTTTGTTCTGGTTCTTCTATTCCAGTTAACTTTTCATAGAATCTTTCTTGTGCATTTACACGAATAAAGTTTAAATCATATTGTCCATTAGGTCCAAATATTTCTTCAACTTCATCTCCTTCGTTTTTACGAAGTAAGCCGTGGTCAACGAATACACATGTTAATTGATTTCCAATAGCTTTGGAAAGTAATACTGCTGCAACCGATGAATCAACTCCACCCGATAATGCACATAAAGCTTTACCATTTCCAACCTTTTCACGTATTTCTTCAATTGTCTTTTCAACAAATGAGTCCATTTTCCAGTCTCCAGAACATCCACAAACATCATATACAAAGTTTGAAAGCATCTTTGTCCCTTCTTGTGTATGCATTACTTCTGGATGGAATTGAACTGCATATAGATTCTTTTCTTCGTATTCCATACCTGCAACTGGACATACTGGAGTATTGGCTACTATTTTAAAGCCTTCTGGTGCTTTTTCTATGTAATCTGTATGACTCATCCAACATATTGTAGACGATGATAAACCTTTAAAAATCTTCGATTCTACATTAACACCAACTTCTGTCTTCCCATACTCACTTACAGGAGCTGTTGCAACTTTTCCTCCAAGAATATGTGCCATTAATTGTGAACCGTAACATATTCCAAGTATAGGAATTCCAGCTTCAAATAATGTTTTATCACATAAAGGAGAATCTTCACCATATACACTATTTGGCCCACCTGTAAATATGATTCCCTTTGGATTCATTTCTTTTATCTCAGCAGCACTTAAAGTATACGGATGAACTTCACAATATACATTGCATTCTCTAACTCTTCTAGCAATTAATTGATTATATTGTCCGCCGAAATCAATAACTAAAATTAATTCTTTTTTCATGCTTTCCTCCTAAAAAATTATTCTATTTGTATTATTAACTAAATACCTTAATTTATCAATACAAAATACGAATTTTTTACATTTATGTACTTTGTTAAAGGCTAAAAGCTTATACGGTCTAAAGACGGTATATTTAAACTACGCGCATAGAAATCAAAATTGTACATTGTGCATTATTTAAACAGTAATTATTGAGGTTAATCAACAATTAACAACTATTGTCCTACACTATAATTAGGTGCTTCCTTTGTAATATTAATATCATGTGGATGACTTTCTCTTTGTCCTGAAGCTGTTTGAACTACAAAGTTAGCTGTTTCATATAAGATATCAAAATTCTTTGACCCTAAATATCCAAGTCCTGATTTAATCCCACCCATTATTTGGAATATAGTCTCAGCAACATATCCTTTATAAGCGACTCTTCCTTCAACGCCTTCTGGAACTAATTTTTTATTACCTTCTTGGAAGTATCTATCTTTAGATCCAGATTCCATAGCAGCAATTGATCCCATTCCTCTATATACCTTATAACTTCTTCCTTGATATATTTCCATTTCTCCTGGTGCTTCATCGCAGCCTGCAAATAATGATCCTAGCATTACAGTTGAAGCTCCAGCTGCTAATGCTTTAACTATATCTCCTGAATATTTAAGTCCACCATCCGCAATTACAGGAATTCCATATTTTCTTCCCATTTCAGCACAATCCATAACTGCTGTTAATTGTGGAACACCAACTCCTGCAACTATTCTAGTAGTACAAATTGATCCTGGTCCTATACCAACTTTAACGCAATCTGCTCCAGCTTTTATTAAATCTTCTACAGCTTCTGCAGTAGCAACATTCCCAGCTATAATTTGAAGATTTGGATATACATTTTTAATTTTAGTCACAGCATCTAAAACTCCTTTTGAATGTCCATGTGCTGTATCAAGAACTATTACATCAACTTGAGCCTTAACTAAAGCATCAATTCTTTCCATCATATTACCAGTTACCCCAACACCAGCTCCGCATAATAATCTACCCTTATCATCTTTAGCTGCATTTGGGAACTTTCTTACTTTTTCAATATCTTTCATTGTTATTAAGCCTTTTAAATATCCATCCTTATCAACTAAAGGTAATTTTTCAATTTTGTGTTTCTTTAAGATTTCCTTAGCTTCTTCTACTGTAGTACTTTCTGATGCAGTAATTAAATTTTCTTTTGTCATTACTTCTGAAATCTTTTTTTGGAAGTCTGTTTCAAATATTATATCTCTATTGGTTATTATTCCAATTAATATTCCATCTTCAGTGGTGATTGGAACTCCTGATATTCTATATTGTGCCATTAAATTTTCTGCATCTTGAATAAGATGATCTTGTGATAAGAATATGGGATCTGTAATAACTCCATTTTCTTGTCTCTTAACTTTATCAACTTCTTTTGCTTGTTCCTCAATAGTCATATTTTTATGTATAATTCCTATTCCGCCTTCTCTTGCCATAGCAATCGCCATCTTTGATTCAGTTACTGTATCCATTCCAGCGCTCATTAAAGGAATATTTAACTTTATTGTTTTAGTTAAGTGTGTTTTTGTACTTACTTCCCTTGGTAATATATCCGATTTATTAGGAACCAGTAATACGTCATCAAAAGTATATGCAGTTTTAATTATTTTTGCCATTATAAATCCCCCTTATATTTGAATTATTTATTTCATTTTTTATAATTTATGACTTTTATATTTCATATTTTGGGCTATTTTCATGTATAAAAAAAGCACATTAACTTCTAAGTGATGTTAATATGCTAATAAAAATCTATATTTAGCCTATACCAATATCACTCATAGTCGGAAATTTACGGCTTCCGCTAGATACTCCTTGCCATATTCAAGGTATATACGAGTTTTTAAATGTACTATGTTTTGAATTAAAACTATTATAATGTATGTATAATCTAAAGTCAATAAATTTGAATTTAAAATTGCATTTTTTTCGATTCATTTATGATAATATCTTAATAGACCACATTTGATTATATACCAGAATAATAACTTATAGTAGAATAACCTCATTGAAATACAAGAGATTAGGTGGATATAACAATGGATGAAAATAAAAAATACACAATACTCAAAAAATTAGTTGAATCAAACGAAAATAAGAGGAGAGCTGCAAAAAGGAACTAACTCAAAGAAAGAAATTGCCAAAATACATAATGCACTTATTGCTATTGAGGATGCTACCGGCACTATTATAGGCGCTTATTTCGATTATCAAGAAGCATTAAATGGATATTACAATATACTTCATCAAATATTAACAAGCTATGGACTTCCATATATATCCTTTACTAATAGATATACTGTTTTTGAGTATAAACAGAAAAAAAATCCCCTTCTATTGAAGAGGATACATTCACTCAATTCGGTTATGCATGTAACCAACTCGGAATTGAGATTAAAACCTGCAGTGTAGTCCCAGCTAAAGGGCATGTCGAAAGGATGTTCCAGAGTTAAGGTACAGTTGAAATTTAAGATGCTAAATTAGGGATAGATATCGTATTAGGTACTAAAATATCACTAGCATTAATTTTAAATTCTGCTCCATTCACAATATTAGAGCACTGTTCTAATGTAGTAGTAGATGGTAACTTGCTCAAATCAACTTTATCTAAATACTTATTAACTCCATTTTTAGCTTTCATCTCTGATATATTTATATTGCCCTGTAACGTATCATATTTTAATCTATATGATTCAGCTGCCATTACAACTTTTCTACATTGATCCACAACTTTAACCTTTTTAGCTTCATTTATATACCCATTTACATTAGGTAAAATTGCCGTTGCCAAAATCCCAATAATCGCCATTACAGCTATTAATTCAATTAAAGTAAATCCTGGCTTTTTCTTGTGTTTAATTTTCAATTTACACGAAATTATTTTCTTCATAATTTCCTCCCTTTTATCTGTTTTTACTGAATTATGGTCTATTTTTAAATTTTCTATACTATCAATTGACTATTTTTTTGAATTAACGCATAAAAAACCTCAAGATAATTTCAAATTATCTTGAGGCAAATATTAATAACTATATAGTTATTATATTTCTTAGTACATTCCGTCCATTCCCATTCCTGCGCCACCTGGCATTGCTGGTTCCTTTGATGGAATATCAACAACTGCAGCTTCTGTTGTTAAGAATGTTGATGATACTGATGCTGCATTTTGAAGTGCTGATCTAGTAACCTTAGTTGGATCTACTATTCCAGCCTTTATCATGTTTATATATTCTCCATGTAATGCATCATATCCTATTCCAGGTTCACTATTTTTAACTTTTTCAACTATTACTGAACCTTCTACTCCAGCATTAGTTGCTATTTGTCTTACTGGTTCTTCTAATGCTTTAACAATTATGTTAATACCAACTTGTGTATCAGCAACATCTGAAGTTAACTTAGAAACTTCATTAATTACGTTAATATAAGCAGTTCCACCACCAGATACTATTCCTTCTTCAACGGCAGCTTTTGTTGCAGCTAATGCATCTTCAATTCTAAGTTTCTTTTCCTTAAGTTCAGTTTCAGTTGCTGCACCAACTTTAATTACTGCAACTCCACCAGCCAATTTAGCTAATCTTTCTTGTAATTTTTCTTTATCAAATTCTGAAGTTGTTTCTTCAACTTGAATTTTTATTTGGTTAATTCTATCCTTTATCGAAGCAGAATCACCTTTTCCATTAACTATAACAGTATTTTCCTTGCTTACCTTAACACTGTCAGCTGTACCTAGCATATCAATTGTAACTTCTTTTAAGTCTCTTCCTAATTCTTCAGCTATAACAGTTCCGCCAGTTAATATAGCAATATCTTGTAACATTTCTTTTCTTCTATCTCCAAAACCTGGTGCTTTTACAGCCACACAAGTAAATGTTCCTCTTAATTTGTTAACTACTAATGTAGCCATTGCTTCTCCTTCAATGTCTTCAGCAATAATTAATAATTTCTTACCCGATTGAACTATTTGTTCAAGGATTGGTAAAATTTCTTGAATACTTGTAATCTTTTTATCTGTTATTAATATATACGGATTATCTAAATTGGCTTCCATTTTTTCAGTATCTGTAGCCATATAAGGTGATACATATCCTCTATCAAATTGCATTCCTTCAACTACATCTAATTCTGTTCCCATTGATTTAGACTCTTCTATAGTAATAACACCTTCATTTCCAACCTTCTCCATAGCATCTGCTATTAATTTACCAACTTCTTCATCAGAAGCAGAAATTGCAGCAACTCTTGCTATATCTTCTTTACCATCAACTGGCTTAGAAATCTTTTGGATCTCTTCAACAGCTTTGTCTACAGCTATTTTAATACCTGTTCTAATTAAAATTGGATTAGCTCCAGCTGTTACATTCTTCAGCCCTTCTCTAATTATAGCTTGTGCAAGTAGTGTTGCAGTTGTAGTTCCATCTCCAGCTACATCATTAGTTTTTGTTGCAACTTCTTTAACTAATTGAGCTCCCATATTTTCATATGGATCTTCTAATTCTATCTCTCTTGCAATTGAAACTCCATCATTTGTTATTAATGGTGCTCCAAATTTTTTATCTAATACTACATTTCTACCTTTAGGTCCTAAAGTTACCTTAACTGTATCTGCTAATTTATCCACACCTATTTGCATAGATCTTCTTGCATCTTCTCCGAATTTTAACATCTTAGCCATTTATATAACACACTCCTTATAATAACTTATTTTAATTTCTGATTATTTTCAAATTATTTATTCAACTATTGCTAGTATGTCTTCTTGTTTTAATATAGTATATTCTTCTCCATCTACTTTTACTTCTGTACCAGCATATTTAGAGTATAAAACCTTATCTCCAACCTTTACTTCCATATCTATTCTTTTACCATCTACAACAGCTCCAGGACCTACTGCAACTACTTCTGCTTCTTGTGGTCTTTCCTTTGCAGTACCAGTTAAAACTATCCCGCTTTTAGTCTTTTCCTCTGCTTCTAATTTTTTAATTACTACTCTTTCACCAAGTGGTTTAATATTCATGAAAAACCCTCCTTAAAATATATATACATTCTTTTTATGTTTTAAATTTCTGTTAGCACTCATCAGCATCGAGTGCTAATATAATTATAATATCCTTTATAACCATATAATTCAAACATTACTTCTAATATTATATCCCTTTTTTCAGCGAATATTACTTATTATCTTAAAATATATCCCATTTGCTTAAATTTTCTTCGTTTTATTCAGCTATATAATTATTTTTTTCAATTCAAAAAAAACTCCAATCAAGTAAACTTATACAATAACTAGAATCAGTAATACTTTAACTTACTAAAGTGAGAGTACTACTGATTCTAACTCTTGGATAAGTTCTTCTAATCTTCAGGTTGAGAAAATTGTATTCCTATTAAGAAAACCCTACTTGAAGCTAAGAATTACTTTATACTGATTGAAGTCTTAATCCTTTAAATATTATCTTTCTAAGTTTATATTATGGTATTCTTCTATTGTTTTATTAGATAATACACTCTTAATTGTTGATTGTTGATTTGTTTTAGTAAATGGTGCTTTAGCCTTCATTACTGCTGCAATCTTAGCAGCTCCATTAATACAACCACCTTCACACATCATACCTTCAATAAAGTTTCCACCTAACTTACCTACTTTAGCCATAGTCATAGTTTTCTTAATTTCTGCTCCACCTGAAACTTTAACTGGCTTGAAATCTAAATTAACACCCTTTTCTTGCACATAGTTTTCTATAGCAGCGGTTAATCCTCCACCTAAGGCAAAGTTTCTACCAAAGATTGAAGCATCATCAACTACTATATCTTCACAAGTTGCAGGATTAACATCGAATGCATCAAATAAAGCTACTAATTCCTCAAAAGTTAATACATAATCTACAGAATCTTTTATAGATTCTATTAATACTTCATTTTTCTTAGCAGTACAAGGTCCTATGAATACTACTTTTGCATCCTTATCTTTAGATTTTATATATCTACCTGTAGCTACCATTGGTGAAACAGTTCCTGAAATTCTTTCAACTTGATCTGGCATAATCTTTTCAATGTAACTTAAGAAGCCTGGACAACATGAATTCGTCATATAGCTATCGCCCTTTTCCATTCTTTCCACAAATTCATTACTTTCATGTACAGTCACTGCATCTGCTCCACAAGCCGCTTCTACCATATCTGTAAATCCTAATGCTTTAATTGCATTCTTAACTTGTCCATAAGTTATTTTTGGCCCAAATTCTCCAGTTATTGCTGGTGCAACTACAGCATAAATATTTTCTTTCTCTGTTAATCTATTAACAACCTTAACTAGTGAACTCTTGTCTTCTATAGCTCCAAATGGACATGCTGACATACAAGCACCACAATTTACACACTTACTTTCTGTAATCTCAGCACTAAGATCCTCTGGATTATAGCTTAATGCTCCTGTTGGACATGATTTTTTACAAGGTCTCATATCTTCTGCTATAGCATTATAAGGACATGCTTTATTACACATTCCACATTCTTTACATTTGTCTGGGTCAATATACGCTCTTCCATCAACATATGTAATTGCTCCAAAATTACATGAACTTTCACACTTATGAGCTATACAATTTCTACAAGCATCAGTAACTTGAAATTTCTTTGTTGAGCATCTATCACATGCCGTTTTTATAACATATAATATTTGTTTTTCTTCATCTATATCAACTAGCTCTTGTGCATTTTTACCATTTGGCATACATCCTGCCGCAAGTTTTGCTCTTTCTAAGACTACATCTCTTTCGTGTTCAACAGTATCTCTATACGTTGCAATTTCTCCTGTAATCATAGCATAAGGAATCTTCTCTATTTCTTCTTTACTGATATTACTTTCCTTTGCTAATACTGCGACTCTAGTAAGAACCTCATGTTTTAACTTTAAAAGCTGATTATCAAATTGAAACATTATACACACTCTCCCATGAATAATTTTTATCTTATTTTTTACATGATATAATTATAACATACTATTGTTAAAAATATATCAAGTATTGTATAGTTCCAATTTTCTGAATTTTCCTAATTTTGACCTTAATTTGTATCCTCTTTATTCTTCAATTTTTATCTTGTTTTCTCTTGCATAATAGAAGAAATATTGTTGTGCAAATCCAGCTAACTTACCGAATTTGTTTCTTGCAAAAATCCTAATTTTATTTAAAGAGGACTCTTCCGCTCCATAAAAATGAATCATAGCACGTTTAACCCATACATCTACTGGAAAGGCTGATGTTTTTTCCATAGAAAATAACATTATACAATCAGCAACTTTAGCTCCAACTCCTTTAAACTCCTGTAAAGCATCATGACATTCATCATCGTTTAAACTTTTAATATAATCTAAATTGTATTTCAAAAATGGATTATCTTCATTCTCCTTTAAATCTTCTCTTTCCTTGGTAGAGTTATATACATTTTGAATTGTATCTATTATATACTTACTTCTAAAAGAAGCTCCTGTTTCTTGTATTTCTTCTAATGTAGCATTCTTTATTTCATAAATACTTGGAAAAGCATAATAAACATTACCCTTATAATCAATCTTTTGACCCCACATAGTTGATATTTTATTTACAGTCTTTTTTATTGATGGAATATTATTTCTTGCTGAAATAATAAAACTCAATAACATTTCAAAAGGGTCTTGATTCAGAACCCGTACTCCATATCCAAACTCAATGCTTTCTCTAAGAAGATTATCTTTAGATAGTTCTTCCTTTATTTTGGAATAATCTCTATCTAAATCAAAATATTTTAGCCATATATTTTTGACTTCTTCTTCAGTTGAATTATATATTAATATATTATTGTTTTCTTCCTTAAGTTCTATTAACTTTCCAAAAGCAATAACGATAAAATTACCCTCTGAAATTTCCTGAAATCTAAAAATTTGTCCGCATTCAAATATATGTTTTAATTTAAAATTCTTAACTTCTTCTATTAGTACATAGCTATCACAAGACTTTATATTTTTATAATCCATTATATATTGAGCCTCCTTTATATTTAACGTGAATTGTTTATACATCTTATTTATGTTTTTCTTTAAGAATAATATTATCTAAAATTTCTGCACCTATTTTCCTCATTAGTGTACTCTTTTTTCCATTTATATATTCTTTTAAATGTTTCTTTTAATATTTAAATACATAACTTATCAAAAATAATTATCTTTTAATATATTATATCATTTAGTTTATAATCATTAAATATTTTAAAACTTATTTATAAATATTATCTTAAAGCGTTATGATAAATCATTAGAATTCGAAGCAGTTGCACTACCCTTTTCAAATTTACAATTGATATTGATTTTATACTCTCATCGATAGATAAGGATTGGCTATTGTAAAAAAAGATAAAAAAAATAGAATGTATATCCTCTACATCAGATATACATTCTATTTTTCTATGCTATTAGCTCTATTTTATTATTTAGAATAGTCGTAGAATCCTTTTCCTGATTTTCTTCCAAGCCATCCAGCTCTAACATATTTTCTTAATATGCTACTAGCTCTGTACTTGCTATCTCCTGTTTCACTAAATAAAACATCCATGATAGCTAAACAAACGTCTAATCCTATAAGATCTCCTAATGCTAAAGGTCCCATTGGGTGATTAGCACCATATTTCATAGCTGTATCTATATCTTCTACTGAAGCAATTCCTTCTTGTAATATGAATGAAGCTTCGTTAATCATTGGTATTAATATTCTATTTACAACAAATCCTGGAGCTTCTGCAACTTCTACTGGTTCCTTTCCAATTTCAACTGATAATTCCTTAACAGCATCAAAAGTTTCTTGAGAAGTAGCTATTCCTCTAATAATTTCAACTAATTTCATTACTGGAGCTGGATTAAAGAAATGCATTCCTATAACCTTATCTGCTCTCTTTGTAGCTGAAGCAACTTCAGTAATTGATAAAGATGAAGTATTTGAAGCTAAAATTGCTTCTGGCTTACAAATTCCATCTAACTCAGCAAAGATTTCTTTTTTAATTTTCATGTTTTCAATAGCAGCTTCAACTACTAAATCACAATCAGCAGCTAAATTCATATCAGTTGTTCCTGAAATTCTTGAAAGTATTTCTACTTTAACTTCTTCAGTCATTTTTCCTTTAGCAACTTGCTTTTCTAAGCCTTTAGTTATTCCAGCTATTCCTCTGTCAACAAATTCATCTTTTATGTCTCTTACGATTACTTCGCAACCTTTTTGAGCGAATGCTTGAACAATACCAGCACCCATTGTTCCTGCTCCAAGTACAAAAATCTTTTTCATAATTATTCCTCCTCAAATTTTTATCATAGATATCCTTAGTTAAAATACCTTTATTTTAACTAAGGATAATATAAATATTTATTATTTTTTTAAATATTTATGTACATCATTGATTAACTATTTTGGTTGTTATATTATTAATTTTTTATAATTATAATATAGCAATTAACCTAATTAAATCAAATTATTCAGCGTTCTTTATGTCTTTAACTTGAGCGATTAATTCTGGTACTACCTTAGTAAGATCTCCAACTATTGCATAATCTGCAACCTTCATTATTGGAGCTGTGTCATCTTTATTAACTGCAATGATTAAGTCTGAATCTTGCATACCAGCAACGTGTTGGATAGCTCCTGAAATACCACAAGCTATATAAATTTGAGGTCTAACAGTTTTACCAGTTTGACCAACTTGATATGCTCCGTCAATCCATCCATTTTCAACTGCTGCTCTTGATCCAGCTACAGATCCTTCTAAAGCTTCAGCTAATTCTTCAAGTAGTTCAAAGTTTTCTTTACTTCCAACTCCTCTACCACCTGATACTATAAAGTCTGCTTCAGCTATATCTATAATATCCTTCTTAGCTTTAACAATTTCTAAGACCTTAGTCATTATATCGCTTTCTGCTAATTTAACTTCAACCTTTTCTATTTTACAGTTTGCGCCATCAGTATTAATCTTTGCAAATACTCCTGGTCTTACTGTAGCCATTTGTGGTCTATGATCTGGGCATGCAATTGTAGCCATTAAGTTTCCACCAAATGCTGGTCTTGTAGCTAAAAGTGCACCATTTTCAACTTCTACATCAATTGATGTACAGTCAGCAGTTAATCCAGTTGATAATCTAGCTGCTATTCTTGGGCCTAAATCTCTTCCTATGAAAGTAGCTCCTACGAATAATATTCCTGGCTTTCTTTCACTTGCTAAATCGCAAATAACTTTAGTATAAGCTCCAGTTGTAAAATGTTCTAAGTTTTTGTCATCAGCAACTAAAACTTCATCAGCTCCATGTTCTGCTAATGTTTTTGCTAATGCTTCTATGTTATTTCCTAGTAATAAAGCAGTTAACTTTACTCCTAATTCATCAGCAATTCTTCTACCTTCACCAAGTAGTTCTAAAGATACTTTTTGTAATTCGCCTTCTCTTTGTTCAGCAAAGACCCAAACGCCTTTGTAATCTGCTATATTCATAATAAATTACCCTCCTATTATCTTAGATGTAGTGTTTTTCTTTTAATTTTCCTACAACATAATATGCTGCATTTTTAGGTGATTCTCTAACGATTTCTCCTGCACCCTTAACTTCCTTAGTCATTGACTTCTTAACCTTTGTAGGTGAACCTTTAAGTCCTAGTTCTTCCTTGTCTACATCTATATCATCTGCTGTCATAACTTTTATTTCATCGTCAGAAGTTGAGAATATATCAGCTATATTCATATATCTAGCTTCATTTAATTCTTCAATTGCAGTTAATAGACATGGAGTTTTAACCTCTACTACTTGGTATCCATCTTCTAATGCTCTTCTTACTATTAATCCATTTCCTTCAATTTTAATGTCTTCAACATAAGTTACTTGAGGAATATTTAAATGTTCAGCTATTTCTGGACCAACTTGTGCAGTATCTCCATCAATCGCTTGTCTTCCAGCAAGTACTATATCAAAATCTAACTTTTTAATAACTCCTGCAAGTGCCTTTGAAGTAGCTAAAGTATCAGCTCCTCCAAGGCATCTATCTGTTAATAGGATAGCTTCATCAGCTCCCATGCATAATGCTTCTCTAAGTACAGCCTTAGCCATTGGAAGTCCCATGCTTATAACTGTTACCTTAGCTCCATTAGTTTCTTTTAATTGTAGTGCACCTTCTAATGCATGTTTGTCCTCTGGATTCATTATTGATGGAACACCATCTCTTATTAACGTACCAGTTTTAGGATCAATCTTTACTGCTGCAGTATCTGGTACTTGTTTTACACAAACTACTATATTCATTATAAAATTCCTCCTATCTTAAAATGCTTCCTGCGATAACCATCTTTTGAACTTCTGAAGTTCCTTCATAGATTTCTGTTATCTTAGCATCTCTCATCATTCTTTCTACTGGATATTCCTTAGTGTAACCATATCCACCAAAGATTTGAACTGCCTTAGTTGTAACTTCCATTGCAACATCTGCAGCAAATAATTTAGCTCTTGCAGCATCAAGTGAGTATGGCTCACCAGCTTGCTTCTTACATGCAGCTTTATATACTAAATGTTGAGCCGCTTGTATTTTAACATCCATTTCAGCAATATACCATTGTAATCCTTGGAATGCTGAAAGTGGCTTTCCAAATTGTTTTCTTTCTTTCATGTAGTTAACAGCTTCTTCAAAAGCTCCTTCTGCAATACCTAAAGCTTGAGCAGCTATACCAATTCTTCCTCCATCAAGAGTCTTCATTGCTATACCAAATCCCTTACCTTCTTTACTAAGTAAGTTTTCTTTTGGCACTATACAATTTTCCATAACTAATTCAGTAGTTGAAGATGCTCTAATACCCATCTTGTTTTCATGTTTTCCTACTGAGAATCCTGGGAATGATTTTTCTACGATAAATGCAGAAATACCTTTAGTTCCTATGCTCTTATCTGTCATAGCAAATATTATGAAAGTTTCAGCAACTCCACCATTTGTTATAAAGATTTTTGAACCATTTAAGATATAGTTATCTCCATCTAATACAGCTGTTGTTTGTTGTCCTGCAGCATCTGTACCAGCACCTGGTTCAGTTAAACCGAAAGCACCAAGTTTTTTACCAGTACAAAGATCAGGTAAATATTGTGCTCTTTGAGCTGGAGTACCATTTTCATTGATTACTGATGCGCATAATGATGTATGAGCTGAAAGTATAACTCCTGTAGTCCCACAAACTTTTGATAATTCTTCTACAGCTATTATGTATGAAAGAACATCTCCGCCTGCTCCACCAAATTCTTTAGCAAATGGTATACCCATTACTCCTAATTTAGCCATTTTTTCAACGTTTTCCATAGGGAATCTTTCTGTTTCATCAATTTCAGCAGCTATTGGTTTAACTTCATTTACTGCGAATTCTCTAATCATTTGTTGTACTAATTGTTGTTCTCTAGTTAATTGGAAATTCATTAAATTACCCTCCTTGTTAATTAAACCTATTTTATAACAACCTATATATACCTCTAATAGATTTTTAACTTAATTTATAAATTTTATTTATATATTTATATATTTATATATTTATATATGTTGAATTAATAATTCTACAACAAGAGTCCTAAAAACACATTTACATAAAAAGTATTTGAATGTAGAAATTTAATTTCAACATATATATTTATTTATTTATTTATTTATTTTGAAAATTCTTTTCTGCTCTTCTTTCTAAGAATGCAGTCATTCCTTCTGTTTGATCTTCTGTTGCAAAGCATTTACCAAAGTCTTCTGCTTCTATTAGTATTGCTGTATCTATATCTACTTGCATTCCTCTATCAATAGCATCTTTACAATACTTAACTGCCTTTGGAGCATTAGCTGCAATTTTATTAGCCATTGCTTTTGCTTCATCAATTAAACTTTCTAATGCAACTATTTTATTTACTAAACCTATTCTATAAGCTTCATCAGCCTTAATAATATCACAAGTATATATTAATTCTTTAGCTTTTCCAGGTCCTACAATTCTAGCTAATCTTTGAGTTCCACCAAATCCTGGAGTTATTCCAAGACCTGCTTCTGGTTGGCCAAATTTAGCTTTTTCTGAAGCTATTCTTATGTCACATGACATAGCAAGTTCACATCCACCACCAAGAGCAAATCCTGAGATAGCTGCGATAACCGGCTTATCCAATTTTTCTAGTCTTCTGAAAACATTATTTCCTAAGATTCCAAATTCTTTACCTTGTTCTTCGTTAAGATCTTTCATTTCTGCAATATCTGCTCCAGCAACAAAAGATTTTTCTCCTGCACCAGTTAATATAACTGCATACACATTGCTGTCTTTTTCTAAATCATCTAAAACAGTATCTAAATCTTTTAATGTTTCTGAATTTAACGCATTTAGTGCTTTTGGTCTATTGATTGTAACAATAGCTAAATGTCCTTCCTTTTCGAGAATCACATTTTTTAATTCCATGTTAAGGTCCTCCTTCAAACTTGCTTATTTATTTTTTTAATTTTCTCACTATTTTCAATATTTTTTAAATTCATTTGTTAATATTATAACAAATGAATCTAAAAAAAACATTGAGGCTCTAAAACCCTAATTAAAATTATAATACGTACTTAATTTATTTGCAATAAAATATTCTGTTTTAGTATATTTTTTTTACTCTATTTTAATTATTATAAAAAATAACGAATGGATCTGCTAGTTTATTGGGTATGATATCTAGCAGACCAATTCGTTATTTCTTATATGACTAAAATATAGTAATTAAATTTTTAACTATCACTTTCATTTAATAAATAAATCAAAGTTAGCAAACTCTCACTTAAATGCACATTTTCTACTTTTACATAATCCGGTACTACTAAATCTACAGGTGCAAAATTCCAAATTGCTCTCACGCCACCCTTTATTAACTCGTCAGCAACAGTTTGTGCATTTTTTCTTGGAACACATATTATTCCTATATCAATTTTATGTTCATTTAAAACAGTTGTCATTTCATCTATATCCATAATTTCTACATCCCTAATCCTCATTCCTATTAGTTTGGGATTTGCATCAAATATAGCTGTTATTTTAAACCCTAAATTTTCAAATCTTGAATAATTTGAAACTGCTTGGCCTATATTACCTGCTCCAACTAGCGCTGCTTCATAACCTCTATCCAATCCTAATATAGAGCTAATTTGATTATATAACTCTTTTACGTTATATCCATATCCTTGTTGTCCGAAATCTCCAAAACAATTTAAATCTTGGCGGATTTGAGATGCCGTAAAACCTATTTTTTCACCTAATTCCTTTGATGAAATTCTATCCACATCATTTTTCATAAGTTCCTCAAGATATCTATAATATTTAGGCAATCTTTTTATAACTGCCATGGATATATTCTTATTCTTTTCCATATCTATTTTCTCCTACCTCAATAATTTAATATTTTTAACTATTTATTTTAAAGTGGCTTATTCAATTATATGATTAGCCAATCTAATAATAATTAGTCTATTTTTTAACAATCTATATATAATTATAAATAATTTTGAAACTTCTAACCGTTCTATAATCGCTATGCTTTATAATTCTACCACATTTATATATTATTATGTGAATCTTAATTAAAGTATTTCATTAAAATATTTATAAAATTCAAATTTAAAATAATATTTCAGTACTATATTCAAAGCCGTTATTAAATATAATTTTTATATCTTTATCATCTAATGAGTAATATATAAATTTTCCGTGCATTCTAAATTTCACAAATTTTGTCGAATATATGTGCACGTGTCCATATGTTTTGTTGTATTATATTCTTTTTATTATATTTATGCAATAATTTTTCACTATTTCATTAAAAATAGTGAAAAAAATATCTCAAAATAATCAAAATTTATTTTAAGATATTTAGTATATATGATAAGTAATTAAATTGCTTTACTTACTTTATAATCATTTAAAAATACATTATTTAAAATCATATTCAACACGCTATCACAAACATAATATGAAAATGTCAAATCATTATTATAATCTAATATCCCATCATATTGTTTTTGTAATTGTATTATAAAGGATTTTATATTACTTGGTTCTATATCTGTATTTATAATTCCTGTTAACTTAAACTCTTTAGTTAGTTTAGCTAATTTGCTTTCATACATCATATGCTGTTTTACTGCACTAGTACTTTTAAATTCCCATCTATAGTAATGAGGAGCACAAAAAAAATCGCACAGAAAATGGCATACTACTCCAAGCTCTTCACTAAATTTTCCAATGGTCACATTATAGTATATATCTTCTAATTTTAATGAAGATAAATATATAATTTTTTCAACCACCATATCTATGCTTTCATTAAAATAATGCTTCATGAATTTATATTTAGGTACGCAATCAGGTTTCACGTTCCCCCATATAAATCTTTTATCATTAATTAAATAAATGCTCTTTGTATTAGCATATTTTATAATATTTTCACCCATAGCTTTGTGAGTATTAATCATCAAAGTCTAATCACATCCTCTATATTTTAATTATTTTACTTTTAAAAACTTTTTAAGTTTAATATATAGTAATTTTTTTAATATAATTAAAATTTATTTTATACTCTTATGATAATACTCACAGTATAAATTTACAATACATTATCAAATAATTGGGACAAATATTTGATGCATAAATATCCAGTAATATCAAACTTCATAATTAATCAAACTAAATTAGCAAAAACAGATATTTGAGTATAACTAAGCCAACCTATTAGTCAAAAACATATATTTTTTAATGTTTTCTATAAAAATTTATTAAACTTACTCTGTTCATTAAGTTTGTTTAATAAATGTTTTATTTCTTGATCCTTATTTTTATCCATTACAAGTATGACATCCCCAGCATCTACTACCACTAAATCCTTTATTCCAAATCCAATTATTAAATTTTTGCCTCCAAATATGGAGCAATTTTCACATTCATCAACATAAACATTGGAAGATATATTATTATTTCTATAAGTGCTAAGCAACCTGCTTAAAGCTCCAAAACTTCCCATATCATCCCAGCTAAAATCGCATTTTATAACATATGCTTTTCTCGTTTTTTGCATAACTCCAAAGTCTATGGATATTCCATCTATAAATTCATATTGTTCTTTTATAATCTCTTCCTCATTCTCTTCACCCAAGCTCTTATATATTTCCATCAATGGTTTATGCAATTTAGGTAGATACTTTTCTATTTCTCTTAAAATAACATCCGCTCTAAATATAAACATTCCAGAATTCCATAAATAAGTTCCCTTTAATATAAAATCTTTGGCGACCTCTAAATTGGGTTTTTCAGTGAATCTTGCTATTTTATAAGTTGGTATATTCCCAGTAGTCCGCTCCCCCATTTCTATATAACCATATCCTGTTTCTGGTCTATTGGGTTCGATTCCTAGTGTAACAATACATCTTCTCTTATTTGCCATCTCAATTGCTTGTGATAGCGTATCTATATAATTCTTCTCACCTTGAATATAGTGATCTGATGGTAATACAACCATAACTGCATTAGCATCTTGTTTCAATAGCTTTACCGCAGATAAACCTATACAGGTAGCAGTTTCCTTATTGGCAGGTTCTACAAAAATATTCTCATCTTTTATTCCTATAAGTTCATTTTTAACTTTTTCTTTGTAGTCCATATTAGTCACAACATAAATATTATCTCTATCTATTATTGGGATTACCCGATCAACAGTGTTAACTAAAAAGCTTTTATCGTTAATAAGCTTTAAAAATTGTTTTGGCTCCCCAGCTCTTGATAGAGGATATAGCCTACTGCCCTTACCTCCAGCTAAAATTAGCCCGTATATCACGCATTTTCAACTCCATGTAATGATATTAGTTCATTATATGTTGAAATCTGTGCATTTGTGAGTACGTTGCTAGAAAGAACATCAGATGTAATTAATTATTTTAGATATTCTCTATATTAAATGATATAAAAATAACAGACTAATATATTTGTATATCAAGTCTGTTACTTTCTTTCATCTGATTAAAACAACTTTATTACATTGCCATCCTTAGCACAACAATTTTTATATTTTTTTCCACTCCCACATGAACAAAGCTCATTTCGTTTTACAGGATTTTGTTTTCCGTTCTTTATTATATTAGGTTCTTTTTCATTAATATTAGCACCTTTAAATTTCCATAATCTAATATTTCTCAGAAACTTTCCAACACTGTTACACATAAAATCTTTAATTTCTTTATTATCATCTTCTAATTGTTCTAATATTTCAGTTACAACATCATCTAACTCATTTTCTTGAATTTCTAAATATAAAGATTCCATCAATCCTTCTAAAATTTCTTCATCCATATTAAACATGCTAAGAAATTCTTTTATAAAGGTGCTCCCAAAATTAGATTCATACATATAATTTTCATCTGACATAGTCAATAAATCTTCTTTTGATATCATAGTATAATCAACATTTATTTGTTGTTCTATTTCTTTTAATAAATCTACCCAATTATCTATATAACAATTTATAAAAAATGTGCCTTTAATCTCATATTCTCTATAATAATCTTCTGCATTTATTATTACATCTTCTATTCTATGTTTCTGAGATTCATAAAGTGAGTTGTTCTGTATGCTCTGTGTGCTTTCTTTATAAGGTGAATATCTTTTAAATATTTCTTTTATATCCTTCAATTCGAGAATTCCATAAGCCTTATTCATACCTCTATACAGATTTACTGTCTCGCTATTGACTTTTATCATATTTCTATATTGTATATTATTTTTTTCTTTAACTAACTTTTGAACAACATCTGGCATCAATACTAATAATTGATTATTCTTACTTGCTGAAAAAAGCATACCACTTTGTAAAAAATATCCTATTTTCTCCAAATCACATTCTTTTATTTCTTCAAATGCTTTTACTCCACCATTATCAGAATAACTCTTTAAAAATTTATATCTTTCTTCATCAAATAAAGACATTCTTTCTTCAATTAATAACTCATATTCATTAATAAACTTTTCTATTAATTTACTTTTATTTAAACTTGATATTTTATTCATACCAAGATATTTAGCTATATCATATATATTATCTTTAGATAACCCACTTATTAATTCCTTTATATCAAAAGAGTAGATACCTTTAATAAATATATTATTTATTATCTTTCTACTTTTACTAATTAAATCATCAAGTCCATCTTCCATGTTTGGTAAATCATTAAAGAAATCATCTTTATAAGTAAGCATATTTTCATAGTCATCTTGTTTTTTTATTTTCTTTTCAGAAATCTTATATTTGTTATAATTATCTGGTAAATATATATTTTCTGATTCTTTATGTCCTTCATATCCACAAACACCATCTCTAGGTGAATTACAATAATCAAATTCCATTATAATGTCATTATCTCCATCAATGCAATTCTCACATCCCCATTCATCCTTTTCATAGTTAAAATATTTAGCTTCTGCTCCACAAATTTTACACACATGCTTAATCTCATGATTTCTTGCTATTATTTCTATTTGCGAAAAACTACTAGGCACCTCTATTATATTTACTACATCTAAAACTAAACATGTTGTGCTTCCAAAATCATATTCGTATTCAAACTTTTCATCAATATTTAAAATATCATTTAACTGAGTATTCATTTGATTATCTTGATAAAACTTATTTCTGATTTTAAAACCACTTAAATGCCCACAACATTCTACCCAAATGTCTCTTATAAATTGATCTATATGTACTAATCCTAATGTTCCATCCATTGATAAATATATACAGTATTCATTTCCAGCATATTTAGGTTTAATAGCTATAATAAATTGATTTCTTTGTTCTTTATCATCAATTCTTTTTTCGTATATGCTCTTTTTCATTTCACTGCAATTTTTCATATGTCTTTTAATAGTTCTTTCAGTTAATTCTTTATTGCAATAGTAACATTTTGCTTTCAAGTAACAGTTCCTCCTCTTTGCCTATATAATTTCTAAAATTAGATATATACTTTTTCTATATGACACAAGGCATATTTTTCAACAAGCAACATGCCAGTCGCCTAACACTGATTTTATAAATATATTACATTAAGTCAATTAGTTAAATTCCGTTACAATGCTATGCCTTGTTACATTTTACATATACATTACATTTAAGTCAATAAATCGTTATTCTCTATTATTTATTAAAAAATCTTTTTCTTGAATCTCCAACCCCCTCATTTTATATTCTAGAAATCTCATACTATATGCTGTAATTTAATGTTATTTGTACAATAAAAAATAGAAACAATAATTGAAAATATTAATACCCTATACTCAATCATCATTTCTATTTCACTTTAAGTTAGATTTTAAATTTTACATCTTAGTTCTCGAATTTACTCAGCAACCCCATGTAAGTCGAGTTCCCCTTACTCTAGACTGAAAACTTTCTATTATTTTAAAACTTCATCTATTCTATCTAATTCTTCTTTAGAAAATTCTAATTTATCTAAAGCTTTAACATTATCGTCAATTTGTGATGATCTGCTTGCTCCAATTAATACTGAAGTTACATCTCCTCTTAAATTCCAAGCTAGTGCCATTTGTGCAAGAGTTTGACCTCTTTCTTTTGCCATTTCATTTAATTTAATAATCTTATTAATTTTCTCTTCTGTTACATCACTTTCATGTAAGTATAAACTATTCTTTGCTATTCTTGAATCCTTTGGAATTCCATTAATATATTTATCAGTAAGTAGTCCTTGTGCAAGTGGTCTAAAAACTATAGTTCCAATACCTTCTTCTTTATGGACTTCAAATTGTTTACCTTCAATGCCTCTTTCAAACATTGAATATCTAAGTTGATTTATTAAGCAAGGTGTTCCAAGTTTCTTTAAAATCTCAGACGCTCTCTTAGTTTCTTCTGGTCCATAATTTGATATTCCCACATATAAAGCTTTACCTTGTCTAACCATCAAATCTAAAGTAGCCATTGTTTCTTCTAGCGGTGTTTCTGGATCATATCTATGATGATAAAATATATCTACATAATCAAGCCCCATACGTCTTAAACTTTGATCTAGACTTGCAACTAAATATTTTTTAGAACCACCATCACCATAAGGTCCTTCCCACATATCATAACCGGCTTTTGTTGATATAACCATTTTATCTCTGTCATATGAAGTATAATTTTTCTTTAATATTCTACCAAATGTTTCTTCTGCAGAACCATCAGCTGGTCTACCATAATTATTCGCTAAATCAAAATGTGTTATTCCAAGTTCAAAGGCTCTTTTTAAAATTGCTTCACTATTTGAAAAAATGTCTCCCGCTCCAAAATTATGCCATAATCCTAAAGATATAGCGGGTAATTTAAGTCCACTGTTTCCACATCTATTGTATATCATTTTCTAATTCCTCCTAATAACTTATATTATATATGTCTTTGTTATCTTTCTATATATTCCATTTTAAACTTATCCTGCGTTTCTTTATTTTCTTAAGGATAGCATTGTTATAACATAGAATAAATATCATAATGTCATATATATATTACCTTATGTCTCTAAATCATAATAATATACTAGCAATACTAAGTGTATAAGTATTGTTAATGCCTAAAATTGACAAGTATAATATAAACATAAAAGTTTAAAATCATATAACAACTTATGGGAGGCATGCCTATTAAAGTAGAATTACACTGTCTTATATAGAGTAAAAATTTTATGTAAAATAAAAAACACTTCTTCGATTCTTTTCTAAATATGTGAGGCACAAACTATTTAATAGAATCCCTATATTTACTTGGTGATAGTCCATTAACTTTTTTAAATGTTTTTGAAAATATTAATGGATTGTCATAACCTACAGAACGTGATATGTCTCCTATTGATAACTGCATGTCTTTCATCATCTCTTTAGCCTTATTCATTCTAAAACTTATTAAATAATCTTGAATGGTAACTCCAACTATCTCTTTAAATAATTTTGAAATATATTTTCTATCCAAACTTATAAACTTTGCTAATTCAGAAACTCTTATTTTACTTGAATAATTAACTTGTATAAAATCAATTGCTTTATTTATATACATATTTTTATTTGTTTTGAATTCTTTATAATCTGGATCTAAAACTGCTTCGTCAATTATAGTAGCTAAAAAAAGATATAATAAACTCTGTAATCTTAAATCACTGCTCTTTTCTCCATTGGTAGCTTGCATCATTTCATCGAAACATTTACTTACCTTATCATCTTTATTGTATTCAAGAATAGGATTATTAATTGTTAAATTAGCTCGTTTTAAGTATGCTTCTGCATTAATCCCATCAAATGCGCACCAAGAATAGGTCCAAGGGTCCTTATCATCTGCCTTATAATATGAAATAACATTCGGACATATAAGAAATCCTTGCCCCTCTTTTAAATGATAAGTTTCATTTCCCAACCTAAAAATACCTTTGCCTTTGTGTATATAATGTATTTTAAAATGTTCCTTAATTGCAGGCCCCCAATAATGATTAGGACTACATTTCTCTGTACCACAATAATATAATTTAAAATCTAAATTATTTATTAAGTTCAATTTATTTATATCCATCATTTTTTATAATATATCCTCTTTGTTATTTTTTATTGCAATTATAACATTCTCATTTTTATACTTCAATTAACAATTGACAATATTGTATTCATTTTTCCACAACACTTTTTGTATTTCTTTCCGCTATCACATGGACAAGGGTCATTTCTTCCAACAGACTTATTTTCTTTTAACCTAGCTGAATTTGATTTTATATCATTAGTTGTTAATCCCTTATATCTCCATAACCTTATTTTCTTAACAAACTTATTCATCATACTACATGCAACATATTTAGCATCTTCATTTTCTATATTAATTAATTCTACCATTTTATCTACTGAATCTTTTGGTTCATTTTCTTGAACATCAAAAATCAAGTCTTCCATCATAGCTATTAGCATATCCTTATCTACACTAAACATATCAGTAAATTCTTTATAAAAAACTTTTCCAGCTTTGCTATTATAAACCCAATTTTCTTCTAACATATTTAATAATTCTTCTTTGGGAATTATAGCATAACTCAAATCTTTTTCTTTATCTATATCCTTTAATAATTCTTCGAAATCTTCTATTTCATTATTTACAATAAATATTCCTTCTTCTCTATATTCATTATAATAATACCCAGCTTCTCTAATTAACTCCTCTACTTCACAGTTTTCTATATTCGAATATCTTTCTATTATTTCTTTAGCATCTTTTAATCTTAAAATACCATATACTTTATTCATTCCTCTAATGATATTTAAAGTTTCACTATTGGCTTTTATTACACGCCTATATTCAATATCATTTCTTTCTCTAATTAGTTCTTGTACTATTTCAGGCATTAAAAACACTGATACATCATCTTTTACAGTTGGGAAAAGCATTCCTTGTTGTATAAAATATACACTCTTATCTGCTTCGTCTTCATCAATATCATCAAAAAGTTTTACGCCTTTACTATCCACATAACTTCTTAAAATTTTATATCTTTCTTCTTCAAACACTAGAAGTCTTTTTTCAACTAAGCCCTTATATTCTTCAAGTAATCTTTCAATTAACTTTTCTTTATTTAAACCCGATATCTTATTTACACCAAGATTTCTTGCTATATTATATATCTCATCTTTAGATAAACAATTTATTAATTCATTTAGATCAAAAGAATATACTCTTTTACTTAACTTTTTCTCCATTTTATTTGCAAGTTTATCTAGATTTTCTTCTATATCTCTGCACTTCTCACATAACCAGTCATTATTTTCATCACTGAAATAACTTGCTTCTTCTCCGCAGTTCTTACATTTATTATTCTCTATTTCTTCTTCATTGCACTTTCTTATATCAATACAGTTATCTGCATTTCCTTTTATTTTTCCATCATTTAATTGTTTATTATAATCATTCTTTTCCTTCAAGTAATCTTATCTCCTCTATAAATAATTTAATTTGATCTACTATGTACAAATTTGATTTTATATATAAATTAAATCTAAGTCAACAACTTACTAATACTTTCTATTTTACCTGAAGTAATATTATTTATTAAATATCTTTATTTAGATTATAATTTAATCAGGAATATGAAAGAAAATAACAAGTCCAAAATGCGATGTATATTTTGAGTCAGACGAGGAAGTATGTTTACCTCATAGCGAGCTATAGGTGAACATGCTGACGAAGTATGACACGAAATAGACTAGCATATTGACTTGTTATTTTTTTGATTATGCCTTACTAAAGCAAAATACTCTGACCCTATATTGTATCAGAGTACTTTATTTATAAATTAAATTTTATTCACAAACTTTTCCTGGATTTAATATATTCTTAGGATCGAAAGCTAGCTTTATTTTTTGCATTATATCAATACATCCACTTGGAAGTGATTGCTTTAAATATCCCTTCTTTGCAAATCCTATACCATGTTCTCCTGAAACTTGTCCGTCTAATTCTTTAGCTTTATCATACATTATTTGCATAATTTCACTTAACTTTGTATTCCACTCTTTTTCATCTAATTTATCTCTTAATATATATACATGTAGATTTCCATCTCCAGCATGACCAAAACTTTTTATTCTTATATTAGCCTTGCGTTCTAGTTCATGAGTAAAAGTTACAAACTTTCCAATTTGATTTCTTGGTACAACAACATCAACTTCATCCATTTCAGTAGTTAATGCTTTAATAGCTTCAAGGAAACATCCTCTAGCTGACCATATTGATTCCTGTCTTTCTTCTGTATCTGAGATTAATACGTCCAACGCTCCAGATTCCAAGCAAATGCTTGCAACACTTTCATAATCTTTTTCTATTTCCTCTATTGAATTTCCATCAAAAGTTAATAAAAGATATGCATCTGAAGATTTATCAGGGAAACTCTTTCCTAGGAATTCCTCTGCTGCCAATATTGCTTCTCTTTGCATGAATTCAATTGCTGTTGGTATTGACTTAGATTTAATTATTTTAGGTACAGTATCTATTGCTAATTCAAGACTTGGGAAAGGTATAAGTAGGCTTAATGATTTTTTAGGAAGTGGTAATAATCTTAAAATTGCCTTTGTTACTATTCCTAAGGTTCCTTCTGAACCAATCATTAAATCTTTTAATGAATATCCCGAACTATTCTTAGCTACTTTTCCACCTAAATTTACTACTTCTCCATTTGGAAGTACTACTTCTAACCCTCTTACATAATCTCTAGTAACACCATACTTTACAGCTCTCATTCCACCAGCATTAGTACTTATATTACCACCGATTGTTGCTGATTTTTCTCCTGGATCTGGTGGATAAAACAAATCAAATTCTTCAACATATTTACCGATTTCCATAAGTAGCACTCCTGGCTCTAATGTAAGTGTAAGATTTTCTTCATCTAATTCTAATATTTTATTCATTCTACTAAGATCTATAACTATTCCACCTTTAAGTGGAACCGCTGCACCAACAAGCCCTGTACCAGAACCTCTTGGGGTTAAAGGAATATTATTTTCATAAGCATATTTCATTATTCTTGAAACTTCTTCTGTACTTATAGCTTGCACTACTATATCCGGCATTTTTTTTATTCCACCTAATTCATCATGGCTATAATCTTCATTTATCTTTTCCTTAAAGAAAACTCTTTCTTTATCATTCTCTGCAATGCATAATATATTTTCATAATCTTTTAATTCAACTTCTTTGTAACTCATAGCCTATGCCTCCTTAGCCATTTTTATTTTTTCTATAAGTTGTGGAATTACTTCATATATATTGCCAACAACTCCATAGTGAGCAGCTTTAAATATTGGTGCTTTTTCATCGGTATTAATAGCAAATATATAATCTGAATTATTCATTCCTGCTGTAAATTGAACTGCTCCAGATATTCCACAAGTTATTATAAGTCTTGGTCTTACTGTTCTTCCGCTTAACCCTATTTGCCTTTTTGCATCAACCCATCCGGCTTCAATTAATGGTCTAGTGCATGCAAATTCTGCATTTAAAGCTTTAGCTAATTCTTTCACTAGTTCTAAATCCTTTTCCGATTTGACACCTCTTCCAGCTGCTACAATTATTTCTGCATCACTTATTCCAACCTCTGTATCCTTTTTCTTTATTTCAAGAGCTGTAATTCCAGATTTAAGTTTCTCTTTATCTATATTGCATTCAACTATCTCACCTGTAATTTCCTCACTTCTTTTCGGTGCTGTCATAACCTTATATCTAACAGTTGCTAGTTGAGGTCTAGAATTAGGAGTAACTATTTGAGCCATTATATTTCCACCAAATGCAGGTCTAATCTGAACCAAATCTGTATTTTCCTTTATATCTAAAATCGTACAATCTGCTGTAAGTCCAGTTTTAAATCTTGCAGCTATTCTTGGGGCAAGAGATCTACCTATAGTTGTAGCTCCAACTAATATAGCTGTTGGCTTAACCTTATTTATAAAATCTTCAAATGCAGCTGTATATGGCTCTATTCTAAAATATTTTAGTTCTTCATCATCGTATACAAATACATTATCTACACCATAATGTAATAATTCTTCAGCTTTGTGAGAGATATTATTTCCAATAAATACAGCATAAACCGGGTGATTTATTTTACCTGCTAATTCTCTAGCTTTGCCTATTAGTTCATAAGTAACTGGATGTATTTCTCCATCTACATGGTCAACATAAACTCCAATTCCATTCCAAAGGCTTTTATCTATTTCCTTAATTTCCTCTTCTATATATTCAACTGCACCTTTAGGTCCTTTTTTAACACAAAGCTTACACATTTTACATGCGCCATTTATTTCAACTATACCATTATTACTTTCAAGAGCTCCAAAAGGACATATTTTTATTAACTCTTCAATATTTCCTATCTTTTCTTGATTTACAACTAACTTTGCCATGATTTCTTCCTCCTCTTTAATTTTCTATTTAAATTAACCCCTTTTAATATTTTGTGTTCATATTCTTATTATTTTTTTGAAACAAGTAATTAAATAAACTTTAAACTCTTTAATTTGCTTTCTATTCTTTCACTCAATTCATTTGAACTTCCTGCCCACATTTCTCTATCATTATTAACTTCTGGTGGAAATATTCTTTCTACTTGAGTAGGTGAACCATTAAGTCCATAATTTTTTTCATTCTTATCATCAAAATCGTTAAGACTCAATATTTTTATTTCTCTATCTTTAGTTGATAATTTCTGTTTATAAGAAGGTAATCTTGGTTCAAAGATACCCTTATCAACAGTAATTAAGCATGGATATGATATCCTTACAGTTTCAATGCTTTCAGGCATGTCCATTTCAACTGTAATTGATGAATCTTCTACTTTGATTATATTTTTAACATTAGCTACATGAGGTATATTTAACCACTCTGCCATTTCAGAACCAACTTGAGCTGTATCACCATCTGTAGTTTGTTTACCACAAATTATAAGTTCGAAATCACCTGTTTTTTTGACACCTTGCGAAATTGTATATGATGTAGCCAAAACATCTGCACCACCAAATTTTCTATCTGATAGTAATGTTCCTTCATCTGCTCCCATTGTATATGCTTCCTTAATTACACTTAGTGCTTGATTAGGTCCCATACTTAAAACCTTAACTGTCCCACCTTTGCTTTCTCTTATTCTTAATGCTGCTTCTAATGCATATAAATCATATGGATTCATTTTAGAATCTATACCATCTCTCTTTAATACTCCTGTAACTGGATCAACCTCTACTTTAGAAGTTCCTGGCACTTGTTTAATGCAAACTAAAATATTCATAATAACTTCCTCCTAAAAATTATATTTTAAAATACAAATATTGATCCGCAGAAAAATACTAATAATCCTGCTGCGACAATGTAGAATAAACAAACCTTTAAATCTGAATTTAATATTTTCCTTAACTTCCAACTATGCTAGTTGCCGCTGTTGCAACTGCTATACTTTGAGGTGAAATCATCTTTACAGCTGTAGCTACAAAAGTTGTTGGAGTTATAAAAAAATAATAAATACACTTTCATCTCCCCATTCCAATAACATATCATACCAATTCGAAATTGGTATGACCATTAACTAATTTGATTATAATTGACAAAATACTCCTTGTAAAGAATTGTTATTTATTTAACAGAAAATGTTTACATAGATTTTGTTTCTTTTTTCTTTTTAACGCTTACTCTTCCGTCTTTTCTTATCAATTACATTATTATAAAAAAATTAAAATTATGAATTAATTTAACCTACTTTGAATTTATTTGTTTAAAATATAACAAATAAATACTGGTAAGAGACTATGCAGTTTAATATTGCATAGTCTCTTACCAGTATTATTGATAATATTTAATTTGTGAAAATAACTCTATTCTTCATATCCATAGGCTTTTCTAATTAAATTAAAATGTTCTTTCATAGCATTACAAACTTTTAATTCATCTCTGCACTTTAAAGCTCTTACTAAATTTTCATGTATTTCTAATAGGTTTTCTCTTGTATTTCCTTTATGCAATATCTGCATTCTAGACTTCTTAATAAATTCATCCATAAGTTGTGATATCACTTCTAGAACATTAATAAGTAACACATTTCTTGACGTTTTTGCAATTAAGTAATGGAACTTAATATCTAATTCAAGACTCTCTTTCTCACTTTTTGCAATATACATTCGATCTAATATTGCCTCTAAAAGTTCGAGCTCATTATCCTCTATATTCTTAGCTGATAACCTAGAACATTGCAATTCTAATGTTTCTCTTAAATCATACATCTCTTGAATTGAACTTTCTTGTAACATAAACATAATTGAAAGAGGTTCAAATAGTGAGTTGTCAAAATTAGTCCTTATGTAATTTCCTGCACCTTGCCTACTTTCCACCAGGCCTACTACCTCTAGTGCTCTTAATGCTTCTCTCACAGAAGTACGAGAGACATTAAGTGATTCTGCCAGTTCTCTTTCTGAAGACAACTTATCTCCTTTTTTTATCTCACCACTTTTTATTTTATTTTTAATTTGCTCTATAACCTGATCATACACTTTCGGAGTCCTAATAGGCTTGAACATAGTTATTTATCTCCTTTGTTTACTTTATTATATTTCACTGTTTTATACTCAAAGAAATTGCTTCTTTCATATAAAAAATTTTCAATATTGCATTGATAAATATATCACAAATCTAATATAAATTAAATCCTATAAGACTTAAATATACAAAATAAAGTTCATAAGCTATACCTTTTAAATTTATATTTCTGTTTCTATTAGAAAATTTAATTGATATACTTTTTATTATTTCTATAATCCTTTTGTATTAATTTATTAATCAATGCAACTAAGTTATATACTAATAATCCTATTCTTAGAAATGTTCTTTTAATTCTTTGTAAAAAAGTGAGCTATTCAAAATAGAAATTAAATTTCTATTTTGCAACAGCTCCTTTGTTAATCAGCTTTTCATAAAAATCAAAAAAATTTAACTATAAATTCTCCATTGTATTTCCTTCACCAACTAGACTATAGAAATCTTTTGTAAACACATCTACTGCATTAGTAGTTGCATCATGTTTAATTAATCCTTCTATTACATCTGGTGCTGCTGTAACAGATCCAATTCCATGTTTACATAAGTTTAAAACTTGTTGTGAGTTTTTAAAACTTGCTGCGAGTACATCAGCATTTAATTTATGAATTTTAAACATATCATGAATGTCTTTTGCAACTTGCACACCATCTGCTCCCATATTATCTATTCTATTTACATATGGTGCTGTATATCTCGCTCCTGCTTTTGCTGCAATAAATGCTTGCATTGATGTATATATAGCTGTAGCTGTGATATTTACATTTTCCTTCTTCAATAGTTTCATTGCTTTAATTCCTTCACTTGTTACAGGAACTTTTATAAAAGTGTCTTTACCAAGTACTTCTAACATATGATGAGCTTCATCAACTATTTTTTCAGCAGTTAATGATACTACTTGTGCATGAAGTTGTGCTCCTTCTGGTAAGAATTCTCTAATTGCTTTTAACACTTCCATTGGATTTCCACCTTGCTTTTTTAAGATAGAAGGATTTGTTGTTACTCCATCACATGGAAATTTTTCATAGATTTTTTTGATTGCCTCTAAATTTGCATCATCGATTAATATTAACATTTTCATTCTTCCTTTCTGTTTTCAATTTTTTTATTTATATATGTTATAATAAAAGTCTTTATATAAACAATATTATCATTACTTTTGCATATCAAAGTTCAAGGGGTGCCTCGTCTAGGAGCGTGCATTCATTATATCCCAGTTGATCATATAAGTAGGAGTGTTGTATGGTAGCTATCGGATAAAGTCTTAATTTAAACCTATATATTTTTATTATTTTATTAAGTTTTTTATTCCTGCAGAATAAGCAATATCATGAAAATACTTCATTTGATCATCTGTATACATTTTAGGATTTTCTTCAAAACAATAATTTAAATTATCCATCAAGTTATATTTTGATTTTGCAAGTGGATTATAATTCAGCAATTCATATTTTACATTTGGATGAATATCTAAAATATATTTACTTATATTATTAATATTATCATTGTTTGCTGTAAAGTTTGGTATTAATGGTGTTCTAATAATAACGCAATCTTTCTTATCACTTTCTAAAATAAGCTTAATATTCTTTTTAATAAGATCATTAGAAACTCCCGTAAAAGCTTTGTGCTTTTCATTATCAAATACTTTAAAATCCGCAAAAATCATATCAAGGTAAGGTAGTGCTTCTAATAAATATTCGCTAGATACAAATAGTGAAGTTTCTATAGCTGTATTTATGCCAATCTCTTTTAGACGTTTGAGCAAAGCAATAATGAAATCCTTTTGGGAAAATGGTTCTCCACCAGATAAAGTAACTCCACCACCATATTTAAAAAACGCTTTATCTTTTATTGATATTTCAACTATTTGATCTAAAGAATAATTCTTACAGTCCATGGTCAATGCACCTGTAGGACAAATATCAATTGCAACTTTATTTTGTTCATCTGTACACTTTTCTTTAATAATACATATCTTATTATCTTTTTCTATTATGGATTTATTGGAGCAATTTTTTGTGCATAGCCCACAATTAATGCATTTATTCTCAAAACATATTAAATTCTCTTCTGGAGAAATACCCTCTGGATTTTGACACCACACACACTTTAATGGACAACCTTTAAAAAAGATTGTTGTTCTTATTCCATCACCATCATGAGCTGAAAATCTTCGAATGTCAAAAATCCTTCCTATTAATGTATCATTTTTTTTCATAAGCTATACATCTCCATAACTTGTTCTTGCTATAATTTCATTTTGCAATTCTCCTGCAAGTTCAGTAAAATATGCTGTATATCCTGCTACGCGCACAGTTAGACTACGATAGTTTTCAGGGTTCTTTTGAGCATCTAACAAATCTTCTCTTCTTAATACATTAAACTGAATATGAGGTATCTCCAGGTCCACAAAGGTCCTTAGGAATTTTGAGAATTTATCAACACCATTTTCAGTTTTAAAGAATTCGGGTAAGAATTTCATATTTAATAATCCACCATTAGTCGTTAATATATTATCTAATCTTGATACAGAATTTAATACAGCTGTAGGTCCTGCCGCATCTCGTCCATAAACTGGTGACATTCCTCCATCAGCTAATGGTTGTTTTGCATATCTTCCATCTGTAGATGCACCTACATTTTCTCCCATTGGTACGTGTGCCGATACTGTATACATTCCTGTATGATATCTTCCACCACGATAATTCGTATAATGAGTTAATTTGTTATTAAAATATCTAGCCCATTTAGCTCCAATTTCATCTACCCATTCAACATCATTACCATACTTGGGTGCACGATTTAATAGCATTGCTCTTATAACTTCATATCCTTCGAAATTACTTTGAAGAGCTTTTAATAAATCTTCTTTTGAAATTCTTTTTTCATCATATACTAAAAGTTTAATTGCAGCTAAACTATCTGCTAAATTTGCAACTTGTATCATTTGAATCCCTGATAGATTATAAACTGCTCCGCCTGCTGTAACATCAATTCCTTTTTCTATACAATCATCTATAACTGATGATAAAAATGGTGATGGCAGCACATCTATATGCGCCTTTTCAACTTGTTCACAAGCTAAAATCATCTTATCAATAAAATAATCTATTTCACTCTCAAATGCTTTTTCTAACTCTTCATAAGTTTTATAGTTTGTTATATTCCCTAAGTTCGGAGCAATTGAATCACCTGTAAGTAAGCAATTACCATTATTAAGTGTTAATTCTAAAGTTTTATTTAAATTAAACATGGCAGCATCGCTCCACCCAAGATTATTACCTTGTGTTGTAATCTCTACACAGCCAACAATTGCATAGTCTCTTGCATCCTTTTCAGAAATACCAAGTTTCATAATAGAAGAAATTACTGCTTCATCATTAAAAAATTGTGGCATCCCACTACCTCTTGCTACAACTTTTATGCTTTCCTTTAATAATTCTTCAGATGTTTCTTTATGCAATCTTACAGATAAGTTAGGTTGTGGTAATCCTAAATGTTCTTGTGCCTTTAAAAATAAGAATGATAGTTCATTAGAAAAATCATTTCCATCTTCATTTTGACCACCGATTGCAATATTAAAACCTATAGGAAATCCTGCAAAGAATTTAGCACTATGAGAATTTCTTAAATATACAATTTGATTAAACTTTAACCAAATACATTCAATTATTTCTAAGGCTTTTTCATTATCAAGTATTCCATCTTCTATATCCTTCTTGTAATATGGATATAAGAATTCATCCATTCTTCCTGGAGAAAATGATGATGCATTTGATTCCATATGAAGTATAACAAATAAGAACCAAATAGATTGAACTGCTTCATGAAAAGACTTCGCAGGTCTTTTTGAAAGATTTTCACAGTTTTCTGCAACTGCAAACATGTTTGATTTTAAGACTCCGTCAGATACAGTATTAGCTCTTTCTTTCATTAAGTTATGGTATCTCATCATAAATTCTTGAGTACCTTCCATAACAATTACTATGCTCTCATAAAAATCTTTGTTTTCTTTATTGGAATCCTTTATTTTTTTAAGTGCTTTTTGTTTTATTCCTTCTGGACCTAATGCAAGCCATTCCTTACAATTCGGACATATGTGACCTTGTGCATGATCTTTTTGATTGATTTTTACTACCTTTGCAATTTCATCAATTTCTTTTCCAAATCTCTTTCTAATTACATCTTCTAATGATCGCTCTTTCCAATATGGTTTAATAATTTTACGAAATTTTTCTATATCTTCTGGATTTACATTGAATTTATCTTGCGCTCTAGTTGGCAAATCTTCAATTTCCCTATCAATCCATGAACTCCCACTTTCAGGGAAGACAACTCCATATCTAACCCCTTTAGTACGGTTACTAACAATTAATTCTTCATCTTCTACATCAATTTCTAATTTTAACAGAGAATTTTTTAGTGCTAATGCTCTTTTTATAATAATCGGCTTATCTTCATTTTGCTTATATGTTTCAGTTATTATAAGTGCTTGTTCAACAGATGCATATCTTTTATCACGTAACATCTTTTCTTTTAATCTTTTAATTCTAGGAGACATAATTATTTTATCCATTTCCCTTTTTCTCCTTTCCGCTTATTTGTTCTTGTTTTTTATTTATTTATCTTTATTTTATATTATTTGACATTGTTTTTCAATGTATTTCTTATTATTTTATATATTTTTTTGAATTATATAAATTTATTCTACAAAAAACACTTCTTAAATATTAAACCCAATTTTAATATTAAGAAGTGTTTTTTATCTTTAAAGTGAAGCTTTTCATGTGAAGTATTATAACGGCTATATATCAGCTAAAATCATCTTATATAATTAAGTATTTTCTCTTTATCATTTGTGATTAAATCATATCCATTTTGATATATTGCCTTTAATTTACTTTTATCTCTTTCAAATCTACTTATATTCATACTTATTGTAGGTCTTATTATAATTGCTTCTCCATTTTCTTCCAAACCTTTGCAATAATCAAGCTGTTCGTTATATTTAATATATCTCTCTTTCAATACATTCGCTAGCTTTGGATATTTCTTTTTATAGATTTTATATGTTATTTCAGTAGCTTTAGATTTTTTCTTTCTATATCCTTCATTTCTTGTTAATACAATTATATTTTTATCATTACCATCAGCTATTGATTTCTTAACTGGTATAGGGTCTGAAAGACCTCCATCTGCATAATATTGTCCATTAATTTTTTCGAATGGAAACATCAGTGGTATTGCAATACTTGCCCTAAGAATTGAACTTCTTTTATCTAATAAGTCTTTGTCAAAATATTCAACGTCTCCAGTTTCAATGTTAAAAGCTCCTGCTAACATCTTTCCATCAAATTCGTGAAAAGTTTTATAATCAAAAATACAATGCTTATTGGGTATCTCATCGAATACAAAATCTAAATCCATAATAGACTTGCACCTAATTAAATTTCCATAGCTAATATATCTTTTATTATCCATGAATCTTTCCATTATCTCTAAATTTCTTCCTCTTTGTTTAGAGACATATGAGTAAGCATTGGTGGCTCCTGCTGAAACCCCTATCACATATTTTATTTCTGCTTTTATGTCTAAAAGTGCATCTAATACACCTGCTGTAAATAATCCTCTAAATGCTCCACCCTCAAGTACAAGTCCAGTCATAATTTAAACCTCCACTAAATATTCTATTAATATATTATAACTTAAATAGAATATTTAATCATACAAATTCTTCTATTTAATTTCCAATTTCACTTTCTAGTACTTAGGCACAATCAAAAAAATATGTCTATAAAGTAAATTTTTCAATTTGATTTATAATCTCTTGCATTATAGATTTTAATTCTTCTGATGATTTTGAAACTTGAGATGCAGCCGCCTCCATTTCCTGTGATGATGCAGTAATTTCTTCCGCAGATGCTGAATTTTCTTCTGATACAGCTGATGAAGTTTCTACACTTTCTATAATATTATCTTTTCTTTTCTTAATGTCAATTATTGAATGATTCATTTCATCAACTTGTGGTACTATCTCATCTATAGATTTTACTATTTCTCTGAATGACGTTATAGTTTCACTTATTATATTAATTTGTTCTTTTAATTCTTCATTAGCAGAAGTTGTTGTTTCTTCAACTAGGTTAGTCTCTGTACTTATAACACTCAATAAATCATTTATATCCTGCGATGAACTTTTAGATTGTTCTGCTAATTTTCTAATTTCATCTGCAACAATAGAAAATCCTCTTCCAGCTTCTCCAGCCCTTGCTGCCTCAATTGCGGCATTTAGAGCAAGTAAATTAGTTTGCTCTGCTATCCCATTAATCATATTAGTTATTTCTGTTATTTTATCCACACTAAGACTTAAATCAGTAACTCTTTTTCTTGCTTCATTATAAGATGTTGCAATTTCATTCATAGAAACACCTAGATTTTTTAACTTAGTATCACTTTCATTTGCTCTATTACTAATATTTTTAGTATTTTCATCTACTTTACTTATAGATTGTGTTATTATTTCTATTTTATCTCCAAAAGAGCTTACATCATTATTTATTTTCATAAGTTGACTAGCTTGCTCACCTGATCCTTTTGCTACATCTTGAATTGCATTAGATACCTCTTCTATGGAACACTTCATTTCTTCTGACACATTTGTAAGCGAAATAGAATTATTATTAACCTGTATTGAATCATCTTTTATTTTAGAAATAGTATTTGCAATAGAACTTATAGTTTTACCTAATGCACCCTCCATTAGCCCAAATTCATTAGATAATTCATTATCAAATTCTACTGTAAAATCACCTTCTGATAAAACAGATACTTTATGTATAAATCCTTTTGTTGAATTCCTAATCATAAGTATTATTCCTATTGATATTAAAGCTAATATTACAATAGATACACCTGTTATACTTATAAACATAGCTATGTTTTTTTCATATAAACTTTTAGAATTGTTGATTTCAGTTGTTGCTTTATCCTTTTGATATTGTATAAGTGCTGTGTTTTGCTTAGCAATTTCTGTTCCATATACACCCATATCAACATTTGTTATTTTAGCATCTGGGATTATATTATTCTTTCTTTGTTCAATAATATTAGGTATGAAAGAATAATAATGTTCATATCCCTCTTTCAATGCCATAACCATTTCATGCTCTTCACTATTATTTTCTGATAAAGTAACATTTTTATTTATTATATCTGTTATATTTTTATTTAATTCTAACATTGTTTTCTCATTTGCTTCATCAAATGGTCTATCAATTATCTTAGTTAACGTATTTCTTAAAACTCCCATATTTCCGTTAACTTCTCCCCAATCACTCAAATTAGGAATTACATTCTTATACATTTCTATATTTGCATTATACATTTTAGCTGTATTTATGTATCCTAAAACCCCAATAGTGATTGTGGATAATAAAGATATAATTACTATTATTATTATGCTTTGTACAATTTTTATATTTTTTAATCTTTTAAAGTTTGTTTTCATTTTCTTTCCCCCTAAATAAATTAGATCCTTTTGCACACGTTAACAAGAATAAGTTATTAATTATATGAATATAATATTATATTCGTATAATATCCTCACTTATTTAGTCTATTTTTATCTTTTTTTGAGATACTTATGATATTCTAGGTTTATTTGTTATCTTATTAAAATCGTATCTATAAAATTAATTAATAGCTTTTAACCCTGTTTATCTAAAATGTACTTATTCTACCCTTCAGTTAAATTCATGTAAAATAAAAATTAAATCATTGACAGTTTGTCCTTTTTACAATATATTAATATTAATAGTTATTTTATGTTAAAAGGGAGTAGTTATAAATATGACATCAACAATCGCGACTATATTTATAGTCTGGTGTTATGTGCCCATGTGGCAACGAGACTTTTAATATAACTTCAAAAATTTGAAGTTATATTAAAGGTCTTTTTTGTTAATAATTATTATAAGAAGACTTTCGGCATCTTTAAACAGCTATTTTTTAGATGCCATAGGAATTTTAATTTTTTACACTCATTTTATTGGATCTATTTTGCAATTATTCAATAAGAATTTATTCAAATGTGTATAAATGTACCTTATTAAGATTTGAAAGGAAGATGTTACATGAAAAAATATTTTTGTAAAACCACAGAAGAGTCTATGAAAGACTTTGATGTGACCTTAAACGGACTGACTAGTGCAAAAGCTACCGAAATAATAAATTCTGTTGGCGAAAACATTTTAAATGAAAAGAAAAAGAAGAGTATGTTCTCTATATTTGCAGAACAGTTTAAAGATTTATTAGTAGTTATTTTAATTGTTGCTGCTATTATTTCAGCTATTACTGGTAATATGGAAAGTACTATTGTAATTATAGCTGTTATAACTATGAATGCCATTTTAGGTACTGTCCAATATGTTAAAGCCGAACAATCTCTAGCTAGTTTAAAAGCTTTATCTGCTCCTAATGCCAAAGTTATTAGAAATGGAGTTAAAATTGAAATAGCTTCAAAGGATGTTGTTCCAGGAGATATTTTAGTATTAGAAGCCGGAGACTTAGTTGTTGCTGATGGTAGGATTTTAGAAAATTATTCACTTAAGGTTAATGAAAGCTCATTAACCGGAGAATCTGAAAGTGTCGATAAATTTCCTGATGTTATTAATAAGGATGAAGTTGCTTTAGGTGATCAAAAAAATATGGTTTTCTCTAGTTCATTAGTAACTTATGGTAGAGCTACTGTCCTTGTAACTAACACTGGTATGAACACAGAACTTGGAAAAATCGCTACTCTACTCGAAGAAACAGAAGAAAAAACCACTCCACTTCAAGTTTCTATAGACGACTTTTCTAAAAAATTAGCCATTGGGATACTTGGCATATGTGTAATTGTGTTTGGATTAAGCATGTATCGAGGTACGCCTCTTTTAGATTCATTAATGTTTGCTGTAGCTCTTGCTGTTGCTGCCATTCCTGAAGCTCTTAGTTCAATAGTTACAATTGTACTTGCTATTGGAACTCAATCAATGGCTAAAGAACATGCAATCATTAAAAAGCTTAAGGCTGTTGAAGGTCTTGGCTGTGTGTCTATTATTTGTTCTGATAAAACTGGTACATTAACTCAAAACAAAATGACTGTTCAAAAGATTTTTGTTGATAATAAGTTAATTGATAGTGACGAGATAGATTTTAAAGATCCTGATTCAAACTTTCTTTTAACTAGTTCTGTACTTTGTAATGACTCTACCTCTATAGATGGCGCTGAAATCGGTGATCCAACCGAAGTTGCTTTTGTAAATTTAGGTCATAAATATTCTTTAAATGAAATTGACTGTAGAAATACTTATGAAAGACTTAGGGAAATTCCTTTTGACTCTGATAGAAAGCTTATGAGTACACTTCATGAAATAAATGGCAAGTATACAATGCTTACTAAAGGTGCTCTTGATGTCTTAATGAATAGAGTAACTTCAATTAAAACTTCCAATGGAGTAGTAGCCTTTACTGAAAAAGATAAAACTACTATAAATAATATTAATAAGGAACTTTCGTCACAAGGCTTAAGAGTTTTAGCTTTTGCTTATAAAGAACTTGATGAAAATAAAGAGCTTACATTAGAAGATGAAGATAACTATACTTTCTTAGGATTAATTTCAATGATTGATCCACCTAGAGAAGAATCTAAAGCAGCAGTTGCAGATTGTATAAAAGCTTCTATTAAACCAATTATGATTACTGGTGATCATAAGATTACAGCTTCTGCTATTGCTAAGGAAATTGGAATCTTACAAGAAGGCGATTTAGCTGTAGAAGGATTAGAACTTGATAAGATGTCCGATGATGAACTCAATTCTAAGTTAACACATATTTCAGTTTATGCTAGAGTATCACCTGAACATAAAATAAGAATCGTTAAAGCATGGCAAGATAAAGGCAAAATTGTTGCTATGACTGGAGATGGCGTTAATGATGCTCCAGCCTTAAAGCAAGCCGATATTGGTATTGCAATGGGTATAACTGGTACTGAAGTATCAAAAGATGCTGCTTCAATGATTTTAACAGATGATAATTTTGCAACTATTGTTAAATCAATTACTAATGGAAGAAATATTTATGCTAATATAAAGAACTCAATTAAATTCCTTCTTTCAGGTAATATGTCAGGAATACTTGCAGTACTGTATTCATCACTATTTGCACTTCCAGTACCATTTGCTGCAGTACATTTATTATTTATTAATTTATTAACAGATAGCTTACCAGCTATTGCAATTGGTATGGAAAAATCTAAAAAAGATGTTTTAAAAGACAAACCTAGAGATGCTAGTGAATCTATATTAACTAAAGATTTCATTCAAGATGTCAGTATTCAAGGTTTAATTATAGGAATATTTACTATGGTTTCTTATCATATTGGTTTAGCTACAGGCAATAATGGAATTGCTATGACTATGGCATTTAGTACATTATGTTTAGCTCGATTATTCCATGGATTTAACTGCCGTGGAAAAAGATCTATATTTTCACTTGGAGTTTTCAGTAATAAATTCAGCTGGATAGCTTTTATAGCAGGTGTTGTTTTAGTAAATGCAGTTTTACTTATACCATTCCTTCAAGGATTATTTGAAATAACTCCACTTAGCACTAATCAACTATTATTAATTCACTTATTTGCTTTCGTTCCAACTTTAATAATACAAATATTTAAATTAATTAGAGATGCTATTGAAGACAAAAATGAAAAATCTCAAGAAAAAAATGATCACAGAGAAAAAAATAAGGCAGCTTAAAACAAGTTATAATTTCACATAACCAGATAACTAAATTGGGGCTATATCAAGCTAACTAATAATTACTTTGATATAGCCTTTTTACTTTAGTTACTTTTTATAACTGTTTATCTCCATTATACAATTATATATATATTTATTTGATTTCGCTTATTAATTAGAACTATTATATTGTTATGTTTTTAAATTCTATAGTATACTAATAACAGTTAATTATTAATTTTATTTTGACTTAGGAGGCGCTATGAATAAACTTATTGAAAAAGCTAAAGTTACTCATAATTTAGATAAAGAAGAAATATTAGAATTATTACAAAATGATAATATAAATGAAGAACTTTTTAAGGCAGCAGATGAAATTCGTCAAACGTATCTAGGTGACTATGTTCATTTAAGAGGATTAATTGAATTTACAAACATATGTAAAAGAAATTGCATGTATTGTGGATTAAGAAGAGATAATAAAAATATTGAAAGATACAGACTAACACAAGAAGAAATCTTAGATTTTGCAAAAAAAGCAGTTAGTTATGGTTATAAAACTATTGTTCTTCAAGGTGGTGAAGATGATTACTTTACTAAAGAGAGAATGACTAATATAGTAAAAGAAATAAAAAAATTAGGTGTTGCCTTGACCTTAAGTTTAGGTGAAAAGACTTATGATGAGTATAAATCATTTAAAGAAGCTGGTGCTGATAGATATTTAATACGTATTGAAACTACAGATAAAAAACTCTATGAAGATATGGATCCCAATATGAGTTTCGAAGAAAGATTGAATTGTTTAAAAAATTTAAGTGATTTAGGATATGAAGTTGGAAGTGGTATTCTTGTTGGTCTTCCAAATCAGACTTTGGAATCTATTGCTAATGATATATTATTCTTTAAAAAAATAAATGCAGATATGATAGGCATAGGTCCATTTATACCTAATGAGGATACTCCTTTAAAAGATGCACAAGGTGGAAATCTTACTTTATCCTTAAAAGTTATGGCTTTAACACGTTTGATACTTCCTGATATAAATATTCCTGCAACAACTGCAATGGAATCTTTAACTCCAAATGGGAGAATAATTGCACTTCAAAGTGGTGCTAATGTTGTAATGCCTAATGTAACTGAAGGTGAATATAGAAAGCTTTATGCTCTATATCCAGGCAAAATATGCACAGGTGATACACCAGCTCATTGTAGAAGTTGTATAACAGGCAAAGTAACTGGAATTGGAAGAGTTATTTCGGACAGCTACGGATTTAGAGGAAATAAAAATACCAATGCTCATGACAAAAGCTAAGAAATTAATATAAAATATTATATATATTAGAAAGATGTCTCAACATATCAAAACTAATTTTAGAGACATCTTTTTCTTTTGCTTCATTTTTTTTAAATTTATGTTCGTTTCTTCATACACCATAGTAAATCCTCTAAGATAGATTCCAAACTCATATTTATGTAAATCTTTTTTACAGCATTTATTATTTCTTGCTTCCTATTCTTTATTATTCTTTTAAGCTTTTATAGTAAATATAATTTTCATCAAATGATTTTAGTGGAATTTTAAATTCAGGAATCCCAAATACATAAGGTGCTATATCATATAATTGATAATAAATCACAAGATTATCACCTTCTATATAGAAACTTTGAGTTTCGCTAATACCCTTAAATTCATTTCCTGAATCAAAATAATTCTCAGGATTCTTGCTAATGTCTTCTTTTATCTTTTTATTAATTATATCACTATACTTATATCCTTTAACGAATAACTCCTTTAGAGTTATTATACTTTCTTTTTCTTTATCTATTGTATAAGAAGTCCTTGTTGTCATTCCATGGGCTCCTCCTAAATACTCGTAATAATCATTATATAAACTTAAAAGTATGTTATTATCTTCAGCTATTGTATATCTTGAATGAATTTCATATGGAAATATTGGCTTTTCTTGTCCTGCTCCTGCAAAATATTCTTTTGAGATTTTTTCCGCGTCTTCTATTTTGGGTAAAATGTCTTTATTAATTACACTATTTATCAATTTTATCGCTTTTTCGTCATTTCCATCTACTAGTTGTGGTATTTTTATGTCTTCTTTTAAATAATCTAAGTTTTTAATTATAGACTTTTCCCCAATTTTAAATTTATTTTCACTTTGTATTTTACAACTTATACACAATTGTTGTGGATAAGCTGTACATAACATGGAACCTATGATTATTACGCCTGTTATATTGGCTATAAGAGTCATTTTAACACCTCTTTAATTTATACTTTTTATGACTTCATTCATTATATATCCACAAAATTAATATGTAATATTATGTATGTTAACATATTTATAACAGGTTATCCACAGGTGCCTGTGTATAATGTTAATAAGTTGTCCTCTGCTTATATTATGCTATACTTTTAATAATATTATTCTAATTTCATATTGAAATAACTGAATAAAATTGATTAAATTTTATTTAAAGTTTGAGCGATTTTATTATAATTTAGGATATAATGATAATAGAATAGTTTCTTAAATTCCAATGTAAGGAGGTCAATTAATAGATCTATGTCTAGAAATAATAATTCAAAAAGATATTCTTTAATAAAAAGTATTTCTCAAAATAAAAACATTTTAACTTTTCTTATTGTTATCTTCATTCTTATATTAAGTGTCTACATTATATACAATAATATTTATCCAAAAAATACTGCAACAACTAATGATGATACGAGAAAACAACTCATTATAGAAAACGATTCCAAAAATCAAGAATATATCAATAATGATAAAAATATACTTCAAGATATTCGAGCTTTTGGTGAAGTTACTTTAATCAATGATAATAGAGGTGTACCAGTATTATATTATCATTCTGTTAAAGAATCTGCCGATAATGAAGTGACAATAACTCCTGAAAATCTTAAAACCCAACTTAAGTACATAAAAGATGAAGGTTATATAACATTGACTTTAAATGAACTTAAGGAATATTTATTAAACAACTCTCCTATTCCAAATAAAAGTATAGTTATTACTTTCGATGATGGATATATGGATAATTACTATAACGCTTTCCCTATATTAAAAGATTTCAATATGGTAGCGACTATATTTTGCATAACATCTGCGTTAGATGGTAATTATTATTTATCAAAAGAGGCTATAAATGAAATGAGCAGTTATGGCATAGATATTCAAAGTCATACTGTCAATCATCCTAATCTTGATAAAATGACTTATGATGAGCAACTTACTGAATTAAAAGAATCCAAGAAATCCTTAGAATCAATGACAGGTAAAAAAGTTTATTCAATTGCCTATCCTTTTGGAGATTTTAATGATAATAGTATACAAGCAGCGAAAGATGCTGGTTATATCTTAGGATTTACAACTCAAAGAGGTCTTTCAGATAGAGGCGATAATTCCCTTAAACTTGATAGGATTTATATCAGCTCTAAATATGATATGAATACATTTAAAGAAATTTTAAATAAAACAGAAAAATAACTCTCTATTGAGAGTTATTTTTCTGTTTTATCTTCTTCATCTTGTGTTAAATATTGTGGTAACTTTTGTTGATTACCTGAATTATTTATAACTATAGGTATATTATTTTCAGATATAATTTTATTGGTTTTAGTAAGTAAACCATATTTTATCGCTTGTCCATTTATTGTCACCAAAGTTTTTTTGCTTAAATCCAACATTTCATTATTTAATGCATATTTAAATATTTCAGCCATAGCCTCATCAATATCTTTATTCAAAATATCAACATTATCAATAAGTTTCTGTCCTTTATCAGTAGGTGAATATGCATATATAACTTTATTAAATTTATTAATATTAATTTTTATATTTGAAGTTGTTTCAATAACAACTATACTTTGAGTTCTTCTGTATTCAATAATAATTCCACTTCCGATTAATATGAGTATAAATAACAAAATAGAAATATGTATTCTATAGTTTCTTAGAGTTTTCTTTTTTCTCCCCTCTGAAAGTTCCCCAATACTTGCTTTACTATCAGTTTTTATTTTCATAAATTCGCCTTTAGAAGTTACTATATAAGCAGATTTTTTTAATGATCTTATTACTAAACCCTTATACAAATCCTGCTTCTTATTTGAAATGCCGATTACATTATTATCTTCTCTTAATTTTATTCTAAAATATTCTTGTATAAGTCTATAATCAGGATTTGTTAATATTATATAATAAGCTATAATATAATCTCTACATTTTTCTATCTGTTCAGATTTAATCTTAGTTAACTTACTTAGCTTTGATATGGGTAAATCTTTTTTTCGAATTATTGTTTTAAGTAAATCATCATTATCAGTTATGTAATAAGCTATGTTTAAAGCTATATTTCTATCATTTTCTTTAAGTGAAAAGTTTACTAAGTCTTTAAGTAAAACACTATACATGTTTAATTCATTCAAAAATAAAGCTATTTGTTTATTTCTATTGTATTCTGCTGAATCTCCTATTAATAACATTGATGGGAGTGAAGCAAATACATATTTATCTTTATTAAAGCTCAAATTTTCCATATAATTAACACCTCTTTAAAAGATTAACTCTTTATATAACTTATTCATACTATGTTATTATAGCATATAAATCTACTTATCCATAAACCTTTATACACTTGATTTGAAATCAATATTTTGGAGATTATTTATGAAAAGTAAAATTATTTATGTAGACTTTATAAAAAAACGTAGAATAACATTTATACATTTCATTATAAACAAATTTATTTCTTTATTTTTTGTTAAATTTAACATTAAGACAATGCCATCTAAAAATATATATATTAATAAAAACAGACGTGTTTCTAATTAGCATACTGACTTGTTTTTTTATATAACCAACCATTATAATATATATGTTGTAATTCACAATGTATAGTTCGCATTGTGAATTACAATATATATGTTAAAATATATATTATATTAAAACATTTAAACGAGGTGACTATATGAGAGTTGGATTAGGATATGATGTACATAGATTAGTTGAAAACAGAAAGTTAATTTTAGGTGGAGTTGAAATTCCATATGATAAAGGATTACTAGGTCATTCTGATGCAGACGTACTTCTTCATGCTATAATGGATTCCCTACTAGGAGCATGTGCACTGGGGGACATTGGCAGGCACTTTCCAGATACGGATAATACCTTTAAGGGGATATCTAGTATTGCATTACTTCAAGAGACTGGCAAACTAGTTTTTAAAGCTGGATATTTAATAAATAATATAGATGCTACAATAATAGCTCAAAAGCCTAAAATGTTACCACATATAGAAAATATGAGAGAAAACATATCAGCAGCTCTTGCTATAGATATTAATAAGATAAATATTAAAGCTACTACTGAAGAGGGACTTGGTTTTACTGGTGAAATGCTTGGAATTTCATCCCAAAGCATAGCTTCTGTTGAAAACATTTAATTTTACGCAACATAAAACTTATGATACATTAAGATAGAAGAGATATTTATTATAATTCACTAAGTAACTAAATAAATACCTCTTCTATTATTTTTATTAAAAGGTTTTCATTGTAAAGCTTATCGTTTTCTAATATTTAACGCTTATATACAAAATGTTTGTCGCTTAACTTTTTTTAATATACTTCACTTAATTTTTTCAGCAAAACTTTTCTAAATATTTGACCTTTTCTTGAATCTTTTACTGCAACCTTGCAAATTTCTCTCCATTCACCTATTGTCATACCTATTCTATTTTCTAGTTCTTCTTCTGTACCCGTTAATAGAGTAGATGAAATCACAAACTCTCCCAATTCTTCTGGAGTCTTAAAAAATTTTATATATATAAATTCTTTATTATCACCCATCCATCTTCTATTAAAATTTATAACAAATTTTCTTAATTCTCTTTCAATTTTATCAACAGGCATTTCCCATAATCTGCTTAGAAGTTCATACTCTCTTTTCATATCAATGCAAGTTTCTTTACTTATTTTCTTCAGTTTTTCTCCTTCATCAGCTATTTTATCAACTGTTAACTGTGGAATCTTAGTGACTAGTTTTTCCTGTCCATATATCCATTTATAAAAGGCTTCTTGTAGAAATGAATACTGAATATATCCCAGTAGACTCCTTATATTAGGAAAGTATCCCCATAAATTATTTATTCCATTTTTATTTGAAAACATAAGTGTATGAAAATAAATACTGTTTTCATTAGGTGGTTTTTGCGTAAACATATGTCCTCTTATTGTTTTATTTTCGTTGATAAAGATTTCCCAATAATTAATTGAATTATAATTTTCCCTCAATTCACTCACCTTCCCAGTTAATATTTTATAAAATATAATATATCAATGTTATCCCTTATCTTTTATCATAGTATAAAGAATACTACATTCTATTTTTTAGTTTCCTATATTTGTTATTTGAAATTTGTTTGTCTCTATTTATATTATACTCCATTTAGTTTCTTTTTTGTTAAATTATACTATATTCTATATATTAAAATTGATATTTCTTATTGATTACTTTATAATATTACATGTCAAGTAATTTCATATGTAATATGAGATAAATTCTAAGGAGGATTAAAATATTGTCTTTATGTGAAATATGTAATGCCGAAGCTGATATACATCATATTGTTCACAGAAGTGAAGGTGGCTTTGATATAGAGTTAAATTATAAATATTTGTGTTCATCACATCATAGAGGAAAATACGGACCCCATCAATCCAAAGAAGTCGATCTTCGATATAAGTTAGATCTTCAAAATAAATTATTTGATATATTAAAAAAGGATTATTACTCTTTTAAAGAATTAACATTAGAATTGAATATTCCTAAAAACACACTTAAGAGAATAACTAAAAATTTAAAACTTTATAAAGAAGGTTATAAAAAATCAGATATGATTTTTAAAATAATGGGTGAGAAATTCTACTCAGAAGAAATGATTGTTAATTTGACTTTAGATAAATTAATTAAAAGCATTGAGTAATTCCTATTATTAAATTTACTATTTATTAGAAAAAAGAACTTCTATTTCTTAGAAAGTTCTTTTTTCTTTGATTACCAAAGCAAATTCCGAGTTGTAAAGTTGAGTAAAAAAATTAATGCATACTTTATATTATGCATTAATTAAATATATTATGGAGCGAAAGACGGGATTCGAACCCGCAGCGTCCACCTTGGGAAGGTGGCACTCTACCGTTGAGTCACTTTCGCATATTGGTGCAGATGAAGGGAGTCGAACCCTTACACCGAAAAGCGCTAGATCCTAAGTCTAGTGCGTCTGCCAATTCCGCCACATCTGCATATTAATATTATATATCTTTTGAATTAATTAAATCAAGAGACTTTCTTCCAAAATAAAAAATATTTTGAATTATAATCTTTATCTTACATAATATTCTATACATAAAAATTTCTTGACTCTTCCTCTAATATTAAATCCAAATTTCTTATATACTGATTTTCTTCTTTTTTTTATATCCACAATTTTCTGTACTAAATTTGATTCTTCTAAAGGCTCATTCTTTATATCTAAACCTTCTATTTATTGTAAATCTTCTCCCTGTAATGATTTCAATTCTATAGTTTGTACATCTGTTTCTACTTTATTTTCAAAGTCTTCTTTTTCTATTCTAAACTGTTTTACTTTTTCTATAAGTTCATCTGATTTATATGATAATATATCTAAACTATGGTTTAACTCTTCTCCAAGTTTTGCAAGCTTTAATGTAAATAACTTGGCATATATTTCTATTCAGCTTTATTATAATGCATTTTAATAAAATTCCTATTAAGATTTAATTAATGTCTTGTTAACATAGCATTAGAATTATGTGAATATTAGAAATATATTCCTTTTAAAAATATCTATTTACAATTTTTTTCTGTTAATTTGTTGACATAGAAAATTTCAATGATTATAATAATAAATATTAATATAATAATAATAAATATTAATATAATAATAATAATACGTTGATGAGGACAGTAAGCTAAAATCTTATTTTTCAGAGATAGAATATGCTGGTGTGATTATTCTTAAATAAATTTAGACTGAAAACCACCTCTGAGTGGCTTTAATGAAGCCCGTCATTATCACGTTACGATAAATTTAAGTGACCTATTTTTTTAAATTATTTAAAATAGTCTTTTATATTACTATATTTTAGTATTTAGACTTTTTTAATTAATCTATTTTTAGGTAATTAGAGTGGAACCACGAATATTACTTCGTCTCTATATTTTTAGAGACGGAGTTTTTTTATTTTAATTACATAGTGATTTTTTCCAAATCAATTAACTGTTAATTGTTAACTAAATAAAGTATTGAGAGGAGTTTTAAAAATGATAAAAATAACTTTAAATGATGGTTCAGTTAAAGAATTCGAAGCTGGATTATCAGTTTATGAAATTGCTAAATCAATTAGTGAGGGCTTAGCTAGAAATGCTTGTTGCGGTATAGTTAATGGTAAAGTCTGTGACCTGCGACGTGAAATTAATGAAGATGTGTCTTTAAGCATATGTACATTTGATTCTCAAGAAGGTAAGAATGCGTTAAGACATAGTATATCTCATGTTTTAGCTTATGCCGTAAAGAGATTATTCCCTGAGACAAAATTAGCTATAGGACCTTCTATTGCTACTGGCTTTTATTATGACTTTGATAAAGATGTTGCTTTCACAGCTTCAGATCTTGAAAAACTTGAAGCAGAAATGCAAAAAATAATCAAAGAAAATCCTGAAATTTCAAGATTTGAACTTTCAAGAAATGAAGCTTTAGAACTAATGAAAGATGAACCTTACAAAGTAGAATTAATCAACGATCTTCCTGAGAATGAAATACTTTCATTCTACAAGCTTGGAGACTTTACTGATTTATGTGCTGGTCCTCACCTTATATCATTAAAGCCAGTTAAAGCAATCAAGCTTATTAGAAGTGCTGGTGCTTACTGGAAAGGTGACGAAAAGAACAAAATGCTTACTAGAATCTACGGTACTGCATTCTTAAAGAAAGCAGACTTAGATGCATTCTTAGAAGCTTTAGAAGAAGCCAAAAAGAGAGATCATAATAAGCTTGGTAGAGAATTAAAGCTATTTACAACTGACGAAAATATAGGTCAAGGACTTCCTTTACTAATGCCAAAAGGAGCAAAAATAGTTCAACTTCTTCAAAGATGGGTTGAAGATGAAGAAGAAAAAAGAGGATATGTTTTAACTAAAACTCCATTAATGGCTAAGAGCGACTTATATAAGATTTCTGGTCACTGGGATCACTATAAAGATGGTATGTTTGTATTAGGTGATGAAGAAAAAGACGATGAAGTTTTTGCTTTAAGACCAATGACTTGTCCATTCCAATACACTATATATAATGCTGAACAACATAGTTATAGAGATCTTCCTATAAGATACGGTGAAACTTCTACTCTATTTAGAAATGAAGCATCAGGAGAAATGCATGGTCTTATAAGAGTTAGACAATTCACTTTAGCTGATGGTCATTTAATTGTTACACCTGAACAATTAGAAGATGAATTTAAAGGTGTTCTTGAATTAATTCAATATCTTATGACTACTTTAGGTATTGCAGATAAAATAACTTATAGATTCTCTAAATGGGATCCAAATAATACTGAAAAATATATTAATGATCCTGAATCATGGGATAGAATTCAAGGTATAATGAAAACTATTTTAGATCATTTAGGAGTTAGCTATGTTGAAGCTAATGATGAAGCTGCATTCTATGGGCCAAAGCTTGATTTACAGTTTAAAAATGTTCATGGTAAAGAAGATACATTATTCACAGTTCAAATTGACTTTGCTTTAGCTGAAAGATTTGATATGAGCTATATAGATAAAGATGGAGAAAAGAAACGTCCATATATAATTCACAGATCCTCAATTGGTTGCTATGAAAGAACATTAGCAATGCTTATAGAAGAATATGCAGGTGCATTCCCTACTTGGCTTGCTCCAGTTCAAGCAAAAGTATTACCAATTTCTGATAAGTACAATGATTACGCTGATTCAGTTGTAAAATCATTAAAAAATAAAGGAATTAGAGTTGAAGCGGATTACAGAGCTGAAAAGATCGGTTATAAGATTAGAGAAGCAAGACTTGAAAGAACTCCTTATATCCTAGTTGTTGGCGAAAAAGAAGCTGCTAGCAATGAAGTTTCTGTAAGAAGCAGAAAAAATGATGATGAAGGTGCTATGAATTTAGATGCATTCATCGAAAGAATCGTAACAGAAATAGCCAACAGAGAACTTTAATTCAGTTATGAGTTAAGAGTTAAGAGTTAAAGGATGATAGACCAAGGAGAAAGTTAGAATGACAAAATGTAAAATTTTGATTCTCACTTTTCCTTCGGAATATCTTAAGTATATAATTTTATGATTCTTAAAGATTGAGTCCTTTGTTGTAAAATATAACTATTAGCAAAATATTAAGCTGCGGAAACCAATTAAGTTGATTTTCCGCAGCTTATGCTTTTATATATTATTTCATAAAAGCCAGCAGGCTTTTCATTCTCAATTGTTAATTATTAATTGATTCAAGTGCTTGTTTAACATCTTCTATAATATCTTCAACATTTTCAATTCCTACTGATAACCTTATAAGACCAGGTGTTATACCTGCTGCTACAAGTTGACTATCTGTAAGTTGACGATGTGTTGAACTTGCTGGATGAAGTACACATGTACGAATATCTGCAACATGAACTACATTTTCTGCTAATTTCAAACCATCCATAAATTTAATTGCATTTTCACGATTTCCTTTGATAGAAAATGAAATTACTCCACTACATCCATCTGGTAGATATCTTTTAGCAAGATCATTATATTTATTTCCTTCAAGTGTTGGATAGTTTACAAATTCTACTTTATCGCTTTCATTTAAAAAGTGTGCTACTTTTTCTGCATTTCTACAATGCTTTTCTAACCTAACTGGAAGACTTTCAAGTCCTAAATTTAAAAGAAATGCAGCATTTGCAGTTGGATATGCTCCTAAATCTCTCATTAGTTGAACTCTAGCTTTAGCTATATATGCTGCTTTGCCAAACTGTTTAGTATATACTATACCATGATATGACTCATCTGGTTCAGTAAATTCTGGAAACTTACCATTTGTCCAATCGAAGTTTCCACTATCAACAATTACCCCACCTAACTGTACTGCATGTCCATCCATGTATTTACTAGTAGAATGAATTACTATATCTGCGCCAAATTCTATAGGTCTACAAAGAATAGGTGTTGCAAATGTATTATCAATAATAAGTGGAACATTATTTTTATGTGCTATATTGGCAAACTTTTCTATATCTAATATTGTAATTGCAGGATTAGCAATAGTTTCTCCAAATACTACCTTAGTATTTGATTTAAATGCTTTTTGTATTTCTTCTTCTGATGCCTCAGCATCAACAAATGTACATTCTATACCAAACCTTTTAAGTGTTACTGCAAAAAGATTTATTGTCCCTCCATATATAGTAGCTGCACTTACAATATGATCTCCAGCACTTAATATATTTAATATACTTATAAATGAAGCTGCTTGACCTGAAGTTGTACAAAGAGCTCCTACCCCACCTTCTAGTGCTGCTATTTTAGCCTCAACAGCGCCAACTGTTGGATTTGATATACGTGAATACATATGTCCATCAGAAGTTAAGTCAAATAACTTTCCTATTTCTTCTGTAGAATCATATCTGTAAGTTGTACTTTGATATATTGGTAATGCTACTGGCTCCCCATTCTTTGGTTTATAACCTTCATGCAAACATTTTGTTTCAATTTTCATAATATAATAGCCCTCCTAAATAAAAAAATTAATTTAATTATATACTAAAATTTTCTTTAGTTATATATATCTTTCATATAAAAATAGGTATCTTTCATAACATTAAGTTAATAGTTCTTGGTTGTGCCTAAAAGTTCCTAATTGCGCTTCACACTCTTTTCATAATTGATTACTTTTTTCAGCAGTGTGTGCCTTTTTTTATCAGTGTATATATTCCTTTTCAGTTATAATATAGTTAACCGGTACATCTTTCTCATTCATTGGTATCTTCTCTAATATTTGAAAATCATAAGCTAATGCTAATTTGGGAACTCTTTTTATTCTATCATCACTAATTCTCTTAAAATATCTATCGTAAAAACCTGCTCCATAACCTATTCTCCCACCATTTCTATCGAAAGCTACTCCTGGAACTACAATTAAATCAAGTTCATTAGGCTCAATATGTGGTTCTTCCATTGATGGCTCTAATATTCCATATTCACTTTCTACTAAATTATCTAATGATGTAATTTCTACTGCATCCATAAATCTAGTTTTAAATTCTGTTCTTGGAACATAAATTTTTTTATTGTCCTTTAAAGCCTTATTTATTATGCCTCTGGTATTTATTTCTGAATCATAGGATATATAAATGAATATATTTTTTGCTTCTTTATAATATTTATTTTCATAAAATTCATCTAATATCTTTTGGTCCATTTTTTCTTTTTCAACACTATCTATATTTTTACGTTTTGTTAGAATTTCTTTTCTTAAGTTTTTTTTATCATTAAAAATTGCCATAACATCACCTCATATAATTATATTTAGTATTTAATTTCAGTTTCAACAACTTTCTAACTTGCACTTATAATATTAAACCTTTATGCTTTGCATATCCTTTAATCTAGCTATAAATCATAATTTTACTTATTTAACTTTATTATATCTATACATTTATCTAAGTAATAAGTTTCTTTCACTTGCCTTAACTTCCCTTGATTATATACATTCTGTTTAATATAATGAATATATTGCATATAGAATAAAATATATACTAGATAAAAGGGGTGCTAATTTATGAACTATAGCGTTGAATTAATAAAGCAAGAAGATTACAAACCAACATTTTGGTCTGGAGGTATGGCTACAGAATTAATAACATACCCATTAAATTCTGATTATGCAAGTAGAAATTTTTTATGGAGATTAGGAGTTGCTAAAATTGATATATTACAATCCACTTTTAGTAATCTTCCAAATGTATCAAGAAAACTTATGGTTATTGATGGACAAATCACTCTTAACCATGAAGATAAGTATGCAAAATTGCTTAATCCCTTTGAACAAGATAGTTTTGAAGGCGATTGGAAAACTAAAACTTATGGCAGTGCCTCTGTTTTCAATTTGATGACAAAAGAAAACTACCACGGTGAATTAATTTATTTAAATATTAGTCCTAAAAAGCAATTTAATTTTAAATATGAAACTTCATTAAATAAAGATTTAGTAGCAATTTGCTTTTATGTTGTACATGGTAGTTTTAAAACTACTATAAATAACAAAGTCTTTGAAGTTAATCATAATGATTTATTATTAATCAATTGTATAAATCTAAATCTTGTATATGAATTTATGTTTTCCAGTAATTCATTAGAAAATACTAACATAGTAGAAGGTATAATTTATCGTTCATAATCTATAATTAATGAAAGTTATAGGCACATTAAGTAAATGATGTGATGTATATTTCCAATGTGCCCTATCTCAAATTATTCCTTTTAATTTGAAATAACCCCTTTGTATTTTACATTTGTAAATTATAAAGTAAACTCTTCAATTTTTATCTTATGTTTCTTGAAAGCTACCTCTTTTTTTATATCATAATTATCTTGATCTATAGTAATTCTATAAATATCCGGACAACCTTCTTCTCTCCACTTTTTCATATATTTCGCCGTAGCATATATTTCTGTATAGTAATTTTGATCATAGCAATCTGAAAATTCTAAATAAGATAATATACTTTTCTTATCTAATATTAGATTTTTCTTATCTATATTATTGCATATGGGAATAAAAAATCTTAAAGGAACTTCATAATTATACATAGATTTTCCTTTAAGCTTTTTTGATTCCATAAGTGCTCTCTTAAATAAAACATTTCCTTTATAGCTATCATCAATTTTTAATTTGAATATTATTTTTCTACTTTTGTTTTCTTCTAATTTTATTTTAATCATTTGCTCACCATCTGTCTAAATTTTTATATATGTGTTAACTTAGCATTTTTTTATATTTGTACTTTATTTGCCTTTTTATCCGATAGCTAGCATCCGCAATACGCCCTCTTCTTCAAGTGTGAGATAACGGCTGCACGCTCCTGGACATTGTGACCCTTGAGGTTATAAGTTCAACTAAATTCAGCTGGAGTATAAAAACTCCACCTGAAAAGTTTCACTTTATATTCTATCATTTTAAATACCAACTGTCTAAAATTAGTGAAGTGAAATAATAAATAGCAAGCCATTATACTACTCTATTTTGTGTTATATTTGTAAAATAAAATACCATGAATAAATCTACTTATAGTAGTTATTCATGGTATTTTATTATTAACATATATTAAGTCTTTGGTTTAAGTTTAAAGCACATACAACATATATGTGTATGTTTAGACTGTTATTTTCTTTCTTGTTCTGAATATATTTTAAATTCTATTAATAATTTTCTATAAATACTTCAAAATATGCTTGTGGATGTATGCAAGCTGGACAAACAGCTGGTGCTTCTTTACCTTCAAATATATATCCACAATTACCACATTTCCAAAGAGTTACTTCGTCTTTTTTAAATACTTTTCCTTCTTCAATATTTTCAGCAAGTTTTTTGTATCTTATTTCATGACGTTCCTCTACTTCAGTTATTCTTCTATAAGCGGTTGCAATTTCTGGGTACCCTTCTTCTTCTGCAACCTTTGCAAAAGTTGGATAAAGATCTGTCCATTCTTCATTTTCACCTGCAGCTGCTGCAAGTAAATTTTTTAATGTTTCTTGATGAAATGAAACTGGAAAAGATGCTTGTATTTCTATTGCTTCATCAACAAAATCTTCTTTAAGGAACTTGTAAAATCTTTTAGCATGTTCTTTTTCTTGCTCTGCTGTTTCTAAAAATATATTTGCAATTTGTACAAATCCTTCTTTTTTAGCAATGCTAGAATAATATGTATACCTAGTTCTAGCTTGACATTCACCTGCAAATGACTTCATTAAATTTTCTGCTGTTTGACTTCCCTTTAAATTTTTCATCTTTCTTCCTCCCAAACCGATTATTTTTATTTATCTATACAATTAAATTATAATACTATATTGGGAATTTTTCTATATTATTATCTACTATTTACTAATTAACTTATATTTAATTTATTATGATATCACCAAAATAATTCCTATCACTATTTTCTTAACTAGAATTTTTATTTTTTATTACTTTCTATAGTAATAAAAACAAATATATTTGATTTTACTTGTACATATTTAATATAATATGTATATATACTACAATTTTAACAAATTAATTTACTTTAATTAAAGGAGTGACTATTTGGATAATTCATTTACAGAAAATTATCATCCTTTTAAATCAGATTCTAATCTTTTCAGTAATGATATCTCTTTTCTTATTAAACTTAGAGCAAAGCCACAAATCATAGAAATAATTAAAGAAAAACACTTAGAAGAAATATCAGAAAATATATCAATACAAGATAAAAAAAACAATTTAATTATTTGGAATGCCATGTATACACGAGAAATAGTTGAAAATGGTATTCTAACAAAATACCTTCATCCCATATACAATAAATTTTATACATTAATTCCATTGATTAATACTCTAGACGAACTTCAATCACTTGAAATAAAAATGATAGATACTTATATTAACTTACTTATTAATGATATTGAAGTAAAAGATAATTTTGTTCTAAATAGGATTTTAAAGCACTTGCATCTTAATATAGAAAGCCAAATCTCCTTAAGGAAATTAGCTAATGAAGTAAATTTATCTGAAGGTTATATATCTGATTGTTTTAAAAAACATATGGGCATAACTATTATGAAATATGCAAAAAAAATAAGAATAGATCGATCTAAAGTACTACTTGTCACTACAAATAATAGTATTTTAGAAATAGCCTTAACTCTAGGGTTTCATGACCAAAGTCATTTTTATAAAGTTTTCAAATCATTTACCGGACTTTCTCCTTCTGAATATAGGAACAAAAATTTCGGATAGAAAAAGTTATCTTTATATCATGACAATTTAAAACTTATTTTAAATATATAAGAGACTAAAATTCAAATAATTTAAATTTTTAGTCTCTTGTAACTTTGTATAATTGCAATAAGTTTAATCAATTGATTTAAGTCTTTATTAAAAATTAATTCTATATTTTAAATTACAGTTTCCAGATTTCTTTATTATATTGAGCAATTGTACGGTCTGAAGAGAAGAAACCAGCTTTGCTGATGTTTACTAACACTTTCTTATTCCAAGTCTCTCTATCTTCATAATCCTTGAATGCTTTATCCTTAGTTTTAATATAATCTTCAATATCAAGTAGAGTCATAAACCAATCTTTGTTTATTAATTCTTCATGAAGTCTTGTAAGATTTCCTTCATCTCCAACTTTGATCATTTCATCGCTTATGATAAAGTCTACTAATTCCTTAATTGCAGGTTTCTTATAGAACTTCTTAGAAACGTAATCAGCTTTCTTGTAATGTTCTATAACTTTTTCACTAGCTTCACCGAAGATATATATATTATCATCTCCAACTAATTCATGAATTTCAACGTTAGCTCCATCATCTGTTCCAAGTGTTAATGCACCATTTAACATAAACTTCATATTACCAGTACCACTAGCTTCCTTAGATGCAAGAGAAATTTGTTCTGATACATCACAAGCTGGTATTAACTTAGATGCTTTAGTTACATTATAGTTTTCAACCATAACCACCTTTAAGTACTTGTTAACTTCTGGATCATTGTTAATGATTTCTTGTAAGCAAAGAATAGTGTGTATAATATCTTGTGCAATTATATAAGCTGGTGCAGCCTTAGCTCCAAATATCATAGTGATTGGAGTAGTTGGCTTGTTCCCCTTCTTAATGTTTAAATACTTATTAATAATATAAAGAACATTCATTTGTTGTCTCTTATATTCATGAAGTCTCTTAATTTGGATATCAAAGATAGAATTTTCATCAACTTCTATGCCTTGAGTTTCCTTTAAGTAGTTCTTTAATATAACCTTGTTATTTTTCTTAATTTTCCCAAGTTTGTTTAATACTGCTTTATCATCTAAATACTTAGCTAAATCTTCTAACTTATCAGCATCTTTCTTAAAATCTTCACCAATAAGTTTAGTGATATAATCAGCTAATTGATTATTACAGTGTAATAACCATCTTCTAAATGTTATGCCATTTGTCTTATTGTTAAACTTATCTGGATAAATGTCATAGAATGACTTTAATTCTTCATCTTTTAAGATTTCAGTATGCAGTGCAGCAACTCCGTTTACACTGAATCCATAGTGAATATCCATATGAGCCATGTGTACACGTTTATCTTTATCTATGATAGCTACTTTTTCATCTTTGCATTTTTTCTTAGTTCTGTTATCTAATTCTCTAATTATTGGTAATAACTGAGGAACAACTTTTTGTAAATAAGTTGTTGGCCATTTTTCTAAAGCTTCTGCGAGTATTGTATGGTTAGTGTAAGCGCAAGTCTTACTTACTATTTCAATAGCTTCATCCATTCCAATTCCATTTTCACCAAGTAGTCTTATTAATTCAGGAATAACCATTGATGGATGTGTATCATTTATTTGAATTACTACATGTTCATTTAATTTATGAAGATCGTATCCATTTTCTTCAGCTTCAAGTAAAATTAATTGAGCAGCATTACTTACCATGAAATATTGTTGATATATTCTTAGTAATTCTCCAGCTTCATCACTATCATCTGGATATAAGAATAATGTTAAATTCTTTGTTATATCATCTTTATCGAAATTTATACCATCTTTAACTATAGATTCATCTATAGTATCAATATCAAATAATCTAAGCTTGTTTGAACTTTGATTATATCCTGTTACATCAATATCAAATAGAGTTGACTTAACTGTGAAACCACCAAATGGAACTTCAAATTTAACATCAGATTTATTTAACCAACTTTCGCTTGTAATCCACGGATTCTTAATAGCCTTTTGTTTATGATCTTCAAAAACTTGCTTAAATAAACCAAAGTGATAATTTAATCCTATACCATCTCCCTTTAACCCTAAAGTTGCAATTGAATCTAAGAAACATGCAGCTAATCTTCCAAGGCCACCATTTCCTAAAGAAGGTTCTAATTCAATTTCTTCAATTTCAAGTAGATTCTTTCCATTCTTAGCTAACACAGCTTTAACATCTTCATATAGACCTAAATTAATTAAGTTATTAGATAATAATTTACCAATTAAGAATTCAGCTGAGATGTAGTATAACTTTTTCTTTCCCTTGTTTGTTCCCTTTTTCTTAATTGTTCCTTTTGTTAATTCTAGTAAAGCTAAATAAATTTCTTCATTCCTAGCCTTATCAACAGCTATGTTAAACCTTTTCTTTAAAATCTCATTTAATTTTTTTTCTAGCATATTAATTTTCCCACCTTAAATTAAATTTTGTCTATATATCTGTCTAGTCATTAGCTTCAATTTAACATTATTATATCAATTTAATTTACAGTGTTTTGTATATTTATCTACTATTTTGTATATTTATCATGTGAATTTTGAAATTCTCATTTATTTTTATTTCAATCTTCTTTTTCTGAAATATTCTTATCCCTTCAAATAAAACATAAAGCTAGACATTTTAGATAAATCAAAATGTCTAGCTTTCATAAACAAATCATTGAATTTGTTTTATTTAATCTTGAATTTAGTTATTTCTGTTTCTAATTTTTCTGCTAATAATTGAAGATTATCTGCGTATTTTGTGAACTTGTCCATAGCCGCAGTTATTTCTTCTGTTGATGCAGTAACCTCTTCTGATGCAGAGGCAGTTTCTTGTGATATAGCTGAAATATTTTCAATTTCAGATACTGCACTTTGCTTCTTTTTATTTATATCAACAATAGATAGCTTTACATCTTCGACCTTATCAATCATTATTCCAATTGATTTAAGAATCTCATTAAAGACCTTTTGAGTTTGACCTACAGTTAAATCCTGTTCATTTACTATATTCTCTGTAGATTTTATAGCCTTTACTGCTATTTCTGATTTTTTCTGTATACTTTCTATAATTATCTTTATTTCCTTTGTAGAATTCTTAGACTGCTCCGCAAGTTTTTTAATCTCTTCCGCCACTACAGCAAATCCTTTACCGGCTTCACCTGCACGGGCAGATTCTATACTTGCATTTAATGATAAAAGGCTAGTTTGCTCTGTTATTTGAGATATTGTTTCCGATATAGTGTTTATTTGTTTAGTACTTTCATTCATATCCTGAACTATCTCATTAACTTCTGTAGTAGCTATTTTAGTTTTGTTTGATTTTTCTATTAGTGTATCTATCATTGATAAACCTTTAGACCCTAGTTCCTTAGTGTTTATTGATAGTTTATCCATTTCATTGGAGTTTGAATTTATTTCATCTAGCTTGTCTGATAAGTCATTCATTTCAGAAACTCCATTCTGAGCATTTTGAGATTGATTTGTTGCCCCTTCAGAAACTTCTTCTATTGCCTTTGCCACTTCTCCTATAGAAGCAGTTACTTCTTCTGACATACTTGCAAGGCTTGATGAAGTTTCTAGTACTTCCTTAGATGATTTCATAACACTATTCATAAGCTCTGATATATTTTTCATCATGTCATTAAAAGAACTAGCTAAATCCTTAAATTCATCTTTAGTTGTTGATGTTATAGAAACGGTTAAATCTCCATTTGAAGCTTTTTCAAATACATCTTTTAACTTCTTAATATTTTGAGCTATACCTCTACTTAGTATTAATGATAAAGCTATCGAAATTAAGCCTATAATTAATGTTATAGTTAATGTTGTAACTAATATTGAATGTGTATCATTAGATAGTTCTTTCTCATCTAATGTACCAATTAATTTCCAACCAGTAACTTTATTTGTTTCATATGCACCGAACTTGTCAGCATCGTTAAAAGTATAAGTTATAAAACCTCTCTCTGTTGTTTTTACATCATTCCAAAAAGATTGTTTAGAAGCAGCATCTGTACCAAGTAACTCTTTATTAGTATGCGCTATCATACTTTTACCCTCTACGTCTGAAACAAATACATATCCTGTAGTGCCAATTTTCTTTGTAGCTATTTTATCTGTAAGTGTATCTAAAGAAACATTCATTGCACAAACGCCAATTACTTTACCATCTCTTTCTACTGTTCTTGCTATGGATACGGTATTCTTACCTGTCTGACTATCTTTAAATGGTAATGTTATTATTACTTGTCCCTTATGTTCTAAAGCTTGCGTATACCAAAGTCTCTCAATTGGATTATATCCATCAGGCATTTTATCGTTAGGATATATTTGAAATTTACCATCAGTAGTTGCAAAATATACACTAAATATATCAGCATTGCTTTCTTTTAAATTCTGTAACAATTCTGGTATATATGAAGCCGGTTCACTCTTATCACCATTAACAACATTATAATTAGTTGATACCATTGTAATCATGCTACCAAATCCATTGAAATAGTTATCTATACCATCATTTACTTCTAAAAGTGTTTGTTGACTTGTGACTTTCAATTTTTCATTAAGTGTTGATTTTGACTGTGTATAAGAGCCAAAACCTAATATAATTAATGGAATTACACAAATTCCTACTAAACTAGCAATTAATTTAGTACGAATACTGTTAAATTTAAATTTTTCCCACTGTACTTTCATATAAGTTCCCCTTTTTACAAATAATATTAGTTATCTTTAATACAATAATAATTTATTATCCACTGCTCCTTTCGATATTTTTCACCATTGTTCTATACTTTCAGTTTATTATCGAGCTAGTTTTACAAATCTTTATATATATTGTTTATAAATCCAATAAGTATTAAAATTAAGAAAACTTGTCCACGTTAAAACTAAACCTTATAGTTCTACTGTGGACAACTTTGTTCATAACTTTAGTTATCTTTTCAATCTTTAGCAATTCAATTTGTCTACCTTTAATCTATAAACCTATCCTTCCAAGCCTTTGTTGATTTATCCGTCTCTTTTTTTCTATCAGTTATTCTTATAATTTATCATTCCATAAACCTAATATTCTCGGTACTAATCTTCGCTTATCGGGGCAAAAGGAATAAAAAAAATGAAGGAGTGCAGGTTGGTGTTCCTGCATTTCCTTCATGCTGTTTGTTAACAATATTTAATATTCTTATATAAACTCTCATATTTGTTTGAATTGTTATCGTAAAATAAAGTTGGTAACCAATTATGCCCATAAACCGCATAAGTATGTTTCAATTTTTTTACAATCGTAAAATAAAGTCGGTAACCAATTTTCAAATAATACTTTTAAATTATACTTTTTAGCAAAATAAAGTCGGTAACTCATTTTCTTGAATAATACACATTATCAATGTATATTATTCATTTCTTCTCTAAAAATCTATCTATTTAAACTCTTTTCCTATTATCTAACTGTACTATACTTTCACTTAATGTTAAATTTATTTTTTCTTTATATATTAAAGTCATTTTAGTTTGATTTTTAGTATAACTTATCTCTTCTCTTGGGAAAAACGACCTACAAAATTTATCTCCATTTTGAGACCGACTATCTATAAATACATATATTTCTTTGTCATAATCTAAATTTTCAAATATATACTCTGAATCTATTAGAGACCATGCATTTTTACTTTTATTAAATTTAAATGCCAAATTATTACTATCTAATATTTTTTCAATATTTATAAAATAATAAATTCTTTTCTTGATTCCAAACTGCTTTTTTTCTTCATTCGCTTCAAAAAATGGACTTTTGCTTATCATTTCATATGTAATGTTATCTTCCATTATTTCATCAAATATTTTAGCTCTATCTTTCTTTAAATATGCCAAATCCTTAAGTTTTTGCAGGCCTATTAAATGATAAAAGTCTGTCTTATCAAATGTTAATACAAACTCAGTTTCTTTTCCTCTTCTTGCAAGTATTATTTTATATTGTTTATCTAACAAATTTTGAAATGCTATAGCACATTCTTTTAGCTTGTCCATCTTTTGAATCCTTTCTACAAAAATGGCACTACTTAAGTAGTGCCATTTTGGTATATTTTCTTTCGGGTATTCCCCTATTCAAGTTGTGGTAAACATACAACCCTTACAAAACTCCATAACATACTGCATCTTGAAACAGCATATTACTTCAACGTTTGATAGACACACATCATTGTCTACCATCTATTATTATATACAAAATTATATTTTGTATTATAAAATATTCAAAATTACTTGTTTTGTTATTTATATTATACATCTTGTAGATATATAATTCAATAGTTTTAAAATTTAAACGCATGAAAATATTAATTTACAATAAATTATATCCATTTTTCAAATACCTATTCTATATATTTTTCATTGATATACAAATATAACTTATTATCTGCTTATCACTAAAATGATGAACTTTGCTCAACATTAAGATTGTTACCCTATCATAAAATAAACTTGGTTTTAATGGCTAACTCTATCTATATAAGTTGTGATAATCCACTTACACTTTAATAAGTGGATTCAATTTTGAATACTTAATGCTGATGTCGACTCTTTACTGCAACTTATCTAATGCCTCGTAATATTAGATATAAAACATAGCATCAGACTATTTCTTGTTATATTCATTGTTATACTTCTCCAATATAGCTTTATCTTTAAGACCTGCTATTTTCAATATTTTCCAATCAGGCATTTCAATCCTTTCTTCATTTAAATTAGCATATATTTTATCTAATCTTCTAAATCTAAATTCTTCAATACTTTCACATATTGACTCTAAGAATGCACAACTCTGGGGTAGTTTATCTAATTTCTTTTCCATTAAAGCTTCTTTGTGTATATGCCTACCAATTAATGATTTTGTTATCCTAATTGGTTTCTTGGCTTTTATCAGTATACTATACGTTTCTTTTATAAAAACTAATATTTGTTTATCTTTATTTCTCCAATACTCACTATAATCCTTTATGTGTGCAGCTCTTTTTGTTCTTGGCAAAATCTTTTCAATCCATTCTTTATCATATCTATATAGCCATATATATTCTTTACTTAATTTTTTTCGTATGTCGCTTCTCGTTATATTAGGGCTTGATGAAACTAACTCTTGGACTTCATTTACATATATGCTTCTAAGTTCTAATTTAATTTTAGGTTTTTTATTGTATTGATGTAATGGAAGTTTTCTTTTGGTATTTAATAATTTTTCCATTCCTAATTTTTCTGCATATTTTATAACAGTTGCAGAATCACAATGCATTTCTTTAGCTATTGCATGAAGAGATATATTCGAGTTTATAAGTTCTTTTAATTTTCCTTCCCATACAATCCCATAACATTTCACTCTACCTCTATATTCTAAATCTCCTGTTATACATCTTGAATAAGTAAATCCACAATAATCACATTTAAAAGTTCCTATTATCTTTTTACTTTTACTATCTATTTTTATTTTATAATCACTAATTACTGCTTTTTTATAATTTACACAGCAATGATTTAAACATAACCATGGTCTTTTAATATCCGACTCTTCTTCTATTTTCATTTGGTTAATAAACTCTTTAGCATTTTTACATAAAAAATTAATAAATAATATATGTCTTAATGGATGTATTGTTTTTTTATATTTTCTTACTATACATCTTAACCAATTAAATTCATTATTTTCATCTATATCACTTTCAAGTTTTTTAATAAACTCTGTTCCGTAAAAGTTTATAAATTGCTTTTGTAATTCTAATTGATTAACTCTTCCATTTATATTTACTAAACTCCTCTTATATAATAAATAATTATATTTATTTTTAATATCATTAATATAATACTTTTCATTATTATTAAGAAGAAAATAAATATCTCTGGCAACTGTAATTAATTTTTTTGCTATATTTTTATTTGGATACCTAATATTAAAATTAATATTTCTTTCATCTAATAATATATACTCTTGTCTTCTTGAATTTACAATGTATGACTCTAATAAACAACCATGGTTTTCACAAACTAATACACCTTGAACTTGATGTGTTCTATGTATATAAATTTCTCCATATTCTTTTATTTCTTTTTTTGCACATAGTGGGCAATAATTTATATACTCTTTTTTACAAATCCCTCCTGCTATAAATCCAATTTTATATTTTATTGCTCTACCATCTGAATTTATAATAATATTTTTTATCTTATCAACTTCTTCTTTCTCCATAAAATATGAGTATAAAGGAATTAGAGTATTATTTTCTATAATCTCATTAGAATTAATATCTATTTCATTTTTCAGATTTTCGGTAAATTCCTTAAGATGACTTTGAAACTCTAATGTTGGTATTATAGCCGTTGTATTAAAAAATTCCATTAGTGTGTCTTTCGTGCTTATATTTCCACAGTATTGGTGATGCCTACCAATTACACTATATATCAATTCATCCTTATATATTTTAGGAAAAAATCTAATCAATAACACTCGCCTTCTTTTATATTAAAAAATCTTTTTTTATGTTTTCTTCTAAAAAGTTATCATGTTCTTCCTTTGTTATTTCTTTTGTTTTTGATTTTACTGTTGGTTTATTTTTTATTGACATATCTTCATCTGTTATTAAAATTTTACATGTTTGTTTTAGCAAGAAAGATTCATCTTTCTTTATTCCATAAGCTTTTATAACTACATCTAATGATTTTCTTATTTCCTTCGAATCATATCCAAATTTGCATAGAGCTATTTCTATATTATTTCGTATTTGCAATTCTGTATCTTTTTTACTTTTTATATTATTATCATAAATTGCTTTTACCTCTTCTTGAAGTTTCGTTTGTTTTGCTGTTTCTATCATTTTACTTATATCAGGACTGTATAAATCGTCATACATTGCTAATTTTTTTAAATTTCCATTTTCTAAAGCTTCTATCATATCAACAGTTAAAGCGAAATTCTCCTTAGCAACTTTTTTTATAATATTGGGAGTAATTATTTCTTTTCCAGTTTCTATAGCATTAACTTGAACAGCCATAAATAATTTTATTATTCTATCCGTAATTCCACCCGTTTTTTCATACATTATATTTTTAATCTCCTGTGTTAATATCGATTCTTTGCTAGTCCATTGATACTTCCATAAATCAGTAATAAACATATCCCACTCTTCATTATTTACTAATCTATCCCATCTAATATTGCTAATTCCAGTAGCTCTTCTTGCATGTCTAAAATCCTTTGCTAAGATTGTTTTATAAGCTTTATATGTTCCTATATATACTACTGGCAACTTAATTTCGTTCATCATAGTAACAAAATAATTTAACAGATGCTCCCCATTTATATTCCCACATAAATGTTGGATTTCATCTATTACAAATATACCTAATCCATGTTGTAATGATAAATGAGCCATTGCTATAATCATTCTTTCTACACCATTTCTTGTATTTCCATGCTTTCTTAAATAATCTGTATCCAATAGTTTATCTAATTCCTCAAAAAACTTTTGACATACTCCTTTTAATCCACCATTATAACTACAATCTATTTTTATCCATGTTACTTGTGTAAACAAAAATCTATCTTCTTCATTCCCAGTATGTTTTATTACTTGCGGATAATAGTTTAAACTATTATTTATAGCAGTTGTTTTTCCAGCTCCACTAATACCAAATAGCGAAAATCCACTTGATGAACTTAAGCTTGAATCGCATATACAGTTTAAACTATTTTTCATTTTCATATATTCAGAATTTAATAAATCTGAATGTTTTTTTAGTTCCTTTATATATTCAGGTGACTTTATTCTTTTTGACACATACCCATGCCTTATAACTATAGATAAGAGTTTATCTATCTCGAAATTTTTTAATACTGGTGTAATATAATTCATTAATCTAAAAATTGCATTAATTCTATACGTCTTACTTTCTCCTCTTTCTATAGTTGAAAATACAGGTGGTCTATATAATCCTTCAAAACATTTTTCTACATCTCTTTCGGGAGGTAATGCCTCTATTAATTCATTTCCTTGAAATGTCGGCTCTGTTTGCTCAATATATCTTGCATTTACCTGTTCACCATGTCTAAATATACCATCACAATATTCTTCATATTGGTTATTAATATAGTTTTTAAAGTATTTAGGATTTCTCATTATCTTTCCTCTCTTTTAGTATTTTCATTTTCTTTAATAAATCACTTTTATGGTTATCATCTTCATAATCTGCATTCTCTTCATGTTTACTAACTTCTTGCAATCTAAATGATTCTTCTGCATTTTGAGACATCAACGTTTGTTCTTTTCTATAATTTTCATTTTCTAATCGTCTGTTGTTTTTTATTCCTTCTATATTGTTTTTACTATCTTTTTTAATTATCTTAGCTTGTTTTATAATTTTTTCTATTTCTGTATTCATCTTTAAATTCAAATCATTTGTGGTATCTGCATAATTGGACTCATTTATTGTTTTACTATATTGATAATCCTGTATTTCTTGTAATGTTTTAAATTTAAAAATTTCATTAGATGATTTTTCTTCAATCATATGAGCTGTAATAAATTCATTATTATCTAATATTATATAGATATAAGACATATCTCTATCGTCATACCTTATGTCTACATATCTAACCCCATTTACTTGCACATTTAAAAACCACTTTTCTTCTTCTGCTATCGGGCAGGTATATAATGCACCATTAAAATTAATACCATTCCTTCTAATAGCTGCTTTTCCTGATTTCAAAAGATTTAGTGCTAGTATTTCTTTAGGCAATTTTCTTAAATTACCTGTTTTATTTTTCATTCCCCAATTCCATATTTCTCTTGGTATAGACTTTACATTATCATCTATCATTTCTTGTGTTAAAGGATAGTTTTTATCCCATGTACTATTTCTTTTTAATATTGCTAAAATAATAATTTTAGTAAATTGTTGTATATCTAAAGTGGCTTCTAATCTATAATCCTTTTCTCCACGTTCCCTAAATTCTTTTTTCACTTCTCCAGGTAGCCAATGTTTAATTTCTGTATTTATAACATGAAAATATTGTTCAACGATTCCCTTTGCACATCCCATGTAACTTGGTGTATTCTCTATTGAAATTTTTAAATTTTCAACTACTTTTTCGGCTATAGGACCTACCATTTCGCCTCTATCAGCTATAAGAACTTGTGGAATACCTCTTACATCCCAATCTTCTTCTTTTATTAAAATGTCATACTTTTTGCAAAACTCAACTTTATCTTCCATACAATTATACAAAGCTAAAGATGCTCCATTCCATGATGGCCCTTCAAGCGTTACCGCTACTCCTGTTATCATTCTGCTATATACATCGATTATTAGATAAACAATTGGTCTACCAATTACAGACCCCCTATCTATACTATTTATCAAATAAACATCAGCAACTGTAGCATCTATTTGGTATCTGGCTCCTGCACCCATCGTTTCATATATAGAATCTGATTTCAGTCTTCTATAATTTAAATCAAACTTCTTTTGACCTATTCTTTTACTAATAAATTCATCTAATTTTTTATTTTTATAGAACCAATATTTGAATTGTCCAAAAGAAGGTATTTCATTGCTATCTCTTATTTTTTTTAATAACTTATCTTTCTCTTTAACTTCATAAAAAAAGTAATCTTTTAGCATAAGCCCATATACTTTAGGAAGACTTCGTTCTTTCGTATTCATGTAATACCTATCAATTGCTTTTTTAAATTTCTTTTCTATATCACTATCAACATTTATCCCTATTGTCTTTCCGGATATTACGCTTATATAACTAGGCCTACCTCTTTTTTCTTCTTGAGGTTTTCTTTCTTTTTCCTTACCTCCACATTTATTTAAATCATTTATTAATGCATATTTTATTTTTCCACCTTGTAAGTATCTTCTCATATATTTATAAGTAGTTTTTACAGCAATTCCATGCTTTTCAGACACTTCTGTTAATCTTTTTTTTCTTCCATTTGAGTTATAACAATTTGGTTCATCCGTAAATATATCTTCTACTACATTAATTGCTAACTTTAACAATTCTCTTTGTCTAATTCCAAGTGATTCTTCTTGTTGTATTTTTAATCCAATATATTCTATTAGTTCAGCATTTTTATTTTTTAATTCTTCTAATAGTTCACTTATTTTCATATAATTAATTTCTAATTTTTCTACAAATAAATTTATTGTATAACAATATGTATTATCGCTTTCAATCCATACAATTCGTATAAATGTATCATTATCATTATATTTTATTACATCATTAACTCTTAAGTAATTATTCAATATTGTCACTCCTTTAAAACCATACTTTCATCTTTGAAAAATTAAATTTTATATTCATATCAGTTTTTAATTCTTTTATAGCTAATAAATATCTTAAAAATCTTAAACCTTCACCATTATTTAAATTATTTATTAATTGAAATTTTTCACTCGAAAGTAATACATCATAATTAGTTTCTGTTAAAATATACTTAAATTGATATATCAATTCATTAATTCTTTTGTCGCTATAATTACCTTCTTCTTTCCAAAAGTAATCATTATATATACTATAAATATTAATTGCTTTAATTTTAGGTATATAATCTTCTGTCACTATACCCCAATCAATCCCCATAATTTCCCAATACTTTTTCTCTATCAATAATTTTTCAATCGTTCTTGGATTTTCAATATCAGTTTGTGTTTTTATAGCTCTTGCGACTTCAATATATTTATTATCTACCTTTCGATTTATTAAAAAGTCTGTAAGCGTCAATGAATCGACGCGTAGCGGTAGCATAATTTAAGTGATAAAATAAACCCAACAGAAAAACTTATATTCTCTGTTGGGTACAATTTTATATAGAAATAATTATTTGGTAGTCTTAACGCGCAGTTCATCTGGAATGCTTTCAGACCATGGCATACATTTTTCTAGTATGTCCTTTTCCTTAACTTCTGAATTTGCAAACATTTCGAATAAATATACTAAATACTTTTCCACTGCTAAGCCATTGGCTTTAGCCGTTTCGGTAATACTATAAAGTACTGCACTTGATTTTGCGCCTTTTACTGTCTTGGAAAACATCCAGTTTTTTCTGCCAATTACAAATGGTTTTATAGCTCTTTCAGCTGCATTATTATCAATTTCAAGACATCCATTTGTCAAGAAAGTTCTCATATATGGCAACAACTTTTGAGCATATGCAAGAGCTTTACCTAAAGGACTTTTAGGAAGCGCATTAACAATTTCATTATCTACATATTCTTGAAATTTACTAAGAATGGGTGAAGATCTCTTGAGCCTTATTGCATGTCGATCACCATAATAATCATCACTACATATATATTGTTCCCTTAGATCCTTTTCAACTTCATAAAGTTGCTCACAATAATTAAACCCTTCTAATGCGTGAGACTGCTTTAGAGCTTCAGGGTTTAAGGTTGATATTATATCAAAGAATTTTCTTCGAATATGGGCCATACAATATAGTCTTTTTATATTCTTAACTTTATTATAGCCATCATATCCATCTGTTTGAAGATATCCAGAAAAACCTTCAAGAAATTCTTCAGCACAAGAGCCAGATCTTGTTTTCTGATAATCATATAAAATTATGTGGTTCTCTATGCCTCCGGAGCGATATAGCCACATGAACCTTTTTGAGTTGGAGTCTTTTCCGTTTTCTTCAATAACCTTCACATAGGTTTCATCGGCATGGATATAATTTCTTCTTAAGAGTTCCACTTTCATATAATCAAAAACAGGCTGAAGTTCATTTGCACAACTTATTATCCAGTTGGATAATGTCTGTCTTGAAAGATTAACATTCATCATCTTAAAATATGATTCCATTCTATATAATGGCATTGCATATTGATATTTCATGCTAACAACATGAGCTAATAATTCATTTGAAGCCATACTTTTATATAAGAAAGTATTTGGCATTTTTGCAGAAATTATATTGGCTTTATCAGCATCCGCTTCGCAATTTTTGCAAGCATATGTATATGAAACATGTTCTTCTATGTAAAGTTCTGCTGGCTTATATTTTAAAATTTCTTTTGATTTTTTACCTATTATAACTAGAACATTCCCGCATTTATCGCAAAATGTTTCAGAGTCAGTAAGTTTATGCTCAATTGTAACTCTATCTAGGCCGGATAAATTATCTTTCTTTCCTAAATGAGAAGATGATTTTTTTCTTGTATATGTAATTTCTTCAACGGAAGGCTCATCTATTTTAATATCACTGTTTTTTTCAGCATCATTAAAAAGTGAGAGCTGTCTCGAATCAACTTGTTCACTAGATTGTCCAAAAATTTTTCTGTTTTTATTAAGGATCTGTCCTTTAAGAAAAGCCAATTCCTTTTTTAAATCATCAATTTCTTTATCTTTTGATTCAATGTCTTTTTCCATTTTAGAAATCAATAATTTTGTTTTTTCATCAAGTTGATTTTCTAAATCTAAAATATCCATCCCTATACCTCACAACAAATATAGGCATATATTACCACAAAACCCTCAATTCCGAAACTTGTAAAAGTTCAAAATTAAGGGTTTACAGCGATATTTGTTTTAAAAGCTATTTCTTACTTCAATTGGCTTAAATTTAGACTTAGTTCTAACTTCATATCCCATAAGCAGCCATTTCAATTCTTCTTTGTTAATTTTAAGAGCTTCGTCTGGAGTCATCGGCCATTTCAATTTATTATTTTCAAGTCGAAAATAGTACAGCCAGAATCCTTCATCAAAGTGAAGTATCTTAATTCTATTCATTTGCCTATTGCAAAAAACAAACAAGGATTTTTCAAACGGATCCAGTTTTAGCTGCGTTTGCACAATCACGATTAGTCCATCAATACTTTTTCTCAAATCAGTTATTCCACACGCAAGATAAACTGTATTAACTTTATTAAGATTAAACATTTGTAATCAAATCCTTAAGTAAAGTGCTCAAAACAGCTATTTCATTAGCCGGTACGTATATTTTAGTGGCTCCTATTTCTATTATTATATTAGGTCTATCAGCTGGAACTACGGTGATTTCAGTTGTTACTTTTTCTTCTCTCATTGAAATTGCATGAAACTGTAAATTATTATCTTCATTCTTAAATTTCTTTTTATAGTAATGAAATTGACTTTTAGTAATGTGATTTGCATTGCAGAAAGTTCCTAACGTTCCTTCGTAAGAAGAAAAGGTAGCAACAATTTCTCTCCAATTTATCTTTTCATTATTATTCATGTAAATAAACCTCCATTGTTAAAATCTATGTTAATTTTAACAATGAAGGTTTATATTTATCTATCCGTTAATTTTTTTACGCTTACAAAAGTCTGTTGTCATTACAGTTTTTTTCTTACTATTCATTGGAGGATGGTTTACTCCAATCTCATTAGCTCTTAATATGGTTTCCTCTAAAGGTAATAATGGATATTGCTCTCTAATATCAATCACATTGTCATCCCATTGTGCTAGAACAAAATAATATAGCTCTAAATCAGACATCAGTTGATATATCCTTCTATTCTTCCAACCAACAATTCTATGAACTCTACCACAAGAACCAAATTCATGAACCTTCAACCACGGTTTGTACTCTTCAAATTTTCCCAAACCTCTTTTTTCTATAAGTCTATACTTATCAGTCTTTCTATTTTTTGACATGCCGATTCCTCTCTAAAAACAAAAAAAACAGTTAAAAAATAATTTTCACGTTGCTTATTGTCAACGTCACAAATTTTTTTTTAACTGTTTTGAAAAATCTCAATATTTAGTTCTATATGATTATATCTTAATTATTGACAGTTTGCAAAATAGTAATCATTTAAAATAATAATTTTTATTACAATTGAATCTCAGTGTAGTTATAATTCCACTTATTCTTGTCTTTTTAGCAACCTAATATACTATTTACTCTCTAAATTCAAGTCCTTTTTCTATCGTCTCTTTAAACTCTTCAAATATTGATTGATATTTTTCTTTATCTAATAACTGATATTTATTTTTTAATTCTATCAAGTTTACTTTATCATATTTCACGCCATTTAAATTTAATTCTTTTATTTTATCATTATATTTCATGCTGTCTATTTGCATGCAACTTAAAATTAATTGCGTATTTTCTGGTCTATTATCTCTAATAAATTCTAATATCCTTTTAGTATTTTCCTCACTTTGCTCATCTTGTAATGGTGAATCTATAACTATAGGACAATCATATGTTGATGAATACTTTTTCATAACATGAAGTATTGAATAATAATATGCCAATAATGCTCTTGGTAAATCACTTCCATTTTCTTTAATCGTACAACTTATTGATTTATAATCTTCTTGTTCTAACATATTTACATTTAATTTATATAAATAATCTGTCATTAATTCTATGTAATATTTCTCTATTTCCTCTTTTCTTTCCTTATCAGTATATTTCCTCATATCTTTTTCTATATTTTTAACTTGTTCATTGTACTTTTCAATTACTTTGTTTATATCATTTAATTCTAATTTAATATTTTGTATTAATTTTTTTTCACCTATATTGTCTATATAATCTCTAAATTTAACTTCGCCTTTCTTATATGTTAATATATCTTCTATTACATATTTATCTTCGGATGTATCCTCAATTGTTTCCCGTAACTTCTGAATTTTACTTTCAATTCTACCTTTATCTTGTTTCAATGAAAGTATTAATTCATAACATCTATTTTCGTCTTGAGCAATCGCATATCTCTGTGAGAAATTGTTCTTATGTATTGTTCCGCATAACGGACACTCTATTTCTTCATCCAATTTCTCTGCATATTCTAAATCTTTATTTAAGTTATTACCAGTTTTCTCTGCTAATAATATTTGTTTATCAATAAGTCGTATTTGTGATTTTAATTCTAATATCTTTTCTTTATATGAATTTTCTTTATTCTTTATTCTATTTAGATTTTCTATCAATTCATCTATCTGCTCTTTAAACTCTCTAATATTTATGTTTAATTTAGCAATTCCATTTTCTTTGTTCAATTTTTTTAAATATACTCTATTAATTGTATTATATTCATCAATCTGTTCTTTTCTCTCTTGTATTTTTTGTGCTTTTTTAGATTTCAGATTATAATATTCGTTTGGTTTTATCCCTGTATGATATTCTATTAAATCTAATTTCCATTTTGTAAACGCATTAAGCTTATCGAATGAATTCCAACTTTTTTTCCATGATGAATCTTGGTCTATATAAAATGGTAAAAAATAATGCGAAGGAAATGGTACCTTCATTTCTTTTGATGATGAATGAATAAGTTTAATATTAAATGAAAAGAAATCTTCATAAAAAGCTGATAATTCATTTCCTATACTTGTGAATTTTTCTATTATCTCTAAATTTTGATTAAATAATATGACCAATTTTTCATATCTAAATATGCTATACTCTGCTCCATCTTTTATAAATTTAAGTAATGTAATAGGATTTATATTTCTCCAGGTTGGATGAAATTGAACTATGTCACACCCAAGTGCATGGTAAATACTTTTTATTAAACATGATTTCCCTGTATCATTATCTTTACTTGTAATTACGGTTGTATCTGCATCAAGGTTTATCCTTCTCGCACTTTTCTCTATTAATGATAGAATTATTAGCTCCTTGAATCTTAATTTTTTCATCTTTTTTTAACCTCATATTTCTAATCAATTTTTTAAAATTATCTATTTCCTTTATATCTATATTATTCATATGCAAACTCCATTAATATTATTGATTTTATATAATCTTCATCATAGATTTCATCTTTACCATATTTATCTAAAAAAACTCTATATGCTTCATTACAAAATTTCATATAGCTATTACAGTCATCCATATTAGAAATAATTTTACATATATCTCTTTTTACATCTTGCAAATATATATTATTAGCATCCATTCTTTCAATTTCATAGCTAGTCCAATTTTCTTTTAACTTTTTAACTTTTCGTATTCCTATTCCATTCTGTAATAAGTTATTTTCTATATTTTGCCAAAGTTCGTAATTCTTACTTTGATTAATCAACTTTTCAATTAATTGGGTAAAATACTTTTTCGATATTCCTTTAATCTTTATAATTTCTTCAAATGATTGTAAATTCCATTCGTAGTCATTTCTTTTTTCTAACTCACCAGCAAGCATTCTATATGCTACTGTTGCATTAACTTTATTGTCTACTTTTATATCATTAAAGGTTTCTGAAAGTTTACCAATTGTATATGTATCATGTCCATTTATACCCAAATCAGATACTTGAAAATTAGTTATGTCTAAAATTTCGCTTGTTATTTCTTCATTAAATTCTTCACGTATCTTTTGCGGAACTTTTTCTTGCGAAAATTCTTCAGTTAATTTTCTTCTCAACTTATCTTTTTCAGCATCTGTTACTATACTTAGACATATATTATTATAATTTTTACTATCCCCATATACTTCTGCCAATTTAAAATTATATTTTGCATTAGTAATAAAGTTAATTTCTATTTTTTGATTTAAAAATAGTATTCTATTATAAACAAAATTCCCAATTATTGATTGTATTTCATTTGTCCCTCTTTTTATCAAAGCATTTAAGCTCCAACTTGAATCTTTTTTTGTCTTTATTTGATAAAATATTGCTTTATTAGGTTCTTTATCAGAATCAATTATTAATATATCATCATGAAAATCTAATATTAATACATATTCTTTTCCACTTAATTGCAGTTCTAATAATTTACATAAAGCCCAATCCTTTTGATATTGAAATCTATTTGAACTACTACTTCCACTGTTTTCCCTTGGTTTGTTCATCACCAATGATTCTCTTAATTCCATTCATTCACCTACAGACTAAATATTTTTATCTCATCTCAATGATACAATTTTTTCTATTTTTATTCAATATTTACTAAAGTATTTACTAAAAAATTTTCATTAATATTTACGAGGATATACTTGGTAAATGCAGAACACCTAAAACACCTACTTTGAAAAGCTACTATTTACTTTGGCTTATATGTTAAATAAATCTTTATATGTACCATTATATATTAAAAGGTGTTATTATAAAATAAAGGTAAAAAAAGGGGGACAAAAAAGTGTCAGAGAAAAGAGAAAAAGCAGTCTTCCCAAAGGAGTTATTAAACAACTTTATTGAAGAAAATAATAAAAATTGGATAAATGAATACCGGAAAAATACAGATTATGATGAAGGTTACTACCAAGCATTAGAAAATTTTTTTAAATTCAATAAATACGCAAAAAAACCTTTTAACTTATTTAATATATCTGATGTAAGTGAATATATAGAAACTATGATTGAAAGTAAGTTTGGTACAAATAGAATTGATTTTATAATTTCTGATATAAATAGCTTCAAAAGATTTTTAATAGAAAAACATCCAGATATATTTAGTGAAAATCTTCTTAAAGATTTATTAGAATTAAAGATGGGTAAACCCGAAAAAAAATATATTGATACACAAGCATTAAATTTAGTACAGCTTAACTATACAAAGGAATTTATAAAATATAATATTCGTACAGAATATATTTTTGAAATTTTATATCAATTAAATATTCAGAAACAAGATATTAAAATGTGCTTACCTCAATATGCTGATAAAGAAAATATGGTATTCAAAAAAAAAGATAAAGTTATAAAATATAATTATAAAATACAAGAGCTTTTAGCCAAGATAGAGACAGTTGCTAATTTTAAAGCTACGTATGCAATGATTACTGACCATTTAGATAAAATCGAACAGTATCTTAGAATTAAAGGTGTTTATGCTGGAAATAAAAAATTAAGTTATCTTGATATTGCTAAGACACATGAAACTTATTTTATTAAATGTCCAAACTGTGGAATGGAATATGAAAATATATCCAGTAATTGGGCTTTAGCAAAAGTTGATTTTAGTGATAATTATTATTTAGTTTGTTCACAGTGTAAGGGGGAACCATTTAATGAGTATATTAAAGATTGAAACTATTAGCAATATTGAATCTGTTTTATCTTTATATGAAGTAAATAATAGCAATTCAATTTTAAAAGATACAATGATTGATAAAATTAATTCTATCAGTGAAATTAACCTTAATAGTTTGGAAAATTCTAATGAATTAATAAACAACCTTATTGAAGATGAAGAATTGGATGATTATATTAATGTTGACGGACCTGATGAAGAAATACAAGACCTAGATATAATAGAAGGATTAGAAGGTCAAGAGCAGTTAATACTTCATCTAAAAAGAGAGAGAAATACAAGATTTATGAAGAAATGCAAGCAATTATTTGCATTGAATGATAAATACTTACATTGTCAAATTTGCAATTTTAGCTTTTATGAAAAGTACGGTGATATTGGAATAAATTTTATAGAAGGTCATCATATATATCCTATATCAGAATTAAAATTAGAAACTAAAATTAAATCCACAGACATATTAATGGTTTGCTCTAATTGCCATAGAATGATACACAGAACATATCCCTGTTTAACAAAAGAAATGCTTATAGAGATTCTAAAAGGAAATATGCAGCAATAAAAATTTGGAGGGTTACATAAAAAACATATTTAGATTTTAATTCATTTAAACTCTTTTCAAAGCTCTTAAATTAAGATAAATATTCTTTTCTCTAGTTCAAAAAACAAATGATTCAGAGCATATATTTACTTTGTAATAAGCGATAATCTGCTTATATTCTCATTTTTAATTTCAAGCTATGTTTTAAATAATGTTTAATCTAAAAATAATTTTGAGTAGAATTAGAACTTATTTAATATAGCTATAATTTTTTTATTATGTCTTATACTAATTGTGATTTAAAGGATAGTCGTAGTTTCATAGCTGACCACTTTTCTTTTAGATTTTTTTCTGTCTTTCCATGAATATCTACTTGCTTTTCAATCTTTCAGGATTAAAAGTTTGTTTTTTAATTTACACTTAATTGAGTTACTGAATTAATATACCATTATATAACAATACAATTATTAAAGACTAGAAAAATTATATACTGCATCTACTTTTTCTTTTGTTTTGGCTATCGATTTTGTAGTAATTATAGTATCTATAACAAATGTTACAAATTCTAAAATAATATTAAATTCTTGTCCTTTATAATTTGAATACAATTTTAAAGTATCATTTTTAATATTATTTAGCGAACTTATAACAGTAACATCTTTGCTTCTGGTTGCGATAGCAAAATTTATTATTTTATCTTTTAATTCAAACCAAACTTCATTTAAAATCATTCTTTGTTCATTCGTTAATTCCATAGTAAAACCACCTTTAGCAAAAATAATAAATAAAATTATTATAGAATACTCACATCTCTCTGTAAATAAAATGAATTATTTTAAACTCTTTTCAAAGCACCTAAATCAAAATACACATTCTTAGCCTTAAATACTGGCGGAGAACTTAAGATAGTCTTTAAATACCAAATATCCTTTTCCCTAGCCCCAAAAACATATGGTTCAGTTAATACTAGCCTATCATCAGTTATCCATAAAGGAACGTTAATATCATTGTTTATAAAGAAATATTCTATTAAACATGTAGTCTTAGTTAAAAAGATTCTCTCAACCTCAGTTATTTCATTCAAATTCGGAACATTATTTTGCATGTACTCTATAAACTCATCTGACAATATATTTAAGTCATCCAATAAAATGTTCAATGCAAAATTTTCATCTGAATATTTACTTAATCTATCTAAATAATTATTTCCAACCACAACTCAACCTCCATAATAATAAAAAATAGTTCTTGTTAGCTAATATATCTAATTTGAGTATACATATTAATTATACGTTATGTTCATTTTTTACTTTCATTTCCATATGTTTCTTTATAAAGTTCTTTCTTATATTAAATTCACTAATTGTTTCACAATTCTTTTTTATAATTTCATTTACAAGTGGTAATCTTTCTAAATTCCTCCTATTACAAATCATATATTGATTCATCTTTTTAGCTATATATGTTTTAGTTATTCTTCTTGGTTTTTCCTCATTTTTTATTTTTTCTATGGCATTTAGTATTAATGGGATTAATTCTTTTTCTCTTTCTTCCCAATTTATATCTTTATAATCTACAGTAAATTCTGATACTTTAATTGCTTTCGGTAAATTTTCATTCCACCATTTTCTATCCCTAATATAAATCAAACTACATTCCTTTGATAGTGCTTCTTTAACTTTCTGTCTATTGGCTGTAGAATTTTCTTTTATAAAATTTAAAATATTATTCTTATATTCATCTAACACTTCATTTGATATTTTCTTTTCTACTGTTTTATATTCCATCCTATGTTTAGTATTTAACATATCAATAAGGCCTAATTTAGTAGCTTGTTTAATAATAGTATTTCTGTAACAACTCATTTGTCTTGCTATTTCACTTATACTGCATCCTTCTTTAATTAAATTCCTTAAAATATTCACCCATACTTCTCCAAACTCCTCTATTTTACCACATCTATTCTTATCACTTTCACATTTATCAGGACCTACTCTAGAATATGAGTACCCACATAAACAAGTAAATATACCTACAGGTTTCTTTTTAAAGTTTCTATACTTAATCTCTTTAATAACAGGTTGCTTATAGTATCTGCATACAGGATTTAAGCACATCCAAGGTCCTTCTCCAAAAGGCTTAATATTCTTCTTCTCATATATAATAAACTCTTCTATCCCACCAAATAAAAACCGTATAAACAATAACTGTCTTATTGGATGTATAAATCTACAACAATCAGTTAACATTAATCCAATCCAATTCTTTCTATTTTCCATATTGATATATGACTCTAAATGTTCCAAAAATTCTTTAGGATAGAACTCATTAAACTGACCTATTATTTTTTTTATTGGTATTCTTCCTCCTGATATTGAAAACCCCTTTTCTTCTAATTTATCTTTGTACTTTCTTTTTATAGAACTTGTGTCATATTCTTTCATACATCCATTTAATACATAATCAATATCTCTAGATAAATTTAAATATAAATCATTATACAACTCATTAATATTCAGCATCTCTAAATTGCTAATGTTAATTTTATTGATGTCTATATACTCACATCTCTGTATATTAGATGGGATACTACATTTATATAAACTTTCTTCATGAATACTACATATATAGTTTCCGGGAACTTGATAATTTCTATGAATATATGCCTCTCCATATTTTTCTTTATCCTCTTCATAACATTTAGGACATATCTTTATATTATCTTCTTCTTTAAATATATCTCCTGTATTTATTCCTATTTCCCCTATTAACCTTCTTGTATCTCCATCTTTAATATTAGAAATAATTTTATTAGCTCTCTCTTTTTCCATAAATGGTAAAAATAACGGTATTATAGTATTCCTGTTTATAACTTCATTTATTGTGATGTTCCACTCAATAGGAAGCTGTTTAATAAAATTCTCCATACATGTAGGATATAATATTGTAGATTTCACACACTCTTTACCAAACAGTTCTTTTGATATAGTAGTATGACCTATATCTCCATTTATATGTGAATATCTTGCAAACCAACTATAAGTGATTTCATTTGGATAGCAATTATAAAATATGCTTAACATTCATTTTCTCCTTAGTTTATTAAATATAATGTTGAAATATTATTGAGAATTATATATATATAGCTTAAAATGAAGATTATAAATAATATAAGGTGGTGTTAATATGTGTATAGAATTTAATGAATATGATGGAATTGATAATCATCATTTAAAATGTAAATATTGCGGACGGTTTATGAGACATAAAGGAAAAATTGAAGAACCTGATACTAACTGTGATAATTATGAATGTGAATGTGGTGCTGTAGCTCAAGTTAGTAATATGGATAGCGAACATGATGTTTTTTGGAGTAAATAAATCAAACTAATCTCCAATACCAACCTATGTAAAATACTAATAACATTGATTTAAAGAATATCTTAGATATGTATAATTATTCATCATATAAAAATAAGAGAGCGAAAACTCTCTTATTTTTATATATATTATTTTCAACATACTCTCAAATAGGTTACCGATTTTATTTTGCGGTTACCAACTTTATTTTACGGTTACCGACTTTATTTTGCGATAACATGAATTATTATAATTATATAATTTTTTATTCCACAGTAACTGATTTAGCTAAATTTCTTGGCTTATCTATATCGCAGCCTTTATCTCTAGCTGTATAATAAGCTAATAATTGTAATGCAACCACAGCTACTATTGGTGAAACTAAGTTAAGAATTTCTGGAATTCTAATTACTTTATCGAAAACTGATTCATCTAGTTCATCACCTTCGTAAGCAATAGCAATTACTTCTGCTCCTCTAGCCTTAACTTCAACTATATTACTTATCATCTTTTCTCTTAATGATTTTTGAGTTAATACTGCTATTACCTTAGTTCCTTTTTCTATTAATGCTATTGTTCCATGTTTAAGCTCTCCACCGGCATAAGCTTCTGAGTGAATATATGAAATTTCTTTAAGCTTTAATGATGCTTCTACAGATAATGCATAATCTGCACCTCTACCTAGATAGAATACATCTGTTTCATTAGCTAAAAGCTTTGCTATTTTTTCAACTTCTTCCGCTTTATCTAAAACTTCTTTAACTTTTTCAGGAACTAATAATAACGCTTCTTTTAATTCTTTCTCTAATTCCTTAGATAGCAATCCTTTTAATTCACTTAAATACATTCCTAATAAATACATTACAACTACTTGTGTTGTATAAGCTTTAGTAGAAGCTACTGCTATTTCTGGTCCTGCCATTGTATATATTACATTTTGAGCTTCTCTAGAGATTGTGCTTCCTACAACATTAGTTACAGCTAAAGTCCTTGCTCCACTCTTTTTGCAATCTCTAAGAACTGCTAGTGTATCAGCTGTTTCTCCTGATTGACTTAGGGTAATTACAAGTGATTTATTAGTTACTATTGGGTCTTTATATCTAAATTCTGATGCAATATCAACTTCTACAGGAATTCTTGCTAATTTTTCAATAGCTACTTTTCCCATAAGACCTGCATTATATGCAGTTCCACAAGCTACTATAAATATTCTATCTATTTCATTAAGTTCTTCTTTTGATAACTTAAAATCTCCAAGATTAACCTTGTGATCCATTGATACTCTAGAAGTCATTGTGTCTCTAATAGCCTTTGGTTGTTCGTTGATTTCTTTTAACATAAATGAATCATAACCGCCTTTTTCAGCTGCATCTTCATTCCAAGTTACTTTGAACACATCTTTTTTTATTTCTGTTCCATCTGAATTTAATATTTTAGCACCATCTTTAGTTATTAATACAAATTCTTTATCTTCTAAAAGATAAATATCTCTTGTATAACTTATTACTGCTGGAATATCTGAAGCAATAAATGTTTCATCTTTTCCAAGTCCAATAATCAATGGGCTATCTTTTCTTACTGCTATTAGCTTGTCTGGTTCTTCTCCACTTACTACTCCTAAAGCATAACTTCCTTGTAATCTCTCAGTAGCTTTTACTACTGCTTTGAAGAGATCTCCTTCATAATAGTAGTGTATTAAATTTGGTATTACTTCAGTATCTGTTTGAGATATGAATTCATATCCTTTTCCTTTAAGCCATTGTCTAAGTTCTAAATAGTTTTCTATAATTCCATTATGAACTACAGTAATATCTCCTTTAGAACTTTGATGTGGATGTGAATTAACGTCTGATGGTTCTCCATGAGTTGCCCATCTAGTATGTCCAATACCAACATTTCCTTCTGCTTTATTTTCGTCTAAATTGTCTGTTAAATTAGAAAGACGACCTTTATGCTTTACAATATTTACTTTTCCCTCATTAACAACAGCAATACCAGCTGAATCATAACCTCTATATTCTAACTTTGATAATCCATCTATTAAAAAAGATTTTGCTGATTTTTCTCCAAAATATCCAACTATTCCGCACATATTTATTCTTCCTCTCTTTTTTCATAATATTTAATTTTATTCTCTTTTTAGTTTCATCCTAGCTACAAGCATAAAAAGGCATAATAATCCTAGGAATTAAAAATAAAATAAAGGTTTTAACACCAAACTGAATTTGTACTGCAAATCACTTTACAGCTTTACCAGTCGTTTACGGTAGTGCGATACCGTGGGGCACCCGCCGAAGTTTCGATACTCCCCAACCTCGTCAACATAAGTGATAAGTGAGACTCTAAATCTATGATTTAGCTAGTCTAACTTAGTTAACTAGCTTTAGCTAGTTAACCTCCTTTAAAAATTTAGTGAATAGAGTTTCATTTTAAGAAATTCTTTTCCAAACTCTCTCTTCAACAACATAATTTCTACTGAATATTACTTATGTCCTGGCGCTTTCTTTACATCAAAATTTTTTCTCTTCTATATTTACCAACTCCTTTTTTTCTTTATTTTATACCTCTCTGCTTATTCTATCATATTTCTTTGAATTGTCTATATTATATATATATTTTTAATCTTACTTTTTTGTTACAAAATGTAGCTTCAAATAAGACATGATACCTTATATGGATTATTTTATTACTATAAGTATAGTAATAAAATTAAGGTGGATAAAAATCCACCTTAAAACGCATTTCTATATTGTTAAAACAGCTGTATATGCTTTCTCTATTTTCTCTAGTAAATCATTATCGTGTATATTGGCTACTTCTGCTATAGCACCTTTTATTCCTTTTTCTTTTATTAGCTCTTGTAATTTTACACTTTGTGCATCATCTGCATTAGTATAATGAAGTGCTGCACCTACTCCTAATAATAGATTATCTACGCTAAAGCCAAATCCTTCAGCAGTCATTAATGGTTTTACTAATCTATCGCTATCGCTTAATTTTCTAAGAGGCTCTCTACCAACTCTTGATACATCGTCCTTTAAATATGGATTTTTAAATCTTCCAATTATTTTATCTATATATTTAGCATGAGCTTCTGCATCAAGTTTATGTTTTTCTACTAATCCTGTTCCGCTTTCTGTCATAGCTTTTTTAACAACATCATATATTTTTTCATCTGCAATACTTTCATCTATTGTACTATACCCTTTTAAGTTTCCAATATATGCTGTAATTGCATGACCAGTATTTAATGTGAATAATTTCCTTTCTATATATGACATTAAATTACCTGCTAAGTTCATTCCTTCTATTTTAGGAATTTTTCCTTTAAATGCTTTTTCTTCAACATTCCATTCATAGAATTTTTCAACTACTACATCTAAAATGTTTTCGCTTTTAACGGGTGGAACTATTCTATCTACAGAACAATCTGGGAATCCAACAAATTCTTCTAAATAAGCTCTTTCATCTTCATTTAAACATTTCTCTACTTCATCTTTTAATTGTGAACTTGCTTTTATAGCATTTTCACATGCAATAATATTTAATGCTTTTTTAATTCCAGCTTCTTTTCTTAATTGTATTCCTTTAGCTATTGCAGGTGCTATTCTTGGCAATACAACAAGGCCTACAGCTGTTGTTATAATTTCAGATTCCTTTATTTCTTCTAAAATTGCATCTGTTATTGAACTAACTCCACTTATGTTTTCAACTACTATTTCTTCACATTCTACATCCATAACATGTATTTTATATTTTTTATCTTCATTAATTTTATTTATCACTTCATTATTTACATCTGCAAAAACTACATTGTATCCAGCTTTTGAAAGTAGTGCTCCTATAAAACCTCTACCTATGTTTCCTGCACCAAATTGAATAGCTTTCATATTACATTTCCCCTTCATCTATAATTTTTATTATTTCTTCTGGAGTTTTTGCATTTCTAAGTCTTTCAACATTTTCTTCATATTGAACCGTTAATGCTATTTTAGATAGTATTTCCATGTGTTCTTCACCTTTTCCAGCTATTCCTATTACAATATATGCAGTGTTTCCTTCACCAAAATCAACACCATTAGGATATTGAGCTATAACTATACCAGATTCTATTATTTCCTTCTTATATTCATTCATACCATGAGGAATAGCTACACCATTTCCCATGTAAGTTGTAACTTCCTCTTCTCTAGCTTTCATTCCCTCTATATAATTTTCTTTAACATAACCTCCATTAATTAAAAGAGTACCTACTCTTTCTATTGCCTTACCTTTAGATTCTGAAGCAACATTTAATATGATTCCTTCTTTTACTAAAATTTCTTTTCCCATTTAATCTTCCTCCTCATTATTAATAATATTAATTAAATAGTTTCTAATATCTATAGCATTACTTGATTTTAGTACTTCAACAAATTCCTTCTTTTCTATTAGTGAAACACTTATCTTCCCAAGAACTTTAAGTATATAATTACTTTCATTATTTCTTGCAAACATAACTATAAATGTATCCACCTCTTCAGTTGAAAATCCTATACTTTTCATAGCTAATGGCTTTTTTATTCTATACACTCCTACAAATGGAGACTTAATTTCATCACTTCTTGTATGTATAAGAGCCACATGAGCTCCAGGAATAACTACATTTCCATTTTTTTCTCGTTTAAAAATAAGTTCTCTTATTACTTCTTTATTTTTTCCAATATTGATTTCACAAATATCTTCTACAATGAAATTTATTAAATCTTCAAATAAATCACTATTTGATTTTTTTAGTTGAAAATTCTTAACCATAACATTAGCTAGTTCATATTCATCATTGGTGACATTATCATCATTTATCTTATCAAATAATTCCACTTCATTTTTGTTATTAACTTTAAAATTAGATATAAAATTACTAATTCTTTCAACATCAGCTTCAGTCATAAAAGGAGAAACTACGATTAACTTTTCTTTTATTTTAAATCTAATAGGAACCGTCGATAGGATTAAATCATATTTATCCTCATCAATTACATTATTAATATCATGTAAAGATACTAAATCAATAATGTCTATATCATTAAAACGAGCTTTTACTTTACTACATAACATTCTTGAAGTACCTATCCCATTTGGACATACAACGATAACTTTAATATTCTTTGACATAGCTTGTTGATTTTGTATAGCAACAACTATATGCATGGTTATATATCCTACCTCTTCAGGAGGAATTTTGAAATTATATCTTGAAAATATAAATCTACATGTATTCTTTATAATCTTATACAATTCTGAATAATGCTCTTTTATTTCATGAATTAATGGATTAATAACTTTTAATCCTAAGTTTAACATATAAAATGTTTGCCTAAAATGTTGGGCTAGATCTTTTATTAATTGCTCATCATTTGCAATATCTACATGTATTTTTTTGGATATATCTTCTGTAACTTCTTTCGATATACTCTCATAATTAATATCTGATTCTACAAAATGTTTATTATTAAAAAAGAATTTATAGTCACTTAAATACAAACATAAATAAACTAATTCATCTTCTGGTATCTTTATATTGTTTTTTTCCAACATCTGCCCCAAAAACTGTATTCTTTTATATTCCTGTAGGGATAAAATATTCTTTTTAATTTCATCAGGTAAATGTATAATTTCATCGTCTTCAGCCTTCTTTATAGATAAAAGTACTTGAATAAATAAACTAAAATATTTAATATCATTTCCTTTTAAGTAATTAAAATCTATATCTTTTAGTATTGATTTTACTAAGTTGATAAGCTCATTTCCAAAAACAATATTAAAAAAGGCACTAACCATTTGATCAACTTTTTCATCATAGAGAAACGCTAATAAATCTTCAAATGGTTTAAAATCAAAGAACAATTCTACTAATGTATTTCTTTTATTCCACTCTGACCCTTGAATACTTATTCCATAACTTCTTTTTCTAATGACACACAAGTTTTTAGAAACTAGTCTTTTTTCAATATTATCTATATCAAGACTTATACTACCCATTACTACATTAAATTTATGACCAAAGTATGAAGCTTTTAACGGCTCCTTACTAACTAAGAGTTCACATATAATTATTATTTGCCTTTGTTCCTTACTAAACAACCACGGGATTGGAACCATCTGTAATGAATTTTTTATTTCTTCTATATTTTCTTCATTTCCGGAAATGCTTAACTTCATATCTTCATCATTAAATATAAGTACTCCACTTTTCTTTAGCTGCTTATTAATGGAAGAAATTTCTCTTAAAATAGTTCTTTCACTGATATCAAGATCCTTATGAAGACGTTTTATATTAGAAGTGCCTTCACTTAATACTGTATTTAATATAAATTGTTGTCTAGGAGTTAAATTATCCATATATTTCACCCCATTTTTTTGATTATTATTTAATATATTTATAAATTCTTCACATTTAGATTACTATACCATGACTTCCAATTCCTATATTATATACAATATTACTTCCTTGGAGTCTAATAAGTAATATTGCAGGGATGAATACATTCTTTAAACAGAATATTTGTTATCTTCTTAATAGTTTTCATAATTAGAATCTCTTATTTTAATTAATATACTAAATAGTATTTCCTTCATTTATTATATTAAACTATCTTAAATGTGTTTTCAATTTAAACAAGTTCAAAGTTGCGATACGTTTCCAATGACAAATTTAAAATTTATTAATATTTAATAAAAATGCTTTTAAATTCATTGTTTCTTTACTATATAGAAAAGGGACTGTTGCAAAATTAATCATTTTGCGACACTCCCCTTTAATGTTTTTCAACTCATTTTCAATCTAATTTATTTATTATTATTTTAATGTGTTTATAAATTCATCATACTTTGAACGATCTAAAAAGTTCTTAACTGTAATTATATCAGCTTTACCCGCTGTATTTCTTGCTCTTTCATATAAGTTTTCTTGAGTAAATACTACATCAGTACCATCTGGAATGCTATCAACTGATGAATGTTTAACTGTAATATCACTAATTCCAGCATCCTTTAAAGCCTTTTTAAGAATAGATTCTCCCATTGCAGAAGATCCCATACCTGCATCACAAGCAAAAACTATTGATTTAATATCAATTTTTAATGCTTGAGATTGTGGAGTTTGTCCACCCTTACTTTCTACTTTCATATTTTTAATTTTAGCTTGAGCCTCATCAAAGCTTTCTGTTTCTTGATCATCTTTTGAAGACTTAAGAATTATTGAACCAACTAAGAATGATACAACAGTTCCTACGATAACACCTGCTAAAACAGACATGAATCCACCTTTTGGTGTCATAGCCATTACTGCAAATATACTTCCTGGTGAAGCTGGTGCTGCAAGTCCTGCTCCTGTTAATACAAAAGTTAAATCTGCACATATTCCACCTGCTATTACTGCTAATAGTAATAATGGTTTCATTAAAATATATGGGAAATAGATTTCGTGTATTCCTCCAAGGAAGTGAATTATTATAGCTCCTGGAGCTGATTGTTTTGCATTTCCTTTTCCGTATAAAGTATAAGCTAAAAGTATACCAAGACCTGGACCTGGATTTGCTTCAAGTAAGAAGAATATTGATTTACCAATTTCACCTGCTTGTTGTATTCCAAGTGGAGATAATATTCCATGATTAATTGCATTATTTAAAAATAATATCTTAGCTGGTTCAACGAATATAGCTATTAAAGGTAACAATCCCATATTTGTAACTATTGTAGCCAAATTTCCCATTCCATTTGAAAAAGCTGTAACTACTGGTTCAATACATGTATAAGCTAAAAGTGATAAAATTCCTCCAAAAATTCCTGCTGAAAAGTTATTAACCAACATCTCAAAACCAGTTGGAACTTTACCTTCGAAGAATTGATCTACTTTTTTAATTACGTATCCACCTAATGGTCCTACTATCATTGCTCCTAAGAACATAGGGATAGAAGCACCGATTACAACTCCTGTTGTTGCTATTGCACCAACTACTGCTCCTCTTTGACCATATACCATTTTACCACCTGTATATCCAATAAGTATTGGTAACAAGTAACTTAACATAGGACCTACCATTTTAGCAAAGTATTCATTTGGAATCCATCCTGTTGGAATAAATAATGCCGTTATTAAACCCCAAGCAATAAATGCTCCAATGTTAGGTAATACCATTCCACTTAAAAAACTACCTAACCTCTGAACTTTTCCTTTAAGAGACGATTTGTTATTTTCCATAATAAAACCTCCTATTTAATTTTTTATAATTAATATTAGTTCTTTCATTTATTATACTATCCCATGATGAATACCTTTTCAACTTAAACAACTTCAAATTTGTGTTACGTTTTTAATGACAAATTTAAAATTTCTAACAATCATTATTGTATTTCTTTGTTTTAACAACTATAAGAAGTAACAAAATGCAGCTAACAATTGTTGTTCATTAATTGTTAACTGCATTTAATCAATCTCTATATTTATTTGACAATTAATAATTGGAAATTAATTATTAATCAACCATGGTTTTTGGATATTATTTTTAAGTTTATTATAATTATCAATTAATGTTCTTAAATTAGTTTCTAAATCTCCGTTAGCTAAAACTTGACTATTATATTGAGTTTTAGTTAATAGTCCTAAATCCAATTTTAACTTTGCATTTCTTAGATTCTTATTATTAACTTCAATATTACTCTTCATAACATTAATTTGATTTTCTAAATCAAGAAGACTTGTATAACTTTCATTTAATATTTTCTTATAACTCTTTTTCTTTTCTTCTACCCCAACTGATGCAGCACTCGAATTGTATTTTGTTTCTAAAAATGTTTTATAACTTGCTACTGCGTTTTGATACTTTTCATTAGCCGTTTCAGTTGTAACTGTCCCTACTTTCTCTCCATTCACTCCAACAACTGATGCTACCTCATCTGAAAATTCACTTTGTTGTGGTACATCAATATCGTTGCTCTTAAGATCTTTTATATAGTCTTTTAACAGATCACTGCTATCTTTATCATATTCACAATATTTTTCAACTACTTTATCTAAATAATTATCTACTGAACCATTTATTCTAAACACTTCATAATCAGCATCTTGTTCTAAAACATAATTATTTAAATCTTTACTTGTTAAAACTTTTAAATAATCTTGACTGTTTTTTAATTTATTTTCTGCTTTTGTTTCATTATTCTTTAAAGTGTCAAGTTCAATTTGCGAACTTTTCATATCTATTGAAGTTATTAATCCTAAACTTTGCTTTAAGTGAGCATCATTAATTTCTTTAGTTTTAATTTCAATTTGTTTTTTTAATTTGTCTAGATTTTTTTCTTGTGTTACTAAATCATTATATAAATTAGTAATATTTTGTGAAATTTGATCTTCTAGAAAATCTTTATTTTGCTCTTCTTGCTTTACTTTTACTTCTTGACTGTCATATAGATATCCATCATCATCAATATCTTCTTGAATATCAAGCTTGTCCTTTTCAAGATTAATCTTTTTTATCTGTAAATTTATCTTATCATTACCACTTATCCCTGCATCTATGGCATCGCTTAAAGTAAGTACTGGTTTTATTTTTGCTTGTGTACTTGTTTTAACGGTCGCAGTTTTTTGAGAAGTAGAATCTGCTGCAAATACTGGCATAATACTCCCACTCATAACACTTACTCCAATTGCAACTGCAACTAATTTATTTATATTCTTTCTCATATCTATTCACCTCTGCATTAAATTTTACCTTGTGCATATTAAAAAATATGCTTATATACTAAGTTTACTCTTTTGAATATGTCTTATTATTAAATACATCTTTTTTTCTTAGTTAAAGGGACTATTTCAAATTCTCTTTAATTATACCTTATATTAATTAAAATCAAAAATAGCACCTTTTAATTTGTTATCTTATTAATTTTATTTTTTCAAACCTATTTTTCTATCTTTGTATTCTTGTCTATTACTTTAGGTTCTATTTCATTATTTGTAAATTTACTAAACTTAGGGCTTATTTTTTCTTTTTTAAATTGTTCATACTTATCTGATATCTTCCCAGTTACTTTATGAATTTTATCAGCAAATTTACTTTCTAAATTATAGAAAATAACATAAATGACTGGAATCAATACTAATGTAACTAATGTTGAAACACTAAGACCACCTATAATTATTACCCCTAGTGATTGCATCATTTCTCCGCCTTCTTCTAAAGCTAATGCTGTTGGTATCATACCCATTGTGGCTGTTAAAACTGTCATTATAACTGGTCTTAATCTTGCTGAAGAACCTTTTGAAACTATTTCTTCTATGCTTGCTTTTCCTTCCATAGATTTTCTCAGTTGTTCAATATAATCAATCATTACTATACCATGATTAACAACAATACCTACTAGCATAATCATACCTAACATACCTATTATACTAATTTTTATCTGAGTTATTAACAATATCGCAACAACACCAACGAAAGCAAATGGAATACAAGTCATTATAATAAATGGCTTACTAAATGATTCAAATTCAGCTACCATTACCATATATACTAATATTACTGCAATTAGCATTGCAAATACAAGTCCACTCATAGAGTCATTCATCATTTCTGCGTTACCACTAGTAATTACTTCATAATCCTGTGGTAAATTTAATTCATTTATTGCAGCTTTTGATTTTGTAGTTGCTGTTCCTGTATCTACTCCCTCAAGGTTAGCTGTAATATCTATTGAATAATCTCCATCTGTTCTACTAATTTTCTTCAATCCATCTGCCATTTTTATGTCTGCTATTTGTCCAAGTGGAATTTCTTCACCAGTTTTAGACATAACTTTTATTTGTTTTATATCTTCTAAATTATCAATGCTATTTCCTTCAAATTTCAAGTTAACATCTACTTCATAGTCATCTATCTTAGCTGTTGTTACTGAATCTCCAACTACAGCTGTGTGCAATAGCGAAGCAATTGATGAAGCGTTAATACCATATTCATTTGCTTTTTTCTTATTTATTATGAATTGGGCTTCCTCTGATGTATCAGCAATGGATGTTTCTACATTTTCAAATCCTTCTATACCACTTAACTTATCTTGAACTTGTCCTGCTAATACATCTAATGTATCTAAATCAGGTCCCTTTAATTGCATAGAATAATCTGAACTACTACCTGTACTGTAACTACTGCTTGCTGCAACTGTTACTTTACAATCTGGCACAGTACTCATTATATCAGCTATTTCTTTTTCCATTTCATCTGTAGATTTTTTTCTTTCTTCTTTTGGAACTAATTCTACATTTATGCTAGCACTATTCTCATTACTAGATGTTTTTAATGTTGTTATTACTGTTTTTATTTCTGGAATATCAGAAATCTTCTCTTCTGCCATAGAAACATAATAATCACTTGGTTCTAATGACAATCCTTCTGGCAATTCTATATTTATACTTAATTGACCTTTATCTGATGCTGCCATAAACTCCATTCCTAAAAATGTAGCTCCAAATATAGAAGCAACAAATAATCCAGTACTTATTATTACCACTATGCTTTTATGCTTTAATGAAACATTTATTAGTTTCATATAAGCTTCACTTATTTTATCAAAAATAGGAGAAGGTTTTTCCTTCATTTTTGCAGCATTTTTTCCACCACTTAGTTTATTAAACATACTAGGTACAAGTGTAAGTGCTACAATTAATGATACTGTTAACGCAGCAATAATTGTTTTGGATAAAGCTTGAAATATTATTTTAGTAATACCATCAGTAAATAATATAGGTAAAAATACGCATATTATTGTAAGTGTTGATCCTGTAATTGCACTAGTTACAGTTCTTGTCCCATCCAAAGCACATTCTTCATTGGTTAAGTTTCCTTTTTGCTTATACTTAAATATATTTTCTATAACAACAATTGAATTATCTACAACAAGTCCAACCGATATTACCAATGAACTTAAAGTAAGCATATTTATTGTTTCACCAGTAAAATAAAGAAAGGCTATTGCACCTATTATCGATGTAGGAATTGCTAATGATACAGCAATTGATGCTCTAATGTTCTTTAAAAACACTAAAATTATAATAAATGCAATAGTAGAACTTATAAATATTTCTGACATTACATTATTAATAGAGTTTGTAATATATTCACTTGAATCACTAACAACTTTAGTCTCATATTGTGCATTGCCTTTACTTAACTCTGCTACGGCTTTATTAACGCCCTCCATAACTTCTATTGTATTAGCATCTTGTTGCTTCTTAACATCTATTATTAAACTTTCATTGCCGTTGAATCTATATACATCCTTTTTCTCTACAGTACCATATTCAACATTACAAATTTCATCTAATCTAACCGTTTGTCCTTTATTGGTAGAAATTTGAATTTGCTTTACATCCTCTAATGAATTTATTTGATCCATTCCTCTTAAAACAATTTTATCTTCCCCTTCAATAATAGAACCGTATGGGAAAGTTTTATTAGTGCCTTGTAGTGCACCTTTGATTGTTGCCAAACTAACATTATAACTAGATAATACTGCTGGATCTGCTGTTATATTAACCTGTGATTTTTCTCCGCCCACAATATCTGCTTGTGTAACGCCATCTACAGTTTTAATTTTTGTTTGTACAACATCTTCTGCATATTTCATTAAGTCGTCATTATCTTTACCACCTGAAATAACTAATCTCCCTATAGAACCTGCACTAGTTACATCCATTTTAATAACTGATGGTGTTTCTGCATCATCAGGTAATTGACTTTTAACTTCATCTACTTTAGATTTAACATCATTTATTACAGTATTTACATCAGTTCCATATTCAAATTGTATTACAACAACTGAAACACTTTCTTGTGATTGAGTTACTGTTGTACTAACCTTTGAAACCGCTGAAACTTTTTCTTCTATTTTCTCACTTATTTGCTTGTCAATGTCCTCTGGTCCTGCCCCTTGCCATACAGTTTGAATTGATAAAACTGGTATGTCCATCTTTGGCATTGTATCTGCCGTCATTTTTGAGTATCCTATAAGACCAAACATAATTAGTACTAAGAAACACATAACTATAGTAAGAGGACGCTTAATTGCAGTTTTTGTAAAACCCATATTATTAATCCTCCTTTGTTACTGGGAATATGCTAGTTCCATCAGAAATTAGGCTTAATCCACCAATAACTACTGTATCATCTTTACTTATTCCACTTTTAATTTCCATCGTAGTAGCTGTTTCAATGCCTGTTGTAATTTCTGTTTTAACTGATTTATTACTTGAATCTGCTATGTATACATACTTTTTACCATCTTCTTCAAATATTGCTTTTTTAGGAATTGTTATTGCTTGATCTTGTTTTTCTATACTTATTTGAACATCTGCTGACATTCCTGCTTTAAAATCACCTTGTGAATTATCTACGAGTATTTCAATATTATATAGTGATGTTGTTGCATTAACTACTGCTGGTACATATCTTACTGTACCTTTAACTGATTTATTGTTTATTGTAACTTCAACTTCTTGTCCAGCTGTAAACTTAGGTAAATCAGATTGAGTTACATTTAAATCTATTTGCAACATATTGGAACTAGAAATAACAAAAGCAGGTTTTTGTTGCGTAGCCATTTCATTTGCATTAAAGTTTTTAACTGTTATTGTCCCATCTGTTGGTGCAACTAATGTAAGTTTATTTAAATTACTAGTTGCCACTTCATATGCCACTTGTGATTGATTTAGTTGTTTTTCAGCTAATTCCTTTAATTCTGGAATGCTTTTCCCATTTGAAGTATCATACGATTTTTGTGCCATATCTAAACCTTGTTTAGCTTGATTTAATGAAACTTCAGATTTTTTATATACATCTTCACTTATTGCTTCTGCCTGATAAAGTTGAGTATTAAGATCATGATTTCTCTTAGCTTCATCATAAGACAATTGTGCTAATTTTAGTGAATTATTTAATGAATTTTGTTGACTTTCTATACTTCCATCTGTTGTATTGGCATAATTTGCTTTTGCAATCTCTAAAGCTGCTGCTGCTTGTTTTACACTATTTTGTATATCATCACCTTTAATTGATAAAAGCTTATCTCCTTTTTTCACTTCTTGACCTAGCGTTACATATGTTTCTTGAATAGTTCCACCTATTTCTACTGTAACTGATGTTTCTTCTTTAACTTTTGTAGTTCCAGTAAATGTATTAGTATTTTCTATTCCACCACCTTTAGCCATTTGCACTGATACAGCTATTGGCTTTTCTTCTTCTTTAGGCGCTTGTCCACATCCTGTGAGCCCTAATGAACTAAGTACTAAAAATAATGCTAAATATTTTTTCATGTTTTCCTCCTGATTTTAAAAATGATATTTTTATAAATTTTTAATAATTCATCAATAATCCTTTATAATTTTAAAGTAAAATTTTTAATCATATAAAATAAATCTAAGTTGTATTTTTAGATTATTTTTACCTTAACTGAAACCTAATTCCAAGTTATAATTTAAATTTATTGATTAGTATTTAGATAATATGCTAATATATTCTATTCATAGTATTGATTATATTTTTATAACTATTATAAGTCAATAACTTTTTTCTTGTTTTCAAATTGTTAATAGTTTATACTTTATTTAGATACCATTTTATCGTAGGAAGGATTGTTTTATTATGGATAAAGATGATTTATTTAAAGTTGCAGATTCCCTAGTAAACTTTTTATGGATTATTCAAAATAATATACTTAAGGAAACTGATATAACTAAAAATTTTCACTCTTCTATAAATTGCGGAGATGATTGTGTCCCGAACTTTTCTATTCCTCCATCCCATGTTAGAGTTATTTTTCACCTTTTGAAATTTAATTCATCTCCTATTTCACAAATAGCAGATAATTTAGGAATATCAAAGTCTAACATGACGCCTATTATAGATAATTTAATTAACTATGGACTGGTCAATAGATATCCTGATTCTCGTGATAGAAGAATTCTCAGAGTAGAATTAACTGATAAGGCTTCCAAACTATTGGATTCTTTTAGAATTGCGATTTGTAATTCTTTTGTAGAAAAAATATCTCCTCTTTCTGATGATGAGGTAGTTATGTTAAATGATTCTATATCAAACTTAATAACAATATTAAAAAAATTAAATTAAAGTATCAAAAAAACTAGCCAATATATTAATACTGACTAGTTTTTTAGTTCTAGATTACTTATTTTTCAATTGCTTCTTTAAACGATTCTATCAAATCTTCTATATCTTCAAGCCCTACAGATACTCGTATTAATGTATCTGTAATTCCAAGTTCTTCTCTTTCTTCTTTTGGAATTGATGCATGGCTCATTTTAGCTGGATATGAAACTATAGTTTCAACGCTGCCTAAACTTACTGCTACAGCTACATTTTTTACATTGTTTAAGAAAATTGTAGTTCTTTCTAACGTCTTAAACTTAAAAGATAAAACTGCACCTGCACCATCTGCTTGTTCTAAATGTACATCTCTTCCTTCCATTGACTGTAATCCAAGATAATAAACCTTCTCCACTTCTTCTCTTGATTCAAGCCACTCGGCTAGCTTTTGAGCACTTTTTTGTAGTGCATCTAATCTAACTTTCAGAGTTTTAATTCCTCTAACCAAAAGCCATGAATCTTGTGGCCCAAGTACAGCTCCAAATGTATTTTGTATTTGATAAACTCTATCTCCAAGTTCTTTTGTTTTAGTTACAACAAGTCCTGCTATAACATCACTATGTCCACCTAAAAACTTAGTTGCGCTGTGTACAACTATATCCATACCAAGCTCTAATGGTCTTTGTAGATATGGTGACATAAATGTATTATCTACTATTGTAATTGCACCATTTTCTTTAGCTATTTTACTAGCAGCTCTTAAATCTGTAACTTTTAATAATGGGTTTGAAGGAGTTTCTAAATAGAGTCCCTTTGTATTTTCCTTAAAAGCGTTTTTCACAGCTTCAATATTCGATGCATCTACAAAAGTAAATTCAATATTAAATCTTGAAAATAATTTTGTTGTTGCCCTATATGTTCCACCATATACATCACCACAAATTATAATGTGATCTCCTGCTGAGAATATTGATAATACAGAACAAATAGCCGCCATACCTGAAGCAAATGCAAAGCCACATTCTCCGCCTTCAAGTTCTGCTATTAATTTTTCTACTACCTCTCTAGTTGGATTTCCTGATCTTGCATAATCATATTTTCCAAAGTTCTCTATATCAAATTGGTGAAAAGTTGATGTTTGATATATCGGAGTACTTACAGAACCTGTAGCAGGGTCTATATCTCCACTTGCATGTATTAATTTAGTTCCAAAATTCATAATTTACACCCCAATCATATTTATTAGCTTATTTCCCAATTGCATTTTCTAAATCCTTTATTAAGTCATCTATATTCTCTATTCCAATTGATAATCTAAGTAAGTATTCATCTACTCCCAATCTTTTCCTAATTTCTTCTGGAATTTCTGAGTGAGTTTGAGTAATTGGATATGTTATTAATGTTTCTACTCCACCTAAACTTTCTGCAAATCTTATTACTTTAACGCTTTCTAAAATTTTAGGTATTAATTTTTTATCTTTAACTCTAAAGGATAATGTTGCTCCAAAACCCGTTGCTTGTTTTTTATTTACTTCATAGCCATCAAAGTTTTCTAAACCTACATAATAAACTTTTTCTACATTAGAATTATTCTCTAAAAATTTTGCTATTTTTATTGAATTTTCTTGTGCTCTATCTAATCTTATATGTAATGTTTTAATTCCCCTTAAAATTAACCATGAATCAAACGGAGATAATGTTGCTCCAGTTGACATATGAATTCTTCTTAGCTTTTGTAAAATCTCTTCATCATTTCCTACTATAAATCCAGCTAGCAAATCATGATGTCCACCTAAATATTTAGTTCCACTATGAATTACCAAATCAGCACCTAATTCTAATGGTTTTTGATAATAAGGTGTCAAGAAAGTATTGTCTACAATTAATAGTAACTTATTCTTTTTAGTTATTTCTCCTACCGCACGTATGTCTGTTACCTTCATCGTTGGATTAGAAGGAGTCTCAATAAATATAGCTTTTGTATTCTCTTTTATAGATGCTATTATATTTTTAGTATTTGTTGTATCAACAAATGTAGCTTTTAATCCAAAGTCCTTATAAGTTTCTTCAAATAATCTGTATGTCCCTCCATACAAATCATCAGATAAAATTATATGGTCTCCTGATTTAAACAAATGTATACAAGCAGTAATTGCCGACACTCCTGAAGAAAATCCTATTGCCTCTTTTCCACCTTCTAAAACTGCCAATGTTTTTTCAGCCTCTTCTCTTGTTGGATTTTGGGCCCTAGAATAATCATAACCGGTGCTATTATTAAGTCCATGATGCTTAAATGTGGCTGATTGATATATTGGATAACTTATTGCTCCTGTAGCTTTATCGCCACCTGATGCTCCACTAACTGCAATTGTTTCAAAAGATTTTTTTAAAGTCATTTTTTTGCCCCCTTTAAATTATTATTGCTTAATGCTTTATTAATTGTTTCTAGTACTCTAATTAAATTAATAAAAAAGTCACTTCTAAAATAAGAAGTGACTCTGTAGCCATAAGATAAGTTCTAATAAAACTTAATTTCCCTCTCATTTTTCAAGATATTCTCTTGCAGGATTTAGCACCAACGAAAAAATTCCCATGAAATTTTTTTCAGGTTGCCGGGTTTCAAAGGGCCAGTCCCTCCACCACTCTTAATAAGATTAACTTATTTAAATATTTAATTTATTACTATTAATTATACATAGTTAAATTCTCTTGTCAATAAATATTAGTAAACTTATCAACTTTCTATATGATTAAACATTATTTTAAATATAATTTGAAAAATTCATCTTTAATATTTCCATTTAAAGTTGGTGATAATTCATTTAATGTATTTAATATATTTATTTTATTGTCACCAGTTGCTAAAGTTGGAATATAATCATTTCTATCATTTCTTGAAGAAATCATTGTTGGAATTACTTTATATTCAAAATCTACTACTTTATTGTCTTCCATATTTGCCTTAACCTGAAGTATAAATGTTCTTTTATCTGAAGGATTTGAATTTCCTCCAAAACAGAAATTTCCCATTGAATATGCTATGAGCTTACCTTTGTAATTTTCCATACTTTGAATTACATGAGGATGTGAACCTATAACAGCATTTGCACCATTATCAATAGCAAACCTAGCTAAGTTTTGTTGAACCTCATATGGTTCATATGATTTCTCTATTCCCCAATGAAAATATGGGATAATCACTTCTGCTCCCTTATTTCGAAGTTCATTAATATCAGTGGCTATTTTTGTTTTTAATCCATTAGAATATTCCCAACCTGTATACCCTAAAAATCCAAATTTAACTCCCTGTATCTCTTTTAAAATTTGATAACCTTCTCCACATATATCTATATTATTTTCCTTTAGTGTATTTATAGTATCATTTATTCCTTGCTTTCCATAATCATAAATATGATTATTAGCTATTGTAACACCATCAACAGATGCGTTAGTGAGAATATTTACATATTCCTTAGGTCCCTTAAAGTTATAAAATATCTCTCCTTCTTTATGAATTTTAACATCTGAGTCTGTAAATGTTGTTTCTAGGTTCACTAAGGTGTAATCATCTTTAGTAAAAATGCCAGATACATTTTGCATGAAATAAGAATAGTTCTTTCCACTATTTATAAATGCTGCTGGCAAACTACCATTATATGCAAATTTAGTATCTGTTCCTAAAGTAAAATCTCCTGCTACTGAAATTATAATCTCCTTTTTAACAGGTTCCTTTTTTGTTTCTTCTTGATTTATATTTTTTTCACTTGTATTTTTATCATTATTATCCTCAGTCAATTGATTGTTAGCTTCACTTTTTTGTAACTTTGAATTATTTATATTTTTCAGATAGAATGCTACTCCACATACTATTAATGCACTTACAATAATTAGAGAAATATTCTTAAATAAATTATTACTTTTGTCTTTTGTACCATCCTGATATTTTTTCTCATGCTTATTACAGGAGTTTCTCTTCTTCATATATAGATCTCCTAATTTTTAAATTTCGAGTTGTTTATATACAAAATAATATCACATTATGGCAATGTCTTGTATAAGAATTTTCTCTTAAAAACACTATTCTTTTTCTAAATTTGTTACCTTTTTACTATGATAACAAATTAATATATCTAAATCTTATATACATTAATAACATCTTTAAGTTCTTCTGCAAGTTCAGTTTGTTGCTGAATTGCTTCAACAATAGTTTGAACTCGGCTCGTAACTTCTTCTACACTTGTTTGTATATCTTGAGACTTACTTGAAGTTTCAACTGCATTTGAGCTTACATTGTTAATACCCTCAGTTATTTGACTAATAACATCTTCAATAATTTTACTCCTATTTTGTATCTCTTCTGACATATTAGTAATTAATTTAGAGTCTTTTTCATAACTTGTTGCTGTTTCAATTAAAAGTTCATAATCACCATCAACATCTTTCTCTATGAAAGTCAATAAATCTTTACTATGCTCACTTAAGTTATCAAAGGCGCCATGTACTTCACTAATAACTTTTTTAATTTTATCAACAGTCTCTTTACTTTGTTCTGCTAAATTCCGCACTTCATCAGCAACTACTGCAAATCCTTTTCCTTGTTCGCCTGCTCTAGCTGCTTCTATTGCAGCATTAAGTGCTAATAAATTAGTTTGTTCTGAAACTCCAGCTATTATATCTGCCATCATTTTAATGTCTTTTACTACTTTTCCTTGTTCAATTGCATTAGTGATGTTATCAATTTTTTCTGCATAAATTCTTCTTGCATTTTTTGCTGCTGTTTGTCCTTTTTCTTTAACTTTAATCGCTTTGTTTCTGATAGCATCTGCTGAATTATTATCTATTTGTGCTTTTTCATTTAAACTTGACATAGTAGATTTTATCTCTAATGTTGAAGCATTAACTTCTTCTGAAATTGCACTTAATTGTTCAACCTCACTAGATATTACTTCAGTAGCAGAATTAACTTCTATTATTCTATCATTAATAGACTTAACTATTTCATTAAGATCTTCACTTGACTTTATTACTAGCTTTGAATATGTATATATATTCCCTACCATTGATCTATTAGCATTCATCGCATTATTTAAATTATCTACAACATCGCCTATTTCCCTATCATATTTTTTTCCCTCAAGTTTAGCAGTTAAATCACCTTCTCTTAATGACTGTGCAAGTCTGCTTAAATCCTTTAGAGGATTGAGTATCCTTCTAATTATTAATACTGCTAAACCTAGTGTAACTACGAATCCAATAATTGAAACTACGATAGTTATGCTTGTAAATTTACTTACCGAAGCCTCAAGTTCTGTAATGGACGCTCTCATGTTTTGTTTAGTCATTGTTTGGACAGCTGCATTATTTATAATATCTTGGGTTGTTCCAAGTTTCGTTATAACATTTTTCATTTGGTTTACGCAAACGCTTGCAATAATGAGCATGAAACTTAGTACTATCATATAACTAATTATTATTTTCCTTTTAAGACTAGTCCCCTTATTCTTATCTTTTTTTACTACACTTTTTTCTCTAGTTATTCTCATTATTACTCTCCTTCACTTTTTATTTTAAACTTATTACTTATTTTTATAATTATGTTAAACGTTAACATAATTATAACTCATGGTTTCTTCAATTACTATAATTAATTAAGATAATTTATAAAGAAAAAAGAATTCTTTTAAGTCAAAAAAATATTTTTTTTAATTTAAATAGAATCCCTTTATTTATTATTAAACTCTAAATACTCAAACGTGCAAATTTTTTCTTTCATATTTTAGCAGCAACCCATGCAATAGCTTGCAATCATACAAATCATTCAATCGGAAACTTTGTATAGTTTCTATTTAAATGATTCTCTTTTTATAAGTTTAGAGTCAATAATATAATGGTTTATTGCTATTTCATTACTTTCCAATGAATCTATTAAAATTTTTGCAGCATAATATCCAAGCTCTTTCGCATTAATGTCAACTGATGACAATGGAGGAGTCTGAAATTCAGCTAAGGGACTGTTATTAAATCCTACAACTTCTATATTCTTAATATTTCTTTGCTTAAGCACTTTAAGTACACCAAAAGCTAATATATCATCTTCTACTATTATAGCTGTTGGACTACTGTTTTTTAATAATTCAATAGCACCATCAATACCTTCTTGTTCACTAAATTCATTTCGCGTTGCGATGTTTTTATCCTGTACTAAAATTCCATTAATTTCACATGCAACTTTAAATCCCTTTAATCTGTCTTTTGTTACATTCCATTCATTCTTTGCACCTAAAAACGCAATGTCTTTATGTCCTTTTTTTATGAACTCATTTACTAAGTTATATGTAGCTTGAAAATTATCATTATCTACCCAAAGCATATCTTCAGATTCTTCTGGTCTTCCTATTACGACAAATGGAAATCCCCATTTTTTAAGATCTTTAATACTTTTATCATCTGACCTTGCACGTAATAAACATACTCCATCAACTAAATTGCTCGTTATAAAATTATTTATATAATCTGATTCACTTTTTTCATCTTCACTAAATGCATACATAATATAATACTTTTTACTTTGAGCATAACCACTCATACCTTTCATCGCTTGTATAAAGAAAGGATTTGTTATTAAATCTTGTGATTCATTGGGTAGAACTACTCCTATAATTCTGCTTTTACTATTTGCTAAACTTCTAGCTATCGCATTGGGCTTATATTTAAGTTTATTTATTACTTCTCTAACCTGTTCCTTTGTCTTTTCACTTATTTGAGGACTATCAGATATAACTCTAGACACAGTTGAAGTAGAAACCTTTGCTTCTTTTGCCACTTCTTTAATTGTAACTTTCATGATTTCCTCCTATTCTATGTTTTGAAATCTATTGTGAAATTATTAAAACTTCTATTTATACTATTCTTTTAATCATATGGCCTTAGTTTATTTTTATACAACCACAACACACTAATAATGCTAATATTATCATATTTAACTTGATGTTACAAACAGTATATTGCTTATTTAGTTTTTAAAAAAAGCACAGAAATTATATTTATTTCTGTGCCTTACTATTGATATTTTATTGTCCCTTTATTTAATCTTATTTGCATCTTCCATAAATTTTAGTTATTCTATAAATCCTTTTAGCTAATTCATCAGTTAATACGTCTTCTTTTGCTCTCCATCTCCAATTATCCCCAAGTGTTGATGGTAAATTAATCCTTGATTTATTCCCTAGGTTTAAGAAATCTTGCATTTGTGCTATTGATATATCGCCAATGCTACTCCATGCTCCTCTAATGAAGCCCCAGTTATAACCTTCTTCCTTAGTCAAACTTAAATATTCTATTGCATTTTTAACTTCTTCCTTTGGAGCAGTTGTTTCCATCCAACCTCTGACAGTATCATTATCATGAGTACCTGTGTAAACTATAAAATTTTTCTCATAATTATGAGGTAAAAAAGGGTTAGAGCTATCCGTATCAAATCCAAATGTTAATATTTTCATACCAGGGAACCCTGTATCATCCCTAAGTTTTATAGTTTCTTCAGTTAATGTTCCTAAGTCCTCTGCAATTATATTTACATCTCCAAGTTCATCTTTAATTGCATTAAATATTTTTATTCCAGGCCCTTTCACCCATTCACCATTTTCAGCAGTTGGATCACCATAAGGAATTGACCAATATGATTCAAATCCTTTAAAATGATCTATTCTAAGCACATCATATAAATTAAGGCTTTGCCTTATACGCTCAACCCACCATTTATAATCTGTTTTCTCCATGTAGTTCCAATCATAAATTGGATTTCCCCATAGTTGACCTGTAGCTGCAAATATATCTGGCGGACATCCTGCAACCTGTAGTGGATTTAATGTCTTCTTATCAAGTAAAAATGCTTCAGGATTTCCCCATACATCGGCACTATCTTCCGCTACATATATAGGCATATCACCTATTATTTCAATACCCAAATCATTCACATATGACTTCAATGCTTTCCATTGTTTATAAAATTCATATTGTAAAAATTTCCAGTAATTTATTTCATCTTTTAATATTACCTCATATCTACTTATAGCTTCTTTTTTTCTTAATCTTATATCCTCATCCCAAGTTTGCCAGCTTTTTAATGCAAAATGACTTTTTAATGCCATATATAATGAGTAATCATCAAGCCAATATGCTTCCTTCTTCTGAAATTCTTTTAAATCTTCAATTTTATTTAATTTAAAATTCTCATATGCTTTTCTTAGTATTTTTAATTTTTCGTTAAATATTAATCCATAATCTATATTTTCTAAATTTTTTCCGAAATTTATTGAATCATAATCTTTTTCATTCAATAATCCATCTTTTCTCAAAGTATCAAAATCTATAAAATAAGGATTTCCAGCAAAAGCTGAAAAAGATTGATATGGTGAATCTCCAAAACTTGTAGGTCCTATTGGCAATATTTGCCAATACTTTTGACCAGCTTTTTGTAGAAAATCACTAAATTCATAAGCTTCCTTACCAAATGTTCCTATTCCATATTTTCCTGGCAGAGAAGCAATGTGCATGATAATACCACTACCTCTATTCATATCTTCCTCCCATTTTCTTACTCTTATTTTAAATTTGTATTATACAATATTGTCTTTTTAGGGTCAATCGCTTGCATAACAGCTTATAATTTAACTTTTACTTATGTATAAATTATATATATCATAGTTAAAAATTAAGACACTATCTTAAAAATATAATTTAAATTAGGGTTAATTAACTAAAAATCTAATTATTTGTTATGATGCATGATACTATTAAAATATCTATTCTGTATATTAAATTTTGATTAAAAACCCTTATTCATTAAATCACATAATGAAACTTTTAACATGTCTATAAATTCATCTAAATAAATTACTTTATAGATCCTTGAACAATACCTGCAATTATATGTTTTTGAACAAAGAAGTAGAATATAATGATTGGAATTATAGCTAATATTAATGCTGCCATAGCAAGTTCCCATTGTTTTGAAAACGCTCCAAAGAAATTATTCATAGCTAATGGTATAGTTCTCATATTTTTATCTAATGTCAAGAAAGGTAATAAGAAATCATTCCATATCCATATGCTATTTAATACAGCTACTGTAACAGTAGTAGGTTTTAGCAATGGTAATACTACCTTTGTATAAGTTTGCCATTTACTACATCCATCAATAGTTGCAGCTTCTTCAACTTCTTGAGGTATACCTTTAATAAATCCATGATATAAGAATATACTCATACTTACACCAAATCCTATATACATAAATATTAAACCATAACGTGTTCCTATCATTTTAATTGGTCCAAGTTGAATTTTAGCCATCCACTTTACAAGTGGTATCATTACTGCTTGGAATGGTACAATCATTCCTGCTGTAAATACATAAAATAGTATTTTACTTTTTTTTGTCTTATCACGTACTAATAACCAAGCTGCCATTGAAGAGAATAGAAGTATTAATATTACACTCCCAACAGTTATTATCATAGAATTAGCAAAAGAACTTATCAAGTCCATTTTGTTAGCAGCGTCTATATAGTTTTGAAAATTCCATACATCCGGTAATCCTGTGGTATTAGCAAAAACTTCTCTTCTTGTTTTAAATGAATTTATAAACATTAAATAAAATGGTGACATATATAATATTAGTAATAGCCATGCAAAAACTTCTAATATTTTTAGTTTACTAGTATAACTATCCATTGTTTTTAGTTTTTTACGTGATCTACTTTGTGTTGCATTATTAACACTTGTATTTGTTTCCATTATGCTTCTACCTCCTTCTTCTTATTAAAGTAAACTTGAATTAAAGAAACAGCAGTTACAAGTATAAAAAATATAATTGCTTTAGCTTGTCCTATTCCCATATTATTTACTACAAATGCTTCCTTATAGATATTTAAAGCTAACATTTCTGTTGTTTTTGCTGGTGTTAATGAGAAGTTTAAATCGAATAATTTAAATGAGTTTGCTAAAGTTAAGAACATACAAATTGTCATTCCTTGTCTTACCATAGGTATTGTTATATGTCTAAATGTATGCCATCCATTAGCTCCATCAATATGAGCTGCTTCTATTAAATCAGCTGGAACAGTTTCAAGAGCAGCTACATATATAACCATTATATAACCTGCATATTGCCATGTTGAAACAATTAACATTGCAAACATTGCTGTAGTTGGTTCTTGTAATAGTGATGTTGCAAGCACTTTGCTACCTAAATTTTGCCCTATTCCTGTGAATACTGAATTGAACATAAATTGCCATATAAATCCTAGGATTAATCCTCCAATTAAATTTGGCATAAAGAAACCTGTTCTTAAGAAATTACTTGTTTTTAACTTTCTTGTAACAGCATATGCTAATCCAAATCCTACTATGTTAATAGTTATTACACTTGCAATTGTATATAAAATAGTTATTTTTAAAGAATATATAAATTGGTCATCATCAAAAAGACTTATATAATTACTTATTCCTACAAAATCATATTGTGGATTCGCACCATTGTAATTTGTGAATGTATAATATATACCAATTATAAATGGTATAAATACAACCATTATTATAGCAAATAAAGCCGGTCCAACATAAATCCAAAAATTTTTACTGTCTGTTGATTTTTTACTCATACAATTACTCCTTTCCTAATGATACTTACTATTGTGTACCAAATTAATCTTCTGTTTAAAATATTCATGAGAAAGTTTTACTTTCCTCATGAATTAATTTTAATTTCTATTTTTCTCTTTTTGCATCTTGAATTCCTTGTAACATATCTTTCTTAGCTTGTGCACCCATATCAGTAGAAAGGAATTTAGAGAATAAAGGTCCTATATTGTTCATAGAGAATCCATCTGGGAAATTAGTAAATGCCCATGGAAGAGTCTTCCCAGCTTTGTTATATTCAGATATTGATTTGTTTAATGCATTATCGCTCTCAGTTGTGAAGTTTGTAAATGCAGGAATCATATTCATATCTTTAACTAATGACTCTTGACCAGCTGGGCTAGTAACCATCCAATCTAAGAATTCCTTAGCTTCTTTATTAACTTTAGAATCCTTATTAACTACCCAATACATTGGAACTCCTACTGGAATAGATCCACTTACTTTTGTATCATTATTGATAGCTAATGGAACGAATCCCATATCAAAATTAGCTTCTAAGTTCTTTAAATCTGAAGCAATCCAGTTACCTTGTTGAATAAATGCTGTCTTTCCAAGTGCGAAATTACCAACTTGAGTACTATAATCAATAGTATCTAATGTTTTTCCTCCACTATATTTACACATTAATTCAACTAAATTCATCCAGTCATTAAATTGCTTATTATTTACTACATCTGCTTTTTTATCAATATAATCTTTTGCAAATTGGGCAGGATTATCTTGTGTTGCAAATGGTATATTGAATGTGTGATTACCAGTTACCCAAGTTTCTTTTGTTGTATAAGATAAGACATTGTCAAGTCCAAGTTCTGATTTCTTGCTATCTAATTTTTCAAAAGCAGCTTTTAGCTTATCAAATGTATCTATAGATTTAGGATCAATTCCAGCCTTATCTAAGATTGCTTTATTATATGCTAATCCATATCCTTCTGTTGCTGCTGGCATACCATATACTTTTTTATCAATAGTTACTGTATCAAGTGTTCCTTTAACAGCATTCTTTATCCATGACTCTGAACTTAAATCATCAATTTTATGTTTCCAAACTCCATAGTCTCCAGCACCTTGAATCATAAATACATCAGGTTCAGCATCCGCACCTTTTGCGAATTCTGCTTTTAAAGATGCACCATAGTCAGCACCTCCACCAACTGATTGAATGTCAACTTTAACACCCTTTTCTTCTTCATACTTTTTAGCAAGTGCTTGAAGTTGATCATTAATTTCAACTTTTAATTGAAATATTTTAACCGCTTTTCCACTTTCAGTTTTAGCTGAATTTCCTGAACTAGTACTTGTTCCACAACCTACCATTGTTCCAACTAATAATGTAGTAGCTAGAATAGTTGATAATATCTTTTTTGTTTTCATATTAATACCCCTCCGTTAAAATTTATTTAATTTTTTAAGACATTTTTTAAAAATTTTAAATATTATAATTTATAATATATATTCAAAATAGTAATTCTAAATATATTATTAACAGTTATATATATTATATATTAAAGGTTTTATACTTGAAATATTTGATATATGCTCTTCTTTTATAATCTGCATAAAAACTTAATACCAATATACTTTCTACCAAAAAATCGTTTTCGCAACCGTTTGCGGAAAGTTGCAAAAATTTAGTCTTTATAGTTTTCTACCTCTATTCAGACTTCTTATTAATCTTTTTCTTTATTCATCTCTTTGATATTTTTAGTATATCAAACTAAGAAAACTTTTACAAGTGATATTTTTCTTAATTTTTACCATATTTAATGAATTTTCTTATATTTATTATGATTTACTCTAAGATAGAGCTTTTTTAATAAAATCGTTTGCATTAGAATTTATTGAATATGACTATTAAAAATTTTGTTGAGATTATTATTAAGTTGCTGACAATTTATTTTTTTCATAGCCTACCTAATTAATGATATCTTTGCTTTTCTTGTTAATTTCTTTATCTCATATTCCCTTTTCATTGCATCCTTTTTATCTTCGAATTCTTCATAATGCATCAATTTCACAGGTCCTCTTCCTTTTGTATATTTTGCCCCTGTTCCAATCGAATGCATACGAATTCTTTTTTCTAAGTTATTAGTCCATCCTGTATAAAATGTCCCATCTGAACATTCTACAATATATACATAATTCATTTATTACCTCTCATTTATACATTATTACATTTCTATTATACCTTAAAAAGAAGAAGACGAGTATTTAAATCTAAATCCTCGTCTTCTTTTAAAATTATAGCTATTATTTATAATAATACTAATCTACTTTAGCTGTATCAATCCAACTCATCATTCCTCTTAATTCCTTACCAACCTTTTCAATTGGATGTTCTGCTTCCATTCTTCTAGTTGCATTGAAGTTTGGTCTTCCAACTTGGTTTTCCAATAACCAATTCTTTGCAAAAGTACCATCTTGAATTTCAGAAAGAACCTTTTTCATTTCTTTCTTAGTTTCAGCTGTGATGATTCTCTTACCAACTTGGTAATCTCCATATTCAGCAGTATCTGATACTGAATATCTCATTAAACTTAATCCACCTTGGTAGAATAAATCAACAATTAATTTCATTTCATGCATACATTCAAAGTAAGCATTTTCTGGAGCATATCCAGCTTCTACTAAAGTTTCAAATCCTGCTTTGATAAGTTCTGCACATCCACCACAAAGTACTGCTTGTTCTCCAAATAAATCTGTTTCTGTTTCATCTTTGAAAGTAGTTTCAAGAACACCAGCTCTTGCTCCACCAATTCCATTTGCATATGCTAAAGCATATTGTTTTGCTTTTCCTGATGCATCTTGGTGTATAGCTATTAAGCAAGGTACTCCAGCGCCTTCAGTATATGTTCTTCTTACTAAATGTCCTGGTCCCTTTGGTGCAACCATGAATACATCAACGAATGCAGGTGGAACTATTTGTACATAATGAATGTTAAATCCATGAGCAAATACTAATGCATTTCCTTCTTCTAAGTTTGGAGCAATTTCTTCGTTATAGATTTTCCCTTGTTTTTCATCTGGTAATAAAATCATGATAAAATCAGCTGCTTTTGATGCTTCTGCAACAGTTGCAACCTTTAGTCCAGCTGCTTCAGCTTTAGCCCATGATTTACTTCCATTATATAAACCAACAGTAACATCTATTCCACTTTCATGAAGGTTTAATGCATGTGCATGACCTTGGCTACCGTAACCTATTACGGCAACCTTCTTTCCTTTTAATAAATTTAAATCCGTGTCTTTTTCATAATACATTTTTGGCATTTTAATGACCTCCTAATTATTATTGATATCTTCTTCACTTATTATTTGATTAATTGGTGCACCAGGTGCAACCATAGGAAAAACTTTTTTATCACTATTTACTAAATAATCTATAAGAACTGGACCTTCTGAATCCAGAGCTTTTCTTAAAATATCGTCTATTTCTTCTACTTTAGTTATTCTAAATCCTTTAGCTCCGAAAGCTTCAGCAAGCTTAACATAATCTGTTGGTCTATCTAATGTTGTTTCGGAATACCTTTCCTCGTAAAAGAGAGTTTGCCATTGTCTAACCATTCCTAAGCAATTATTGTTCATAACAACTTGTATTAATGGAATCTTATTTTTAACTGCAGTAACTAATTCATTGCAATTCATTCCAAAGCTACCATCTCCAGCAATATTAAATACCCTTTTATCCGGTCTACCAATTTGAGCCCCAATTGCAGCTCCAAGACCATATCCCATAGTTCCAAGACCACCTGATGTTATAAAGGTTTTTGGATCTTTAAATTTAAAATATTGTGCTGCCCACATTTGATGTTGCCCAACTTCAGTTGATATTATAAAACTTCTATCATTTAATTCATTTAGTTTATCAAAAAATAATTCTGGAGTTGTCTCACACTCTGATAATATCCTTTTATCTTCTTTTAATTTGTTTATTGTACTAAGCCACTCTTCATTTTTCTTTTCTTGAATTAGTGGCATCAATTTATCTAAAGCTACCTTTAAATCACCTACAATACAAGTATCAACCTTTATGTTTTTATTTATTTCTGCTGGATCAACATCTATTTGTAATATTTTTGCATTCTTAATATGATTTTGATTGCTTATAACCCTATCACTAAATCTAGCTCCAAGTGTTATTAATAAATCGCATCTAGTTGCAGCGATATTTGATGCTTTTGTTCCATGCATTCCTATCATACCAGTATATAATTCATGATCATTAGGAAATTCCGCCATACACATAAGTGATGTTGATACAGGTGCATTTATCTTTTCAGCAAATCTTATTAATTCTAATGTTGCTTCAGATATACCAACACCACCACCTGCAAATATAAATGGTTTTTTACTTTGATTTATTAGCTCTATTGCTTCCTGTATTGCATTATCTGTAATGTATTCTGACTTTCTAACCACTTCTTTAGGAATTAATTTTGTATACTTAGTTTTATCTGCAGTAATATCCTTTGGAATATCTATTAATACTGGTCCTGGTCTGCCCTCTTCAGCTATATAAAAAGCTTCTCTAATTATATTTTGAAGATCATTAACATCTCTTACAATATAATTATGTTTTGTTATAGGCATTGTAATTCCAGTTATATCAACCTCTTGAAAACTATCTTTTCCAAGCAATGATTTTGCTACGTTTCCTGTTATAGCTACCATAGGAATTGAGTCCATATATGCAGTAGCAATCCCTGTTACTAAATTTGTTGCCCCTGGTCCTGATGTTGCAAGACAAACTCCCACTTTACCAGTTGCTCTTGCATATCCATCAGCTGCATGAGATGCACCTTGCTCATGACAAGTTAAAACGTGGTGAAGTTTATCCTTATATTTATATAATTCATCATATATATTTAATACTGCTCCACCTGGATACCCAAATATAGTCTCTACCCCTTCATCTAGTAACGACTTTATTAAAATTTCAGCCCCCGTCAATAACATTTTATTCACTCCTTTGCTTATAAAATGATTTCTATATTGCTATTTAAGTATTGCCCCTTCACTTGCAGAACTAACTAGCTTAGCATATCTAGCTAAATATCCATCTTTAACCTTTGGTTCTACAGGCTTTAAATTCTTTCTTCTATCTTCTAATACTTCATCAGAAACCAACAATTCAAGTTTTGAATTATTGATATCAATTGAAATAATATCACCGTCTTCAACTAATCCAATAACACCATTATCTGCTGCTTCTGGCGATACATGACCTATTGCAGCGCCTCTAGTTGCTCCACTAAATCTACCGTCTGTAATTAATGCAACTGATTTATCTAATCCCATACCTGCTACAGCTGCTGTTGATGAAAGCATTTCTCTCATTCCAGGACCACCCTTAGGGCCTTCATATCTTATTACAATTACATCCCCAGCTTTTATCTTCTTACCAAAGATTGACTCTATTGCTTCTTCCTCAGAATTAAATACTTTTGCAGGACCTTCATGTTTTAACATTTCAGGAACCACCGCTGATCTTTTAACAACAGCTCCATCTTTCGCTAAATTCCCTTTAAGAATTGCAATTCCACCAGTTTGACTATGTGGTGCATCTATTGATTTAATTACATCATGGTTCTTTGGTTCTATCCCTGCTATATTTTCTTTTTGAGACTTTCCTGTAACTGTTATACAATCTAAATCCAAAAGATTCTTCTTTGAAAGTTCAGTCATCACAGCACTAACTCCTCCTGCTTCATATAAAGCTTCAATTGGAGTATCTGATGCTGGTGACAATTTGCAAAGATTTGGTGTATTTGCAGATATATCGTTTATAATATCTAAGTTCATGTCAACTTTTGCTTCATTGCAAATTGCTGTTAAATGAAGCACACTATTGCTAGAACATCCAAGTGCCATATCAACTGTTAATGCATTTTTAATGCTTCTTTCATTTACTATATCTCTTGGCTTAATGTCATTCTTCAACAATTCCATTACAGCCATACCTGCTGTTTTAGCAAGTCTTATTCTTTCTGAGTATACAGCTGGAATTGTACCATTTCCAGGTAATCCAAGTCCCAATACTTCACATAAACAATTCATTGAATTTGCAGTAAACATTCCTGAACATGATCCACACGATGGACATGCACTTTCTTCTAATTTATGTAAGTCACCTGCAAGCATTGAACCATTTTCATAAGCACCAACTGCTTCAAACATAGTTGAAAGTGATACTGGCTTATCATTAAATCTTCCCGAAAGCATTGGTCCACCACTAACAAAAACAGAAGGTATATTAAGTCTAAGTGCTGCCATTACCATTCCTGGAACAACTTTATCACAGTTTGGTATAAATACTAACGCATCAAAAGCATGTGCTTTTACCATACACTCTGTTGAGTCTGCTATAAGCTCTCTAGTAACCAAAGAATATTTCATACCTTCATGCCCCATAGCTAGACCATCACAAACTCCTATTGCTGGAAATACTAAAGGTGTTCCCCCAGACATTAATACACCCTTTTTAACAGCTTCAACAATTTTATCTAGATTTATATGACCTGGAATAATATCATTTTGTGAACTAACAATACCTATTAAAGGTCTTTGTATTTCTTCATCAGTTAATCCAGATGCTTTTAATAATGATCTTTGTGGTGCCTTAGTAGGACCTTTTTTTATTGCGTCACTTCTCATTTCTTACTACTCCCTTTCATTTTTCAATTAACAATTAACAATTTCAGATAAGATTCCTTCGGAATCTTTTGTTCCTGCATTGTCAATTGTCACTTGTAAATCATCTATTGAATTTATTTTAATCTTTATAATTTTTCACGAACTAAATTTCCCATTTCAACTGTTCCAACTTTTTTCTTACCTTCAGTCATTATATCTCCAGTTCTATATCCATCTTCAAGAACTGCAAGAACTGCATTTTCAATTGATTTAGCTTCTTCTTCTAATGAAAAACTATATCTTAACATCATTGCTGCCGAAAGAATGGTTGCTAAAGGATTAGCAATTCCTTGTCCTGCTATATCAGGAGCACTTCCATGGATTGGTTCATACATTCCAAGAGTACCATCTCCAAGTGATGCTGATGGTAACATTCCAATCGAACCTGTAACCATACTAGCTTCATCTGATAATATATCACCAAAAATATTTGAAGTTACAATAACATCAAATTGATTTGGATCTTTAACTAATTGCATTGCAGTGTTATCAACATATAAATGATTTACTTCAACTTCTGGATAATCGTTAGCCATTTCATTAACTATGCTTCTCCAAAGTCTTGAACTTTCTAATATATTCGCTTTATCAACACTTGTAAGCTTCTTGTTTCTCTTCATTGCTGTTTCAAATCCGATTTTAACAATTCTAGTTATTTCATTTTCATTATATCTTTCAGTATCATATGCGCTCTTTATGCCATCAATAACTTCTATTCCTCTTTCTCCAAAATAAATACCGCCAGTTAATTCTCTTACTATGCAAATATCTATTCCATCTTTAACAATGCTATCTTTAAGTGGTGATTCATTTTTTAATGGAGCATATAAAACTGCTGGTCTTAAATTACAATAAAGATTTAATGCACCTCTTAATCCTAACAATGCTTGTTCTGGTCTTATTTTTGCAGTAGGATCATCCCATTTAGGACCACCCACAGCTCCAAGTAAAACTGCATCGCTTTTTTTACAAGCTTCTAATGTTGCTTCTGGAAGTGGTGTACCTTCTTTATCTATAGCACATCCACCAGCTAATACATATTCATATTCAAATTTATGTCCAAACTTATCCCCAATAACTTTCAAAACCTTTATAGTTTCTTCTACGACTTCTGGTCCTATTCCGTCTCCTGGTATTACAGCTATATTATATTTCATTATAAAAATCCCCCTCTTTATCATTGCCTAATTCTTATTGCTTATTAATTATTTCTCTACTTTTTGCTTCCTATATATCCAATCAACCCATCATTATCGATGATTTTTTGCATAAATTCTGGGAATGCTTCTCCTTGATACTCTTGGTTCTTAGTTAAATTTTTTATAATACCTGTTGAAAAATCAACTTCTAATTCATCTCCTGCAGTAATATTTTTTACAGCCTCATCACATTCTAAAATTGGTAATCCAATATTAATTGAATTTCTATAGAATATTCTTGCAAAGGTTGATGCTATAACACAACTAATTCCAGCTGTTTTAATTGCAAGTGGTGCGTGTTCTCTTGAAGAACCACAGCCGAAGTTTTTATTTGCAACAATTATATCTCCGTCTTTTACATTCTTTACAAAATCTATATCTATATCTTCCATACAATGTGCAGCAAGTTCTTTAGCATCTGATGTGTTTAAATATCTTGCTGGAATTATTACATCTGTATCTACATTATCTCCATATTTGAATACTTTACCTTTTACACTCATTACTAATACCTCCTAGACTAATTCTGGGTCAGTTATTTTTCCAGTTAATGCAGATGCTGCTGCTACAGCTGGACTCGCAAGATATACTTCTGATTCAACATGTCCCATTCTTCCTACAAAATTTCTATTTGTTGTTGATAATGCTCTTTCTCCTTTTGCTAATATTCCCATATGTCCACCCAAACATGGTCCGCAAGTTGGTGTTGAGAATACTGCTCCAGCTTCAACTAAATCCTTGATTATTCCCTCTTCTAAAGCTTGTAAGTAAATCTTTTGAGTTCCCGGAATAACTATACATCTAATTCCCCTTTTAACTCTTTTTCCTTTAAGAATATCTCTAGCTATTCTTAAATCTGAAATTCTACCGTTTGTACATGATCCAATTACTACTTGGTCAAGCACTACATCACCAACATTATCAATTGTTCTTGTATTGTCTGGTAAATGTGGAAATGAAACTGTTGGTCTTAATGTACTTAGGTCAATTTCAAATATTTCATCATATTCTGCATCTTCATCAGCTTCATAAACAGTCCATTCTCTAGTTGCATGATCTTTTAAATATTCAATAGTTTTATCATCTACGGGGAAAATTCCATTCTTTCCACCAGCTTCTATTGCCATATTAGCCATTGTGAATCTATCATCAATTGAAAGATATTCTAAGCCTTCACCTACAAATTCCATTGATTTGTATAATGCTCCATCCACACCAATCATTCCAATTATGTGTAATATTATATCTTTTCCACTTACCCATTTGGCAGGTTTGTTTTTAAGAACAAACTTCAATGCTGATGGTACTTTAAACCAACATTGTCCTGTAGCCATACCAGCTGCCATGTCAGTTGATCCAATACCTGTTGAAAATGCTCCTAAAGCTCCATATGTACAAGTATGTGAGTCAGCCCCTATAACAACATCCCCTGCAACAACTAATCCCTTTTCTGGTAATAAACAATGTTCAATTCCCATTTCTCCAACTTCAAAGAAGTTTTCTATCTCCATCTTTTGAGCAAATTCTCTAATATACTTAACTTGTTCTGCTGCCTTTATATCCTTATTAGGAGTAAAGTGATCTGGAACTATTGCAATTTGGCTTTTACTAAATACCTTATCTGTTCCAAATTTTTTAAATTCATTTACAGCTACTGGAGTTGTAATATCATTTCCTAAAACTAAGTCAAGATTTGCTTCGATTAATTGTCCTGCCTTTACAGTTTCTAATCCTGCATGAGCCGCTAATATTTTTTGCGTCATTGTCATTCCCATGTTTTAATCCCCCTTAAAAATATGCTTTTACTTTTCTTTCAATATCTTTTATTAATTTATATTCTATTGAATCTACTAGTGCTATCCAACTAGCTTGAATTACATCTCTGGATACCCCAACAGTACTCCAATTCTCAATTCCATCTGTTGATTCAATTAAAACTCTTACTTTTGCTTCTGTTGCACTTTCTGAATCTAACACTCTAACCTTATAATCTACAAGTCGTGCTTGTTTGATTTCTGGATAAAATACTTCAAGTGCTTTTCTAATTGCCTTATCTAGTGCATTTACTGGCCCTTCTCCTTCTGCTGCTGTCATTTCATTTCTTCCATCCACAGTGATATTTATTACTGCTGTTGAAGTGAAATTTTCAGTGCCATATGGCTGTTCCCCAATAATTTTAAAATGATTTAATTTAAAGAATGGTTTATATTTACCAATAATTTTTCTTATAACTAATTCAACCGTTCCTTCTGCCCCTTCAAATTGATACCCTTCATATTCTAATTCTTTTAATCTGTCTGTGATTTTTTGAACTGAATTATCATCTTTAGAAACATTAGGAAATATCTTTTTTATTTCTTGTAATATTGTGCTTTTTCCACTAACTTCAGAAACTAGAAATCTTCTCTTATTACCAACTAATTCTGGATTTACATGCTCATATGATTTCGGTGCTTTAGTTACCGCATCTATATGCATACCGCCCTTATGTGCAAATGATGAACTGCCTACAAAAGGAGTTTGATCAGTTAATGTAATGTTACAAATTTCTGCAATATACCTAGCTGATTTTGTCAGATTTACCAGTTCACTGTTGCTTAACACTTCAAATCCAAGTTTTAATTTCAATATTGGTATTATTGCACTCAAATTTGCATTTCCACATCTTTCTCCAATTCCAATAAATGTTCCTTGGATTTGTTTTGCTCCAGCCTCTACTGCCATTATTGAATTTGCAACTGCCATTCCCATATCATCATGGCTATGAATTCCTAATTCTATGTCTATTTGGTCTTTTACAGTTTTAGTTATATCATGTATTTCTTGAGGTAATGTTCCTCCATTAGTATCACATAAAATCACTACTTGTGCTCCAGCTTGTTCTGCTGCTTTTAAAGTTGACATTGCGTAATCTTTATTTGCCTTGTATCCATCATAAAAATGTTCTGCATCAAAAATTACTTCTTTTCCTTTCTTGCACAAATACTTAATTGTATCCTTTATCATTTCAATATTTTCATCTAATGATGTTTTTATAATATCTGTAACTTGAAAGTCCCATGCTTTTCCGAATATAACAATCGTATCTGATCCTGATAATAATAAATCTTTTAAATTTTTATCATCTTCTACATTTACATTAGGTTTTCTCGTTGATCCAAATGCTACTATCTTCGCAGTCTTAAGTCTTACATCCTTAAGCCTTTTGAAAAATTCCATATCTTTAGGATTTGATCCAGGGTTGCCAGCTTCAATATAATCAATTTGCATCTCATCTAGAGCTTTCACTATTTTAATCTTATCTTCTAATGAGAAAGAAATTCCTTGACCTTGAGCTCCATCTCTAAGAGTAGAATCAAATATCTTCACCACATTCTGAGCCATACATTCTTCTCCCCCTTTCCCTTTTACATTGCCTTATTGCCCATATTTATGAACTCAGCTTATATTAATAACTTTCAACAGAATTCTTTATAGTTTTTTCGCCTCTTTGAAGTGCTGTTACACCTGTTCTAACTAATTCTTCTATTCCACACTCTTCCATTAAGTTTATTAATGCTGATATTTTATCTTCATCCCCAGTTAATTCTATTGTTAAAGTATCAGTGGATAAGTCAATTATCTTACTTCTGAATATCTTTACAGTTTCATTTATAGCTGCTCTATTTTCAGCATTTGCTTTCACTTTAATCAGTACTAGCTCTCTATAAACTGAATCATTAGCTTTAAAATAAACAACTCTTACTACATCTTCTAACTTGTTTAATTGCTTTTTTACTTGCTCTAATACATTCTCATCTCCCATAAGTGTGATAGTCATTCTTGAAATTGAAGGATCTTCAGTTCTACCAACAGTTAAACTGTCAATGTTATATCCTCTTCTTGAAAACAACCCACTAACTCGGCTTAAAACTCCAGATGAATTTCTTACCAATGCCGATAATACATGCTTATCCATTGCCTCTCCCCCTTAAAAATAGTTAAAAAAATCCACCCTTAATGATATGAATCATAAGAAGTGGGATAATACTCCGCCTTATATAATATCACTAGGTTCTAACAAACCCTTGCATATAACGGATGCACACCGGATATCTTTTACTCAAGAAATTCTCTTTCTTTTTCTGGATTCTGCTCAGGAGTGATAATTCTAAAGCTAAAGTATCGATTCTCACCAACCATCGACTCTCTGCAACTTGTCTGCTAAATAATTTTCTCCATCTCAGCATTTAATAACTAAAGGACCTATTAAGTTTTCCTGTTAATGTAGATTTTACGCTCCGTTTTTACTATTGTCAACGCTTTAGAAATATATTTTACATTATTGTTTTTTTGCTTATTTAAAATATACTAAAATTAACTATTTGTTATTTATATGCTTGCTTTTTTGCACATTTATCAATAGTTTTATTGTTTATTTAAATATATTAATTATTCAACTAGCATTGCTTGATAATTTAATCATGTCCTTTTTGACCCCTTATAACAATTAGTATCTACAACTTATCCCCTAACTTTATCTCCATAAGCTTCCATAACATTAATCTCTTCAACATTTGCTAAAACTTTATCTAATCCATACTCATATACATTAAAATCTATTTTTGCTTCTGATAGCTTTGAGATTACTTCTTCTTTCTCTTCATCAAAAACTAGTTCTGCTTTAATTCCTTCAATAAAGTCTTCCGTTCTATATACTTCACATTTCCCTCCTTCTTCAACTCCCATTTGTGTGAATACATTCAATCTATATTCGTCTCCCCCTATTTCTGTAGCATCATTATATCCATCTTCATGAAGAGTATCATCAAATCTTCTTTCATAATATACATTTATATATGCTTTTGCTCCTTCTAAGTCATTAAACCCCTTACAATTACCACTTGGCATTATTAATAAATAATCATTGTAAACTTCCTTCTCCATATATATTGTCTCCTTTTGTAAAAACATTATTTTTATATAAATCTATTTATCCCCTTGTGAATGATTTATTATTCATAAAATTTATAAGTAAATTATAATCTTGTACTTCGATACATACTCGAGTTTTACCTCAATATCCCTATGCATAAAAAAGATGACATTGCACTTGAATCAAATGCAATGCCATCTTTTTATATTAATTTAATCTCTATCTTTTAACTTTATAAGAATCTTTTCGATTCTCTTCTCGCCTAATTTATCTATTTTAAAAGTTATATCATTATATTCTACTATCTTGTCATCATTTTTTGATGGAATATTTCCAATTAAATTAATAAGAAATCCACTTATAGTATCAATATCATCCAATTCAATATCTATATCCAATTCATCATTTAATTCTTCTAAAGTAGTTAAACCATCTACTAAGAAAGTATTTTCTGCAACTTTCTTAATACGTTCTTCTCCACTATCATCTTCATCATTAATTTCTCCCATTATTTCTTCAATGAGGTCTTCAATAGTTATAATGCCAGAAAAGCCCCCATATTCATCGATTATAACTGCTATATGACGTTGTGATATTTGTAGTAATTTAAATAATTCTTGTACATTCTTACCTTCATGAACAAAGTATGGTTCCTTTAATATATCTTTGACATTTACATTATTGAAACCTTTATTCTTAGCTTCAATTATAAAATCCTTCATATATAGAATACCTATTACATTGTCTATATCATCTTCATATACTGGAATTCTTGAATATCTCATCTCCAATAATTCATCTAAATAAGAACTTAATGGTTCGTTAATATTTATGCAATACACTTCTGTCCTAGGTGTCATAACTTTTTCAACTTTTTTATTATCAAATTCAAATATTCCTTCTATCATTTCTTTTTCTCTTTCATTTATAGCACCATGTTCTTCTCCTGATTCTATATATGACTTAAGCTCTTCTTTTGTTACTATGTCTTCTAAATTTTCATTATCCAACCCCATAAGCTTTACTATTAAAGATGTCGATAGTGATAATATTTTTATAAATGGAGCAGCAATTTTAGAAATAATCATTATTGGTCTAAGAGATGCCATAGCTATATATTCAGTTTTTCTTAAAGCTATTCTCTTTGGAACCAATTCTCCAAATACTAATGTGAAATATGATAATACAATTGTAACCCCTACAAATGCAACTTGGTATCCATATGGTACATTTATACTAATAAAAAATCCGCCTAATTGTTCTGAAATTCCTGTAGCAGCTGAAGCACTTGCAAAGAATCCTGCGAGTGTTATCCCTACTTGAACTGTTGATAGGAATTTTGTTGGTTCTTCGATCAATTTACAAAGCACTTTTGCTTTTTTATTCCCTTCACTTGCCAACATTTTCATTTTATTTTTGTTTACTGAAACAATTGACATTTCCGCTGATGAAAAGAATGCATTGATTAACGTTAATACAACTAAAAATAAAATTTGCGTAATAATATTAGTTGTCTGGGCTGATTCACCTTCCATTTTCTTCTCCTCCATAAAATAAATTCTTTAAATATTTAATAAAATAATCTTAATTATATTTCTTTTCAATCAGATTTGCTAGATCATGAGCCATCTTATCTATTTCTTCTTGATTTTCACCTTCAAGCATAACTCTAACTAATGGTTCTGTTCCAGAAGGTCTGATAAGAACTCTTCCTACACCATTTAAGGCTTCTTCTATCTTCTTTATTTCACCTTGTATTTCATCATCTGTTAAATATAAATCTTTCTTATCATTTGGTATTGTTGCATTAGCTAATACTTGTGGAAGTTCTTTCATTATTGAGCATAATTCTGATAAAGGAGTTTCCTTTTTCTTAACTATTCCTGCAATTTGAAGTGCTGTAACTAATCCATCTCCAGTTGAATTATAATCTAAGAATATAACATGACCTGATTGTTCTCCACCTAAAACATATTTATCTTTAACCATTTCTTCTAAAACATATCTATCTCCAACACTAGTTTTAACAAGATTGATTCCTTCTTTTTTACATGTAATATCTAAGCCAAGATTACTCATTACAGTTACAACTAAAGTGTCATCTTTTAGCTTTCCAAGGTCTTTTAAATACTTTGCACATAACATTAATATAAAGTCACCATTTATTAAATTACCTTTTTCATCAATAGCTAAGCATCTATCTGCATCGCCATCAAATGCAAACCCTAAATCACAACCTTTTTTAACTACATATTCCATTAATTCTTCAGGATGTGTTGATCCACAATTTTCATTTATATTTGTTCCATCTGGATTATCATTAATTACAAAAACATCAGCACCTAAGTCTCTAAATGCCTTTACTGATGATTGATATGAAGCTCCATTTGCACAATCTAAAGCTATTTTTAAACCCTTCAAACTATAAGGTATTGTACTTTCTGCAAATTCTATATAGTCGTCTAATGCTGATACTTCAATTATTTCTCTTCCCAAGTCTGTACCAATTGTATTTGGAACTCCTTCAAAATCATTTTCAATAACATTTTGAATGTCATCTTCTAATTCATCTGAAAGCTTGTATCCTTTATCATTGAAAAATTTAATTCCGTTATATTCCACCGGATTATGTGATGCAGATATCATAACTCCTGCATCAGCTCCATATTTTCTTGTTAAATATGCAACGGCTGGTGTTGGTACTACTCCAAGTACTACGGCCTCAGCTCCAACTGATAATATTCCTGCTATTAATGCTGATTCTAACATATCTCCTGATATTCTTGTGTCTTTTGCAACTAATATTTTAGGCTTATGAGCTCCTTCTGTTAATACATATGCTCCAGCTCTTCCAAGGTCATATGCAATCCTTGCTGTTAATTCTGTATTTGCAACACCTCTAACTCCATCAGTTCCAAACATTCTACCCATAATTTTACCTCACTTTTTTATTCTGTTATAGTACTCAATTACTATAATATTTTTAATCACCTATAAAAGACAATGTTATTTTTAGCTTTTATAGGTGTTTCATCTTAACTAGTATAGTATTTTTCATAACGATTTACAATCTTCTGTTTTTATTAAAAATCTACTACTTCTAAAATCATTATATTAGGATTCATTATTTTTTAATTAGTATTTATCCAATAGCTAGCATCCGTAACGCTCCCAATAGAGCTAACAGCTGCACGCTCCTGGATAAGTGAAACTTGATATTAATCTATTTTTTCAGCCTCTAATCTTTCTAGTACTAGATTATAGCCATCACTTCCATAATTTAAACATCTATTAACTCTACTGATAGTTGCTGTACTAGCACCTGTTATTTCAGCTATTTCTGAATAAGTCTTTTTATGCTTAAGTAAATTTGCTACATGTAATCTTTGAGCTAATGATTTAATTTCATTTATAGTTGCTACATCTTCAAAAAATTTATAGCATTCCTCTATATCTTTAAGTTCTAAAATTGCTTTGAAAAACAAATCCAATTCTTTACTTTTAATTTTTGACTCTAAAGAACTCACTTTATCACCTCATCGTATAATTATTTAAGCACATGAAAGAGAATTATTCGCACTTTTTTATTCATAAAATGTTTTTAATTGTGCTTCATGCTTTTTTATATGTGTATATTTTTTCGGATGTGCCTAATATCTAATTATACCCATCTATATTTCTGTTTACAACTTTAATATATGGAAGCTGTAAACATATTTACATTATCTACGTAAAGTAAATAATAATGCTTATTTTAAATTAGGAAAACTATATATCTGTATCTATTTCAGGCTGTGAATTCTTTAATCCTTTCATTTTTAACTCTTTATATACATTTTTTGTCGGCATTAACCATACTTCGCCTGTACCTCTATATACATTAACCATTCCTTCTCCACTAAGTGCTGTTCCAACAATAGATTTAGATGATTTTTCTACGGAAAATTCAATATTTCCTGTTCTTAAAATCACAAAATTTCCATCTACTTTTAATATATCATTAATTAATATACATTTAAATATTTCACTTTCTGGAACTGGAACTTTAAGTGCAACTATTCCGCTTCCTTCAATTCTAGTTTGATACAAACCTTCACTTCCTAAGAATGCAGATGAAACATTTTTTTGCATTGTTGCATTAATTTCTATTCCGTCTTCACATGCATAGAACATATTATCGCTTACTATTATTTCATCATCTTCTAGTTCTATCAATGCAAAGTGTCCAAAAGATGGTTCTAAGAATATTTCTCCAGTACCACTATAATTAGGTTTAAATGCAGTTTCCCCCATTAGCTTACTTGATATTATCTTTTTCCCAAATCCTAATAATCCGCCTGATTTATTACTTATTTCTATATTACCCTTCATATAGCTTAAAGAATTTGGTTCAAGCTTTACTGAACTATCATCCAATATTATTCTTATTTGTTTTAACTTTATTCCACTTTGCCTAATTATATTAAGTCCAAAGGCAGTTTCAACATCAATTGCTCCATCTAAATTCTCATATTCCAATATTTGAAACTTAGATTCACATTCCATTTCAGATAACATATTCAATTTATTTGTAAACTTTAGTGAACTTCTCATAAAAATACTCCTACCTTACCAAATTATTTTACACTCAATCTTTTTTAATGTATTTTTAATTATTTAAGTCAAGTTCTCCTAACAAAGTAAAGACTCTCTTATTAAGCACAGGATGCATAAGATATGGTGCTATTTCATTTAATGATTTTAATACAAATTCTCTTTCATGCATTCTCGGATGCGGAAGAATCACTTTTTCATTAGAAGAAATTAAATCATCATACATAATTATATCTAAATCAATAGTTCTAGGTCCCCACTTTATTGTTCTTTCTCTATCTAGTTCTTCTTCAATTCTAAGTAATAAGTCCATAAGTTCTTCTGGTTCTAGTATTGTTTCTATTTCTATAACTGCATTTAGGAAATCTTCTTGGTCCAAATATCCCCATGGCTTTGTTGTAATAAATGAAGACTGTTTTCCTATTTCAATATTTTTTTCTATTGATATTTTATTTATTGCTTCTTTTAAATACTTCTCTTTATCACCAATATTAGATCCTAGACCTATATAGGCTTTATGCCTTCTTCTTTCAACCATTATTTCCACAGTATCTAAGTGTTTTCTTACTGGTGCCCAAGGTTTTTTTAAAAATACTTTAATGCCTCTTATTATTTTATATTCATTAAGAATAAAGTCTGCTAAATTTAAGGCTACAGTTTCTATAAGTTCATAGCTTTCTCTTACAAATTCTTTATCTACTTTTTCACACAGTTCACCATAATGTACTGATTTCGTTAAATCTCTAGTTCTCCCTGCTAACTTTAAGTCTAATTCCAATTCCAAAGACAATATAAACTTTTGGCCAAGTCTTTTTTCTTCTTCAAAAACTCCATGAAAACCAAATAACTCCAACTCTCTTATATACATTTTATCCAAAATCCATCCATCCTATCTTCTTACAATTGCATCCGTCATCTTTGCAGCTCTTGAATTTTCTAACACATCATGAACTCTTACAAAGTCACAAGCATCTTTCATTATTCCAACAACCGTTGTAGCAACAGTGCCTTCTATTCTTTCTTCTACCGGTAAATCTAAAGTAAGTCCTATCATTCGCTTTCTTGATGTTCCTAGTAGTATTGGATATCCAAGTTCCTTAAACTTTTCTAAATTATTCATAGTTTCTAAATTTTGTTCATAACTTTTAGCAAAGCCTATGCCAGGATCTAATATTATGTTTTCATCTTTTACTCCAGCCTCTTTAGCTATTTTTATACTTTCTCTTAAATCATCTAATATGTCTTCAATTAAATTTTTGTAGTCTTCATTATCTCTATTATGCATTAAACAACAAGGTACATTATATTTTGCTGCAACCTTTGCCATATCTTTTTCTTTTTTAAATCCCCATATATCATTAATAAGGTCAGCTCCAGCTTCTAATGCCTTTTCAGCTACCCTTGCTTTATATGTATCTATAGATATTGGAATATCAAAATTTTCTTTTATAGCTTTTATTATAGGAATAATTCTGCTTATCTCTTCTTCAACACTTATTAATGTATAGCCTGGTCTTGTAGATTCTCCCCCTACATCTATTATGTCGGCTCCATCATCTATCATTTTTTTTACATGGCTTATAGCTACATCTATATTATTAAATATTCCCCCATCAGAAAAGGAATCTGGAGTAAAATTCAATATTCCCATAATATATGTTCTTTCTCCGATTTTAAATTCTTTGTTTCCTATTTCCATTATATCCAAAACTCCCTAATAATATATTTTTGTGTTTTTCTTTTCATCGCTCCAGTTACATTCATTTTTAGACTTACAACTAATACATAGTCTAGAAAGTTTATCTGCTCTATATATAAGTGCTGAAAATCCTTCACTTGTCTTATCTCTATGTCCTAATATCCCTTGTCTTATAAATTCAATTTCTTCTTTATTGAATTTATACTTCTCTAAGAAATCTTTTGCAATTTCCCATGAAGCTATTTCATGTGGTGTACCATTTTCATACTGAAATGATTTACCTATATCATGTAAAATTGCAGTTGTATATATAGTTTCCTTTTCAAAGCTCAAATTCTCTTCTAGATTTATCGACTGAGCAATCCTTGCTACATCTAAAAAATGTTTTAAATTATGTTTACAAAACTTTCTGTCCTTTTCAAAATTCTTATTTCTTTTTAAATAATACATATATTTTTCGTCATTCAAAATACAATTAAATCTATCCATAATTTACCCCAACTATTCTTACTATTGACTAGATTATCTCTATCTATACTTTTTATAAAATATTAATACGATTATTATATCATTTGCTTATAGATTAATGATATAAATTGATTCATTTTTTCATACCTTTTTAATCTCATATGCTTCCACCCCATATTTTATCAGTAAAAAGTTCTTGATTGTGCTATTACACTTTTTTATATTTGAATATTCTGAAGAATATATATGTAAATCCATATATATGGTAATATTCTGTAGAATATAGCCATTTTAATTATATATCTTAATTAAGAATACTAAATCAAACGAGATATCTTTATCTCTAAGAAAAAAGAGAACTTCCTCCATCTGGATTCAGTTCTCTTATAATAATTAAATATATTATTAAGTTGAGTCGTTTTTAATATATTTTAGCTTCTTCTTCTCCATCAAGTACTCTTATAGCACCTTGAGCTAAAGCTAACAATTCATCTTCACCTGGATAAACTGTAACTGGAGCTATCCATTCAACTTTTGTTATAAGATCTGGAACAAGTGTTGGAGAGTATGCAATTCCGCCAGTAAATATAATTTGATCAATTTTTCCTTCTAATACCACTGACATCTCTCCAATTGATTTTGCTATTTGATAAACAAATGCTTTATATACTACTTCACATTCCTTATCTCCTGCTTCCATCTTATCTATAACACCTTTTACATCATTTGTATCTAGGTATCCAACAAATCCACCTTTTCCAACTGTCTTAACATATACTTCTGATTCACTATATTTTCCGCTAAAGCACATTTTAATTAAATCACCAATTGGAACTGATCCTGCTCTTTCTGGTGAAAATGGACCATCCCCATCTAAAGCATTGTTTACATCAACAACTTTTCCATGATTATGAGCTCCAACTGAAACTCCTCCACCCATATGTACAACTACAAGATTTAAATTTTCGTATCCTTTTTTACTTTCTTTTCCATATCTCTTAGCTACTGCTTTTTGATTTAAAGCATGGAACTTACTTTTTCTTGGTAATTCTGGTACTCCTGATAATCTAGCTACATCTGCTAATTCATCTGTAACAACTGGATCTACTATAAATGAAGGTATATTTAATTCATCTCCAATTGATTTAGCAATTATTCCACCAAGATTTGAAGCATGAGGTCCTTGAACTCCAACTTTTAAATCTTCTACCATTGCATCATTAACTGAATATGTTCCACCTTCTACTGGCTTAAGCATTCCGCCTCTACCAACAATAGCACTTAAAGTCTTTATATCAAAATTCTTCTCTTTAAGAATATTTAATATAAGTTCTTTTCTAAATTCAAATTGATCATATATTGTGTCATATCTTTTTATCTCTTCATTTGTATGTCTTAATGTTTCTTCAAATAATTCTTTTTCATTTTCATAAACACCAATCTTTGTTGATGTTGAACCTGGATTAATAATTAATAACTTGTATGACATTCTGAATCCTCCTTAATTTAGATAAACAATTAACAATGCAAAATACAAAAGAACTCTATATTAAAATTGTTCCTCCTTATGCATTGTTAATTATAAATTGATGCTATTTATTTTTTGCTGCAACTAATGCTGCAAGAGCAATTGAGTTAACTTTTGTTTCAAATGAATCTGCTCTTGAAGTTAAGATTACTGGTGCTGATGTCCCTACTAGAAGTCCACCATTTTTTGATTTTGAGAAATATGTTAATGTTTTATACATTACATTTGCTGTTTCTATGTTTGGTAATAATAATATATCTGCCTTGCCTGCTACTGTACCTGTAACTCCCTTATGGTGAGCTGCTTCTTCTGATACTGCATTATCTAAAGCAAAAGGTCCATCAACTATACATCCTTTAAATTGTCCTCTATCACTCATTTTCGCTAATAATGCAGCATCAACTGTTGATGGCATATTTGTGTTTACCACTTCAACTGGGCATATAGATGCTACTTTAGGAACTTCTATTCCACATGCATGTGCAACCACAACTGCATTATTTATCATTCCAACTTTGTCTTTAAGCTCTGGATATGTATTAAATGCTGCATCAGTTAAAAATAATAATCTGTCTAAGTTTTCTATTTCAAAAACAGCAACATGTGACATTAATTTTCCTGTTCTTAATCCAAATTCTTTGTTTAATACGCTTCTTAAGAATGTAGCAGTGTCTACTAATCCCTTCATCAACATATCAGCATGACCACTTGAAACTAATTTTACTGCTTCTAAAGTAGCCTTCTTTGGATCTTTAATATCCATTATTTCGTAATTTGATAAGTCTAAGTCTATTTTTTTTGCTATTTCTTGTATTTGTTGTTTATCTCCAACTAATATTGCTTGAGCTATATTGTTTTCTGTAGCTTCCTTTATTGCTTCTAGTACTGGTTCATCTTGTGCTACTGCTACTGCTACTTTCTTTGTTGGAACTCCCTTTAATATTGATACTAAATCTTCAAAGTTTTTACTCATTTTTTTGCACCTCTTACCTTAATAATATTTTTTTATTTATGATTAATTTGATATTTTGTTAAATTTATATCAATCCAAATTAAACAATATCTTTTCTATTCTTATTGTAACAAAAAATAACTGCAAATGTTGAATTTTCAGAAAACTTTTTTTCATCATTTAACTAATTTTTAACTTCATAAAGAATATTTATACATTTATATTCTTTTACGCATATTCAAAAATAACAAGAAAGTAAGTTTATCTACTCTCCTAATGAGAGTTAACTTTACTTTCTTACCCTTTTTTAATAAAATTGAATCTATAACTTGTTATTTTGTTTCACATACTTACTTAGGTAAATCAAACTTTTCAATTATATGTTCAGCAACCTTTATCCCATCAACTGATGCCGAAATTATCCCTCCAGCAAATCCTGCACCTTCGCCTGCCGGATAAAGTCCGCATACATTTATACTCTCAAGAGTCTTGTCTCTATGAATTCTAATTGGTGCTGATGTTCTAGTTTCTATACCGGTTAACACTGCATCTTCCCTTGCATATCCTTTTATTTTCTTATCAAAACTTTCAATTCCTTCTTTAAGTGCTTCTATAACATACTTTGGTAAACAATTCTTTAATTCTTTAAATTCATATCCTGCAGTATAACTTGGAGTGACCTTTCCTAATTTAGTTGACGGTCTGTCTTTCATAAAATCTCCTACTAATTGTACTGGAGCTTTATAATTGCCTCCACCTAATTTAAATGCTAAGCCTTCATACTTCCTTTGGAATTCCATTCCTCTTAAAGGTGAATCTCCTTCGAAATCTTCTGGTGAAACAGTTACTACTAATGCAGAATTTGCATTTTCTAAGTTTCGTGCATGATAACTCATCCCATTAGATACAAGTCTTCCATCTTCTGATGCTGCTGCAACTACTACTCCACCAGGGCACATACAAAATGAATATACTCCCCTTTTTAATTTTTCACTTTGATAAGTTAATCTATAGTCCGCAGCATGCAATTTAGGATGTTTATGATTAGATCCATATTGACTAATATTTATCAATTCTTGAGGATGCTCAATTCTTACTCCTATAGCAAATGCCTTGGCTTCCATAGAAACTTTTTCTTTGCATAACATCTCATATGTATCTCTTGAGCTATGCCCTATAGAAAGCACTAAAGCTATACATGGAATTTCTTGTCCATTAACAATTATACTTTTTAATTTACCCTCTTCATGTGTTATCTTTTCTAATTTAGAGTTGAAATTAACTTCTCCTCCAAGACTCTTTATCTCTTCTCTTATATTCTTAACTACATCCTTTAAAAGATCAGTTCCCACATGAGCCTTACTTTCATATTTAATTTCTGGTGGAGCTCCTGCCTTTATTAATTCATCTAATACAAATGTGCATCTTTGGTCTTTAATTCTTGTGGTTAACTTTCCATCAGAAAATGTACCTGCTCCGCCTTCACCAAATTGAACATTTGATTCAACATTTAATTCTCCACTATTCCAAAACTTTTCCACAGTTTGTGTTCTATTATCTACATTTTCTCCGCGTTCATACACAATCGGTTTATAACCCTGTCTTGCTAAAGTTAATGCTGCAAAAATTCCTGATGGGCCAAATCCCACTACTATAGGCCTACATTTAAGTTCTTGTGTTCCTTGTTTTATTAGTTCAACTTCTTTAATTTCTTCAATTTTTATATCTTTATCATGTATTTTGGAAAGTATATCTTCCTCTTTATCACAGATTACATCAACAGAATAATTGAATTTTATATCATTCTTTTTTCTCGCATCTATACTTTTCTTTATTATATTAAACTTATTAATATTCTCTTTAGATATATTTAATTTCTTGCATATCTTATTCTCTAAAGCATCCAAATCATCATCTATACTTAAATTTATATTATTTATTCTTATAGCCAAAGCTTTTCACCCTATCCCTTCAAATAATACTATTTTACAATTTCATTTTCTTAAACCTTATAAACTATTTATTACCCATATGAAGTTGTTTTAAACTAATCTAAAAGAATTATATCACAAAATAGCCACAGCATTGTCAATACTGCGACTATTTTACCTCCTATCTCTAACCTTTCTTTTTAACCACTATATTGACACTTCCAACATCTGATATTGTTACATTATTTCCATTAACAAGTGTTGCCTGTGGTGTATAATTAAATGTTCCTTCTTCTTTTACATTGATCAAATCTAATATAACATTTATATTTTTGGAACTTATCTTATCTAAATCTGTTTGATTACCTGTTACTATAATATTGGTTGTTGAATTTGAAGAATCTAACGAAAATGCTTCATTTAAATTTTCATACTGTACATTACATATTACATTTTTAGTTGTGGTTTCTTCTTTTATTACTTTAAACTTAACCTTAATAGTATTTTCTCGATTTTCAACTGAAATACCTTCTGGCAAATTAAGCTTAACTTCCATTTCACTATCTGCTTGTAGCGATGACATGTCCACAACTTCAGTGTCTATTGATTCTATTTTATCTAAGTTTTGACCTTCTCCTAATATATTTACATTATTTTTACTTAGTTCATAACCTTCTAAGATAAATCCTTGCGAAATAGTTCCTTTAGTTTTTAAGTTTATAGGTACAAACTTCCCATTAGTTACTACAATTGATAATTTTGCGGTTTCACTGTCTGACTTAATATTATTAACTTCATTCCCCACTGAATCCACAAACTTTATATCATATTGGCTCTCCTTATTTTTATCTATATCTTTTTCTTCTCCAGTTAAAATAGCTTCACTAATTCTTTCAACAGAACTCCTTCCACCTGTTACAGTCACCGTCTTTGGACTTATTGTTTGTTCTTTTTCATAAATATGTTCTTTATAATTAACTTTTACTTTAGATTTTATTGTAATTGCCTTTTCAACTAATTCTTCTAAGTTAACCTTTATTCCTAAAAAGCTATTATTTTTAATATCAATCTTTTCAGGATAACTTACTATTTGAACTGGTATAGTATTTTCTCCATTCTTTAATGCATAAGCTGACATATCAGCTATAATCCTAAAATCTTCTTTTTTAACCTTTGCCACTTCACTTGATGACCCTTCCAGTTTTAAATCTACTGTAAATTGTTGTTTATTTGCAATTACAAATTTAGAATCAGTTAAAGAATTCTCATTTGTTAATTCTACTGGAATATTCTTCAATTCATAAGTCCTAAGTGGATTTTCAACATTTGAGACATATAGCCATAAACCAAACGACAACAGTATACAAATAATCTTAACAATTAACGTTCTGTTTTCACTTTTATCCATGACTTCACCTTCTCTCCTGCTGTTTTTACTTTCTTCTCATTTCTATTTTCTATTATTTTTATTAATATATTTCGCAATTTTTCTTTGTCATAACCTCTTGTTATTCTTCCGTTGACAGCTAATGATACAACACCTGTTTCCTCTGATACAATTATGATTAATGCATCTGATACTTCTGATAGTCCTATTGCAGCTCTATGCCTAGTTCCTAATTTTTTATTAATCGTATTATTATCAGTTAGTGGTAGAACACAACCTGATGCTAAAATTCTATTATTTCTTATTATTGTTGCCCCATCATGAAGTGGAGTATTCACTACAAATATATTTTCTAAAAGGTTTGAGGTTACATTTGCATCTAATAATGTACCTGCACCAATCAATTCATTGAGTCCTGTACTTTGTTCTATTACAATTAATGCTCCAGTTCTAGTCTCTGATAAATTTTGAACTGAAATTGCAATTTCACTAATAGTTATATCTAATTCTTCTTTATTATTAGGATAATGCTTATCATCAAAAGCGCTTCTTCCTAAATGTTCTAAAGCCCTTCTAATCTCAGGTTGAAAAATAATAATTACAGATAATACCCCGATAGTTAATGTCTTATTTAATATAAAATATAACATATCTAATCTTAATAAATAACTAATTGGAATAAGTACTATAATTAGTGCTATCCCTTTTAATAATTGTTCTGCTCTTGTTTCTCTTATTAAAATATACACTTTATAAAATATGTATGATACCACTAAAATATCTAATATAGACCATAATGACATATTAGAAAAGCTTGTTCCTAGCATTGATAAAAGTTCACGCAAATTTTTCACCTCTCTTCTCTTAATTAAAATTATACAACAAATACTATGTTCTTAGATACAAAGACAATTATTATTTTATTACTTTTCTATTATTTTTATAATAATTTTTTATTAATATATATTAAATTGTTACTTTTTTTGAATATGCTTAATCTTATTAATTATTATCTATTATATTTTAATGGTTAGAAAACCCTATAAAAGATTATACAAATAAATAGTGTATATAATTACTTTGTTTGGTAATAATATTATTTGTTGCACTAGACCAAAGGAGGTTTTTTATGAAAAAGATATGTAGTATTTTTGTAATTGCTTTAATACTATATCTTTCCGTTATTAATATTAATCCAGCTTTTGCCGTAGTTTTAGACGAAACATATTGTGAAACTAAGAGTGTTTCTTTAAATCAAGAAATTAATGAAGATTATTCAAATACTAATATAGAGTATATTTTACAATCCAATGAAAAACATGATGAGATTTTAGAAGTTTTTAATCATTCTACTCAACAATTATATATAACGGGCGAAGATATAGCTTTAATGGCAAAACTTGTTTCTGCTGAAAGTATTGGTGAGCCATATGCTGGAAAGGTAGCTGTAGCTTCTGTGGTATTAAATCGTACTATTGATCCTCATTTCCCAAATACTATACAAGAAGTTATATTCCAAAAAAATGCTTTTTCTTGTGTTAAAAACAGTAAAATAAATGCTACTGCAAATCAAGATTGCTATGATGCAGTATATGATGCAATTAGAGGTGCTGACCCGACAAACGATGCTTTGTTTTTCTATAATCCAACTATAGCAACATGTAATTGGATGAAAGAAACACACAAAATTAATCAAACAATTATAGGGCATCATACTTTCTTCAAAGTAAAAGATTAACTTTAAACATTAGGTACAAGGAAAAAATTACAAGTCAAATATATAATATATATTTTGTCTTGTAATTTTGTTGAATGGGCTTAATGTAAAATAGATATAGCGTTTAATTAAAATGTTTTTTATATAACGCTTTTTTTTATTTTGTAATTCAAAAATTCCTTTATAATAGCTTTCCCATCTTCAACCATCTTCTTTTCTTAAGCAAAAAACATATTTATCTTCAAGGAACTTTCATCCATCATGACCAACTCTGCATCTTTTCCACATTCTCTGGTTCCTTTATCCTTAAACTTTAATATTTAAGCTACATTCTTATCTCAATGCTTTATTCACATTAGCTATTAATGATTTTAAACTTCTTCATATACCGTCAGTTCCTATAACATCCAACAACTGTTGTAATCCCTGCTTCTATTAGGCTAGACAACTGAATTTCAGGTGTTCTTGTATTATATCCGCTTTTTCCTCCACGACCTATGATATGTATATGACAACCTTCAATTATTTAACTTCTTAATATACTTACAATGTTATCATTTATATAAATTGAATTAGGAAAATTATTTACTAATGTATTTGCATAAGCTTTACTTTTTTCCTTATCAACGGAATTACTTAATAATGTTAATTGATATAGTACTTCTTGAATATAAATACCCTTAGGATATTGATTATAATACTCCTCATATTGTGCTAATGCAGTTTGATTATCTTGTTGTTTGTATGTAGCACTTGCTCTATAAAAAACAATATGTTCTTTTAGGCTATTTCCTTCACAATATGTATACGCCTTATCAAATGAAATTTGAGCATCTAAATAATTACTTTGATTAAAATACCACAAACCATATTCATAGAATTTTGATACTCCTTCACTTTTCATTAAATCGACAGCTTCATTATATAATTCATTATCTTCACTGTTTATTGATTCTGCTTTAACATTTTTTAATTGTTCATACACTCCAGCTAAATCGTTACTTTTCATTAATGTTTTTAACTTATCTTTATCAAAGTTTGTACTTTTAGGATATTTTTCAACTATTTCTTCTGAAGTAGTCTCTGAATTTACTTTTGATGTTTCTTGAACTTCAATTTCTTTGCTGTCATCTACTGTACTACTTTCTTTTTCTAGAACTTCATTGTTTTTTGTTTCTCCTATATTATTAGCTAAGTTTTTCGACTTAACTTTTGACACAATTAAATATCCGCCAGCAGCAATTGTCAAAACTAAAAATAAAATTGTTATTCCTATCAGAAGGCCTTTTGAAGAATTTTGAGAACCTAAATCTACTCCATCTTCTTTTAATTCTTTTTTTATAATTTTAGCTGTAATTGCATTTTGATCTATGCTCAAAGCCTTATCTGCATATTCTTTAGCTTTATATAAGTCACCTTTTTTTTGATAACATATAGCAATCCCTGTATTTACCTTAATTGCATTAAAATCACTTTCTGAACATATCTTAAATAATTCAAGTGCATTATCTATTTTAAATTGTTTTAATGCTTGTTCCCCTTGTTTATATAAATCTAATCGCCTTTCATCAGCTATAGCATCTTTTATATAATTTTTTGCAATATCATCATTATTAAAATCTTCATTTATTTTCCATACTGTAATTGCCTCATTTAAGTTTCCTTTTTGATATAATAATAACCCTTTAAAGTTTAATACAACTGGATTGTCTAGTCCTTCTAATAGTACCTCTTCACATGTTTCTAGTGCCTTATTAATTTTCCCCTTTTCATAATAATCCATAGCTTTGTCATAAGCCTTTTCAGCTTTTTTATTCATAAATGTCCCCTTATTAATCTTAAAATCAAGTATTTCTTATCTATAGTATATTATATCTTCTATAATCCTTCCAACTAAATATTAAAATAAAAGCAATTATAATTTCTCAACTTAATTTTACATTTCTTAAAATTGTCTATAAATGAAAAGGCTGTCTCAAATAACTTTGAGACAGCCCAACTTTAGGTACATTTCTTAAAATAACAAGTCAAATATAAATGTGCCTCTTTGGCTTGTTATTTTCTTTAATATGCCTTATATAAAAATTCTTATGTTTATTCTTGTTCTAACATTATTTTCTTAGCATTTAATATTGATGAAGCACTCATTGAGAATTCATCTAATCCATATTCAACCAATGTAGGGATAGCAGCTTCATCTCCAGCCATTTCTCCACACATTCCAACCCATTTTCCATGCTTATGAGCTCCATCTATAGTCATCTTTATTAATCTAAGCACAGCTGGGTGCATTGGATTATAAAGATATGAAACTTTTTCGCTCATTCTGTCAGCAGCCAAAGTATATTGGATTAAATCATTTGTTCCAATTGAGAAGAAATCAACATATTTAGCTAATTCGTCAGCATAAACTGCTGCTGCTGGAATTTCAACCATGATACCCCATTGGATCTTTTCTGAATATTCTTTTCCTTCAGCTTTTAATTCAGCCTTACATTCATCAACAACTTCTTTTGCTTGTTCAAATTCTTGTAATCCTGAAATCATTGGGAACATAACTGCAAGGTTTCCATAAATAGAAGCTCTAAGTAATGCTCTTAATTGAACCTTAAATATATCTTTTCTATCTAAACAAAGTCTTATTGCTCTATAGCCTAAGAATGGATTCATTTCCTCTGGTAATGGTAAATATGGAAGAGTCTTATCTCCACCGATATCTAATGTTCTTATAACAACTTGCTTACCATCCATTTTTTCAAGAGCAAATTTATAACTTTCAAATTGTTCATCTTCTGTTGGTGCACTATCTCTATCCATGTACAAGAATTCTGTTCTAAATAATCCTACACCATCGCCACCATTTGCTAAAATAGCAAGAACGTCTTCTGGTTTACCGATATTTCCACAAACTTCAATTCTTCTGCCTGATTTAGTAGTTGTTTTAACATCTATTAATTTCTTTAATTCTTCTTGTTCAGCTTGGAATTTCTCTTTTTTAGCTTTATATTCTGCTACTACGTCTTCTGAAGGATTTATAATTACATCTCCAGTTAGTCCATCAAGTATAATCATATCTCCAGTTTTAACACATGTAGTTATATCACCTAATCCAAGTACAGCCGGAATTTCTAAAGTTCTAGCCATTATAGCTGCATGTGAAGTTCTTCCACCAATATTGGTAATAAAACCTACAACCTTAGTTCTATCTAATCCTGCTGTGTCAGATGGAGTTAAATCGTGAGCCACAACTATTGTATTATTTTCAGTTATTGCGAAAGAATCTCCGCCTTTACCTGCAAAATTTGATAGTATTCTCTTAGATACGTCTTTGATATCAGCAGCTCTTTCTCTCATGTATTCATTATCCATAGATTCGAATATAGCAACAAAAGAATCTGTCACACTTTCAATTGCCTTTAAGCCATTTAAGCTGTTATTTTCAATTTCACTCATCATTGCTCCAGTAAATTCCGGATCATCTATTAACGTAATATGTGCTTCAAATACAGCTGCTTTTTCTGCACCCATCTCTTTTTCTGCTTTAACTTTAATAATCTCTAATTGTGCTTTAGAATCATCTAATGCTTTTTGCATTTTTTCTTTTTCTGCACCTATATCTGCAATTTTTGCGTCATTTATAACGATTTCTTCGTTTTCTTGTAAAAATACTTTTCCTATTGCATATCCTTTAGAAGCAGCAATACCTTTTTTCATAATATGGAACTCCTCCTTGATTGTAAATTTATTGTTATAATTGTTTTTTTATGTCTTAATATATACTTAAATGTTATTATAAAAACTAACTCTCTCTATTATATCATAACTCTTTTTAAATTTTAACCGCATTTTGTGACTTTTTTAACAAATTTCGTTTAAAGTAATTATATACGAGCTTTTATACTCATATTTCAATTTACTTTATATGAATTTTTAGTAATATTTTATAACAATATGTGCTTATCATCCATTTTATTCCTATTATTTTAGTATATAGTGAATTTAATTTATAAATCATCAACTAAACTTGCCGACTTTGCATAGGCTGTAGATCTTGCCTCAAAAAAATCTGTTTTAAGAGAATTTGCATTTGATAAATTATCTACCCATAAAGCTGGATTTTCATTATACTCATCAAATAATAGTTCTAAGTTTATTTCTTTTAATCTTTTATTTCCTAAATATTTTATATAATCTTCTATTAACTTTTTATTTATACCCTGTATTTTATCTCCTATAACATAATGTCCCCACAAAATTTCTTGCTCTACACCATTCTTCATCATTTCTCTTAATTCATCTTTTACTTCTTGTGTAAATAATTCAGGATTTTCATTTTGTAATTCTTTTATAATATTTCTAAACAGCCAAAGATGAGTATTTTCATCTCTATTTATATATCTGATTTCTTGTGCTGAACCTGGCATCTTACCATTTCTCTCTAGATTATAAAAAAACATAAACCCAGAGTAAAAATATATACCTTCTAAAATATAGTTAGCCATAAGTGTCTTTAATAAATTGTGTGTTGTAGGTTCATTTATAAATTCATTATATAAATCTCCTATGAATTTATTTCTATTTAAAAGTATCTCATCATCTTTCCATTGATAAAGTATTTCATTTCTTTTTTCTGGTGAACATATACTATCAAGCATATAACTATAACTTTGTGAATGTACTGCTTCTTGAAAGCTTTGAATTGTCAAACAAAGGTTAATTTCGCTTGCTGTTATATAATTATTTACATTACTTAAATTAGCTGTTTGAATAGAGTCTAAAAATATTAAAAATGATAATATCTTATCATATGCGATTCTTTCTTCGTCTAATAAATTTTGGTAATCCTTTAAATCCTGTGAAAGATTAACTTCTTCAGGAATCCAAAAGTTATTCATGCCTTGTCTATACCAATCTGAAACCCAACTGTATTTCATATTATTAAAATCATTTAAATTTGTAGTATTACCATTTATAATTCTCTTTTTATTAATATCTCTATCTCCAAATTCATTAAAAAGAGGTTTTTTACTCATCTTCATTTTTATTCTCCTATTCTTTATAACATTTTAGAATATGACTCACATGAGTTCATTTGGCAAATGAGCCACACCAAATCATTCTTTAAGTAAGTTAATTCATATGCACGAGTTAACTAAGCTCGAAGAACCAAATGTGAAATTTCAACTCTCAATTATTTGCTTTCACTATGTATAGGTTCTACTATCTTAATATAAGATTTAGACCATAACTTTGGGTTTTCTTTTTTATGAAACCCGACTCACTTACGCTGAACAATTTTCACATTCAGTCACTTCAAGTGATTTTGATCTAACATAATAAATTGACTTAACACCACTTTTACATGCTTCTATATATAAGTTCATTATTTGTCTCATAGTATAATTATTTGTTATATACAAATTAAAGGATTGGCCTTGATCTATATGCCTTTGACGTATTCCATTCATTTTAACTGACCAAGATTGTTCTATATTATATGCTGAATTATAATACCAATAATTATCTTCCGAAAGATTTGGTGCTGTCTTAGGAATTATGCTTCCCTTCTTTTCATCTAAATAAAATCTAGCCATAACAGGATCAATTCCTTCTGAAGTTCCTGCTATAGTTGCTGTTGAGCCATTTGGTGCAACTGCTATTAAATAACCATTTCTCATTCCAAATTCATGTACTTCATCTCTTAGCTCATTCCATTTATTATCTTTATAATTTCTTAATTCAAAATAATTACCATTATCCCAATCAGAACCTTTAAATAATTCATAATTTCCTTTTTCCTTTGATATTTTCATACTAGATTTTATTGCATAATAATTAATCTTTTCGTAGACTTTATCTACAAATGTTTTATGCTTGTCTTCAGTCCAATGTATTTTATTATTAGCAAGCATATGATGATATCCACTTGTTCCAAGTCCTATTGCTCTGTATCTCTTATTTGTGATCTCTGCAAAAGGAACAGAATAATAATTTAAATCAATAACATTATCCATAGCTCTAATCTGAGTTTCTATAACATATTCCATTTCTTCATCATTTATTACATCTATATTCCCAAGTAAAATTGATGAAAGATTGCAGACAACAAAATCTCCAGGTATTACTTTTTCAACTACAGTATAACTATCTTTACCTTTTAAAATTTCACTCTTTTGTATTTGCATAGGACTCATATTTTGCATTATTTCGCTACATAGATTTGAAGAATATATCATCCCTTTATGTTTATTAGGGTTCATTTTGTTAGCAGTATCTCTATAAAAAGCAAATGGTGCTCCTGTTTCAGCTGCACTCTTTATAATTAATCTTACTAAATCTTTTATTGACATTATTCTTTTTTCTATTCTTTCATCATTTACACATTCATAATATTTTTCTTCCCATTCTTCACCATAAAAATCTTCTAATGCATATCCTTTAACAGATTTAATTTCATGCGGACACATCATATACCAATTAGCATCTATATTGTTTTCTGCAAGTCTCCAAAATAAATCTGGATAACAAAGACCTGGAAATACATCATGAGCCTTTTTTCTATCATCTCCATTATTAGTCTTTATTTGAAGAAATTCAGGAATATCCTTATGCCATGCGTCAATCCATATGGCAACAGAACCATTTCTAACGCCTAATTGATCTACAGCTATTGCAGTATCATTAAATAGTTTGACCCATGGTATTATTCCACCTGATGCTCCTTTAAATCCTCTAATTGAAGAACCTAATGCTCTAATTTTTCCCATGTAAATCCCCATTCCACCGCCAAGTTTAGATACTTTAGCAAAATTATCAAGAGATTTATAAATTCCATCTAAACTATCTTCTACTGAATCTACAAAACATGAACTTAATTGATAAAATGGCTTTCTTGCATTAGACATAGTTGGTGTTGCCATAGTTGCTTTTAATGAGCTTAAAACATTATAAAACCTCTTTGCCCAATATACCCTATTTTCTTTTTTTTCTGGAATTGCAAGATGCATAGCTATTCCCATAAACATTTGTTGTGGAAGTTCTATAGGATTTCTATTATAATCTTGAACCAAATATCTATTTGTTAAAAGATTTATTCCACTATAATTAAATAAAAAGTCTCTTTCAACTTTTATCTCTTTTTCTAATTCTAAAATATCATTTTGAGAATAATTCTCCAAAATATATTCTCCATAAAGATGTTTCTCTGTTAAATCTTTAATGAACTCATAATAGTTCTTATATAAATCTTCATTTGTATTTAAGTTTCTAATATCTCTAATCTTATCATACAGCTCGTAAGTATACATCTTAGCCGCAGCATATTGCCAATTTGGTTCCATATCTGTAGTTAACTCCAATGAAATTTGAATTAATGATTTTCTTATTTCACTGCTACTCATGCCATCTCTTATAATATTGTCAAAAGCAGTTAATAATCTTTCTTTAGTATAAATTCCTTCTTTATCTCTAATTCTAGAAATTGCATCTTCACATAATTGATTCAAGTCCGACATCTTATTTCCCCCACTATATCTTGTGTTTTTTGTATATGAATTAAAATTTTTATACAATATATTGTATATTATAATTCCTACTAGAATAATTGTAAAATACCAAAATTTATAGATTTATATATAAAAAGTAGTTAATCTTCGATTTCTCACAGATTAACTAACTAATTGATAACTTTTATTTATTAATATGTTTTATTCCTTTTTTATAGGAAGTATTAAATAAATTTTAAACATATCGCCTTCTTTTTTTATCTTAACTTCTCCACCATGAAGTTCAACTATACTCTTAGTTATTGCAAGACCTAGTCCTGAACCTTCAACTTTTGAATTTCTAGATTTGTCGCCCCTTGCAAATCTTTCAAACATTTCCTCTTCATTAAAATCCATTTCATAATTCGCAACATTTTTTACTCCAATTTTTACACACTCGTCTTCTAATTTAATATTAATATAAACTCGAGTGTTATTTAATGAGTATTTTAAAGCATTAATTATTATATTTTCTAATGCTCTAGACATAAGTTTTCCATCAAGTTCCATATATATTGCATCTTCTTCAGTTGTAACTTTAAAAGAAATATTTTTTTCCTCGTATAACGTACTATATTCACCTAACCCCTGGTGTATTAATGATAATATATCAATTAAATCTCTGTTTAATTTAATCTTACCACTATTAATCTTTGACATTTCAAATAAATCTTCAATTAGAACTTTCAATTTTAAAGATTTCTTTTCTAATATTAATAGATATTCTGCTTTTTCTTCCTCTGTTATATCTTTACTCTTTAATATATTTACATAATTTATTATTGATGTTAATGGTGTTTTTAAGTCATGAGATACATTTGATATTAATTCAGTTTTTAATTTCTCGTTATGCATACCATTTTCTAAAATCTCTTTATATCCAGCTTTTATCAAATTAATATTTTTAACTAATTCTTTTATTGCTGGAGAACCATCAAGTTTAATATCTTCTTGCAAATTACCCTCATTAACTTTTCTAAGTGCATCATTTACAACAACTATATCCAAAGTCTTTTTTAATGCATACATCAAAGTTAAAAATAAAATTATTATAATAAATACACTTCCTTTAAATGGATACGTCTGAAAAAATCTAACAAATATATTATTTTCATATCCACCTGTTGCAAGAAAATACAAATATGTAATTAATATTATAAGTACTAATGCTATGGATATTAATAATGTGTTCCTTGTTTCTTTATAATGAAATCCATTTTTTATTACAAAAATTATATTATTAATTAGATTAGATTGAATTTTAGGTGATTTAGGATTTCTTTTTATTACAAGAATGATTTTCATAATGAAACTTATATATATAGTACATACTAACATTAGCTCTAATGCATTATTTCTAATATCATATGCAGTTAAATCATGCTGTACTTTATTTATTTGTATATAATCTCCTAATATTGAAAATAAAATTGCTGTTATTAAAGCTATGACTACTATATCAATTAAGTAGATACTACTAAAATATATTTTAATCTTCCTTTTCAATCTTATATCCAATTCCCCACACCACCTTAATATATTCAGGCTCTTTTGTGTTTATTTCAATCTTTTCTCTTATTCTTCTAATATGTACAGTTACAGTATTTTCACTCTTATAAAATATCTCTTCCCATACATTTTCATATATTTCTTTTATAGAAAATACCTTTCCTGAATTTGAAGCCAATAAATATAGTATTTTATATTCTGTAGCTGTTACTTTAACCTCTTCTCCTCTTAAAGTAATTTTTTTAGCAATAGTATCTATGACCAAATCTTTAACTTTAATTATATCTTTGCCTTCCTCAACACTTAATGGTTTTTCATATCGTCGTAATTGCGATTTAACTCTTGCCACTAATTCCAAATGATTAAATGGCTTCGTTATATAATCATCTGCACCTACATTTAATCCCAATATTTTATCCGAATCTTCACCTTTTGCAGATAGCATTATTATAGGCAAATTCTGCTTTTCTCTAACTTTTAAACAAGTCCTTATTCCATCAAGTCTAGGCATCATTATATCTAATATAATTAAATGTATCTTTTCCTTCTCAAGAATATCTAAAGCTTCTAATCCATCTTCCGCCTTAAATACTTTTAAGTTTTCTCCTCTTAAATATATTTCAATTGCATCTCTTATTTCCTTTTCGTCATCAGCTACTAATACATTAAACATACTACATCCTCCTAGATTTCACTTTTTATAGTATAATATTAAACTTTGTGAACTTAATTATATATTGCCATTTTAAATTCTTCTGAATTCTTAACCGGATCAAAATCATGTTCTTTTTTTGCTACCTCTTTAACACCTGAATCTATTTTTATTGCCTTGTTTAAGTATGTCATTGTATTAGCTACATCCCCTCTTCTTCCATAAATAGATGCTATACCATAATAGCTCCATACATAATCCTCGATTTCTAAAGCTTTATTATACCATTCTAATGCTGCATCCATATTTTCATATAATTCATATGTAAGTGCTTTATTAAACTTTGCATAGCCATAATTTTCATCAATATTTAATGCGGTGTCTATATCCTTCATGCCACCATCATAATCTCCATTGTAAGATTTCGCAATACCTCTTATGTTATATCCCATAGCATTGCTTGGGAACTCACTTATAAGTGTATCAGCTTTGCTAATTGCATTATCATATTCATATGAAAAAAATAATCCATATGCCTCATTATATAACTCATTTTCTCTAGCTGTATAATTCTTTTCTTTTTCATTTTTTTTAATCTTCTCATTATTATTAGTTTTATAATTATTGCCATCAGATTTTTCTGTTTCTGTATTAGTTGTATTGTTAATATATGTTTCTTCTGAATTTATAGGTTTTACCATTTCTTTTTGTTCATTATTTTCGCTTTTGATGTTTTTATTATTTATATTTCTCCAACCTTCATAAGATAATATTCCTATTGCTGCTATAACTAGAACTATTAATAGTATTTTCTTGTTATTTTCTTTTCCTGGCAATTTAATTCTATTCATATATTTCTCCTTGTTAATTAATAGAACTTTGATGCTTAAATATTCTATCTAACTGAATTTAAATATTCTTGTTGTCCAATTTCATAAAGATTATTTCCTTGTGCATCTATAATAACAACTAATGGCATATCTTTAACTTCCATTTTTCTTATGGCCTCAGCACCTAAATCTTCATATGCAATTATTTCAGATTTAATAACACTTTTTCCTATTAATGCAGCCGCACCCCCAATAGCACCAAAATAGACTGCTTTATTGCTTTTAATTGCATCAATTACTTCTTCATTCCTTGCGCCCTTACCTATCATCCCTTTTAAGCCAAGCTCCATTAATGTTGGTGCATATGCATCCATTCTATAACTCGTTGTAGGTCCCGCTGACCCTATTACATTCCCTGGTTTTGCTGGAGATGGTCCAACATAATATATTATTTCATCCTTTATATTTAAAGGTAGTTCTTTTCCTTCTTGTAGCAAATCTATCAATCTTTTATGAGCAGCATCCCTCGCAGAATAAATAACTCCACTTAATAAAACACTATCCCCAGCTTTTAAATTTAATATTTTATCTTCTGTAAGCGGTGTATGTAATTTAATTTCCATTCAATTTTTCCTCCAATATTTTATTTCCCTATCTAATATCTCGTCATTCTATTCTTTTCATATCATCACTTTAGAATTAATAATTCCATAATTTCAGATAACATCAACTTTAATAATATGTGTAAGTTGAACTGAATTTAATTTTAATATAAAATTTTTATTTGATAAGTTTTAATTTTCTGATGTTTAGCCAATATAAATCTCTATCCGATTTAAACAAGAAAGTGAGTCACACAAAGTCAAATATTCTACGGTATCAATGTTTTGATAACTAAATACAAAATTAGGACTTTCACTTTTAGTTGTATATTTTTATATTAATGTGGAATATATAATAGCAGTACTACCCTAGACATGGTATCCCTCCAAGATATGATTTGAACTGACCTTTAGTAAATCATAAAATTCCATCTAAAGCCACTTTTTACTTTATATTATAGTTTCTTTATGCCTAGTGGCATGACAATTTATATTTACTGCTACAGGTAATCCTGCAATATGTGTTGGGTACGTTTCTATATTCAATCCCAAAGCGGTAGTCTTTCCACCAAATCCTTGTGGTCCAATACCTAATTGATTTATCCTCTCTAACAATTCCACTTCTAGCTCCTTGTAGAATTCATCTTTATTCCTTATATTAACAGGTCTAAGTAATGCTTTTTTAGCTAAATAAGCAGCCTTATCAAAAGTTCCTCCAATTCCAACACCTACAACCATAGGTGGACATGGATTAGGCCCAGCTGCTTTAACAGTATCTATTACAAATTTCTTAACACCGTCTAAACCATCTGAAGGTTTAAGCATGCCTATTTTACTCATGTTTTCTGATCCGAATCCCTTTGGTGCTAAAGTTATTTTAACCTTATCACCATCTACTATGTCATAATAAATTATAGCTGGCGTATTATCATTTGTGTTTATTCTTCTAATGGGATCCTCTACAACTGATTTTCTTAAAAAGCCTTCCTTATAACCTCTTCGTACACCTTCATTGATAGCATCTTCGAGTTTACCCCCAACTAAATGTACATCTTGTCCTATTTCAATAAACACGCATGCCATACCTGTATCCTGACACATAGGCATTTCTTCATTATTAGCAATTTCAGAATTAATAATTATCTTATCTAAAACCTCAGCTGCTAATCTCCATGTTTCTTCTTCCTTAGATTTTTGTAATGCCTCTTTAATATCTGAGCCTAAAAAATAATTTGCCTCAATAGATAAATTCCTCACTGCATCTCTAATGATTTCAACATTTACTTCCCTCATCCTAATAACTCCTCCATTTATTACTTAATACAAGAATAGAAACAATTATTATCAATTAAATTCTATGCTTATATATTTTCTTCTTATTACTACATATAAGTTTAAAATTATTTCTTGTTATTTACAACCCTAAATAAATGTATTTATTTTCTCATAAAAAAATCATACTCTATCAATTTTTAAATTATAGAATCTATTAATAAACTTTTTCCTATTATCCAATCCACTTAAAATTATTTTTACTTTTTGACTTTAGGCTTTCATAATTACAATTTTTCATTACTATACTTAAATATAAGCACATTAGATATTGAGAGGTATGAATATGAATGATAAAAGTTCAAATAAATTTATTACAATAATAATTTATTTTTTAGTTATTTTTCTAATATTTTTAATATTATATAATTTATTTTTACTAATAAATCAAACATACTATTCCCCTAACTCATTTGAAAATAGTATAAAAGTTGGTCCTATTATTGTTAATTAGAACTATTAATGTTTTTGTTCTCAAAATACTTATTAACACCATTCATTATACCTTTAACAAGTTTATCTTGGTGTTCATCACTTTTTAATTTTTGCTCTTCTTCATAATTTGATAGAAAACCGCATTCTACAAGAACACATGCCCCCTCATATCCATCTCTTAATATTCTATATTGCTCTTTTGCAGCTTTAGGAACTCTCTTGTTTTTATCATCCACTGTTTCCTTTATTGAATTTTGAATTTCATCTGCCAAAAGTTTACTATTATCATTAGATGCATACCAAACTTGAGCTCCAAAGCAGCTTGCTTGTGGAAATATATTTTGGTGTATAGAAATAAACACATCACATTTAGTATCTTTTTTCATCTGACACCTTGCATTTAAATCCTTAACTTTCTTAGAATCTAGCTGTAAGTCTTTTTCTCTTGTCATATTCACAGTGTGACCTGCATCTTCTAATTCCTTTTTCAATTTTGTAGCTATTAATAAATTTATATCTTTTTCTATGGTTCCATTTTTTGATCTTGCTCCCCCATCAATGCCTCCATGGCCTGGATCTATTAGTATTATGCTTTTAGTATTATTTTCATCTGAATTAGCTCTTATTGGCATTCCAAACATTAAACAAAATATGCAAAATAGCATTAAGACTTTTTTGATTTTCATTAAATTAATACCTCCAATTATTTTAGATTATATAAAATATTGTTTGCTATATAATTTTAATTATTCAGATTGATTATACTAATATTAGTATTTTAAATTTAATTATTTTCAAATAAAGCATTTTTCATAATTATATACTTTTATAATTAATTAGAGCTTTGTAATCATTTATAAAAGTAATTATACATAATTGAATAATAACGATATGTATCACTCATAAATAATGATAGTGTTTTTTTATATTTTTTTATATATAAAAAAACCCACAAACAATAAGTTTGTACTTATTGAATTTATGCTTTTTTATAGTATGCTCAAACGCTCTTATATTGTAATTTGTTTATTATTCAAATACTTTTATTTTTATCTATTGTTATTTTATACGGTGTAAAAAACGGTGTAAATTTATATCTTTACACTTTTCTTATATTCTAATTTATATATATTCTATTTTTTAAAATATCATTTTTTAGGGTACTTAGGGTACTAAAATAGTATAAAGTAAGTAATATCAACGCTTTAGCTTATAAGTACTCTAACTTTTTTAGGGTACTGTCAGGGTACTTAGGGTACTGAATTTAATATAATAAAAGGCACTCACCTTATAGATGAATACCTTCTTTATTTTACTCATTAATAAACATTTTGTTTCCCCAATCTATACTTTCATTTGGTACATTTATTGGAAATTTAATTTTCTTTTTAGCAATAAATTCATTATCATAAATATTCTTATATGTGATTTTAATAAAGTTGTTTAAAACAATATTATCGCACTCGCTAAAATTCAAACTAACTTCAAAGTCATACTTATCATTAGGTGATTTTGGATAATATACGTTACATATTGGCTTTTCTTCTCCACGCCAAGAAACATTTATATCACTTACTGGATACGAATTTTGATTTATAATTTCAAAATAAATTGTTTTTCCACTTGACCTATAACCTATACAACAAAATTTAGCTTGCGAAATCTTTTGTTTTTCGCTATTTAAATCTTGTTGACTTTTTATTTGATACTTAACTGCAACAAATGCAGTTATCGCAGATATAACTGCACCTCCAGCGGAAATAATAGTTGCAACATCTTGAGCACTCATGCAAACAACCTCCTTTTCATAAAATACAATATTCTACATAAAAAGTTAAACTCCTTTTTATATAATAAAAGAACCCTATTACTAGAGTTCTAAAATATAATTTATTTAGCTATTTGCTTTTATGTTTTAAAAATTTAGTTACATGAGCAATATATATAAATATTGCTAAAGCTATAAATATAAGAAATATAATTAAGTAAGGATTTTCATTAGCTTTTTCTACACTGCTATAATTCACCTGTAAATCTTGAAGCTTTGACACTAACTTCCCATCATTGATATTCGCTGTAAATAAAATTTTGTTCTTATACTCCGAATTATTTTTGGGGATTATTTTAATATTCTCTTCATTTATTACAACTTGTGAAATTTCACTTTTATCTAATAGATTAATAAATTCGTTATAGCTAATTTCTTTCTCCGTAGTAACCTTTTTAGGAAAATTATATGCAACTGACAATAACAATAATATTGCAAAAACCACACTAATAATTTTAACTGTTTTTTTATCTATCATAATTTTATCCCCTTCCATATAATACAATTATACACAAGTTGGTAAATTCCTCCTATGAATTACAAAACATCTAATAAAAAACACCTATATTCCTATAGATGTTTCTTTTGATTTATTTATTATCATTTAAATATTTGATTATGTTATCTTTAAAATCATTTAATGTATAAAAGACTTCCCTTGCTAAATCATCTATATCATTTTTATTTAATGAATCATCTACTGCATTATCAATTTTATTTTGCATTTCCATTGAGAATTGATTTAATGATTCGCTTAAATTTTCTTCCAACTCATCTATATTCATCATTTTACCTCCTAATTAATTTTATAAGCATATATTTTTAAATCTGTCTTTTTGCCTTCAAAATCATCAATATGAGTTATACAGTATGTTTTATTGTTATATAAAATTTTCATGCTTGTATCAATTCCAGTTCTCCAGTTTATTTGAAATGTAACCTCGACTTTTGTATTAGTTGTTGCTGCTGCAAAATATTCTGTACCAGATATATGTCTATAATAAGCCCATATATTTTCACACCCTGGAACTGGTGCTTCTTCTTCAATATCGTTTCCAATTTCATCTTGATAGCTTGTCAATTTAATTATGCTTATCTTTTTATCTTTTCTATACTTACCCATTTGTTTTCACTCCTTTATAATGCTCTAATAAATTCTTCAAAGTGTTCATATAATCCGACATATGAATCCAACATTGAAGCAAGTCCATCTATTCTCTGCTTTGCTGCCTGGTTCTTAATAGGTACAATATTTCCGTTCCTATCTTCTTGAATACCTGTATTAGTTAAGCACCATTTAAGAATAGGATTATTATTATAATTAATTTTATTTGCCTTTAGGTCTGCCCCTAGCTGCTGCATTGGTAGTGATAGAGTTCTTGCACCCTGGATTGCTCTAACCATCTTAAATCCGTTCTGTTCCATTTCTTCAACCCAATACTTAGCGGAATAACTATCGTAATATATCCATAATGGCGTTATACCATAATTGTTAAGCATTTCAACAAACCATGCGGTAACATCACTATAATTAATTGAATTGCCACTACATAGCCTTATCAATCCACGTTTAAGCCATATATCATATGGTATCTTTTCTAGCTTTACTCTCTGTTCAAAATTATCACTTGGTAGCCAGTACATTTGATGAATATATCTTTTTTGAGTAACCTTATCTATTAATAAAAGAGTTGCACAAGTTAAGTCTGTTGTGATTGATAAATCTGCACCACCTATTGCATAACAATTCTTAAAATCTTCAATATTAAAAGTTTCTTCATTGTTAAGGTCCTCAAATGTCAACCATGCACTTGAAATTGTATCTCTTATATTAAAATCTTTTGTTAATACTCCAGTTAAATCTTTAGGGCTATTCTTCGCCTTTTCAACTTTTCTCTCTAAATCATCTAATTTTTTAATTGTTCCTAGTGCTGGATTAGCTTTCGCCCATGCTCCAGGTTCAAGCCATTCTTCTTTTTTATCTAATTCATATAATATAGGAAGAAATGTTTCATCTTCAAAATTCCCATCAACGATATTACACGCATAATCATACATATCGTCAAATATACATTCTCTAATAGTTCCAGCGGTTGTTATCATAAGTAATAGCGGTTGCCTTCTTGCTGATTGTGATTGCTTCATAACCTCATATAGGTTACGGTCTTTAACTCCATGTAATTCATCAATAATTACACAATGGGCGTTTAATCCGTCTAATGTATCAGAATTTTTACCCAATGGCTGGAACTTACTCATTGTTAGTGGGAAATATAAATCAGTTTTTCTTTTCTTGATATGCTTCGATAGGTAAGGGCTTTGTTTTATCATATTTAAGGTTTCATCAAATACCAACTTTGCCTGGTCTTTCTTTGTAGCACATGAATATATTTCTGCTCCAGGTTCTCCATCTGCAACTAACATATATGCAGCTATACCACTTAACATTGTACTTTTTCCGTTCTTACGTGCCACATAAAACATACTTTCCTTATATCTTCTTAATCCTGTATTCTTGTCTATGAAACCGAATAAGGCTGATATATAAGCTTTTTGGAATAACTCCAATAGAACTGGTTTTGTTGCCCATTCTCCCTTACTATGTTTACAGAATGTTTCAATAAATTTAATAGGCTTTAAGGCTTTGGCTTCATCAAAAATATATTTACCTGGATTATTAATCTCATTTACTAACTTTTCATATTGTTTATATACTCTTTTTGATACAATACATTCACCAGCTTTTATTGCTTCAAAATATTCAATAACATAATTCATTATTCTTTTATGAACTCCAGCAAAGGATCTGTTTCTTTTGGTACTTCAACTGGTGGTAATAAATCTACTAATTGCTTATATAATAGGCTATATCTTTGAACTGTTGTATTATATCCTTTGAGTGCTGGGTGTTCTCTTAAAAACTCCTGTCTGCCTTGCTTAAACATTGAAACTGCACCTTCTTCTTCAACTTGTTTTTTCAAGCTATTCAATGTCTTTTGCATAAATGAAAGTTCATTATAAATACTTTCTGCTATTGGTTGTCTATCTTTTGGTATCTGCTTTAGTAATGTTTTTAGTTGCTTCATATCTTTTGAAATTGCTATTGCCATAAAATCACCTCTTTCTTTTGTGTTGTGGGACTTTGTTTATCCCACCCTTAATATAAAATTTACATAGAGGGGTTTCTAGTTGTCCATCATCGGTTCCAGCCACCTCACTCATTTTTCTTGACCTGGGGCGGTGTAAATTAAATTTCCTTCGTTATCAAAACTTATTCCATTAACTGTTGCATTGTTTCCATGTACTACATTATGACAATCTAAACATAAGGCTTGAAGGTTATCCCAATTTAAAATAATATTTAAATTATTTATATTTGTTGGTGTTATATGTTGCTTATGATGTGTTATGTATGCACTACCTCCGCACCTTTCACATATATAATGTTTACTTTGCATAAATCCTTTTCGACATTTCTTCCACGCTGAACTCTCATAGAAACTCTTTGCATATTCCTTCGCCATTGCCTTATATCCTCGCCATTGGTGTTAGTGTTGCAATTATATTATCAATAACTTTGTCTAATGCTCCTGTACTTCCTTCATACCAACTCTGTAATAAGAATCCAGCTAATGTTTTAACTAATGGATTGATAGGCTCTGTGTTCCATGCCTTGCCTGTCTTATTCTCCAGGTATTGTGGTATTGTATCAATTAAGTTTTGTATTAAATTATCATCTTCTGAAAAGTCAACTCTTAATAGGTTCTTTGTTTCTTCTAATGTTATTATCATGTAATCACTTCCTTTTAATTAAAGGGCATAACTTTCGCTACACCCTTATTGTTATTTATTATGCGGTTGCTCTTGATAGTTTTATAAATGCTTCTGTAACTAATGGTTTTGTATCTGCAATTGCTAATGCTCTATAATCAATTAAGCCACTCTTAAAGCTGCTATCTCTTGAAGTTTCGATTATTATTCCTTGTGGTATGTTGTAACCCATATAATTAAAGTTTCCTAATAATATAACATCATCTGCAATATTATCATCAATTACAACTGGTTTTCCTAGGATATAACCTATTTCTTCATTCTTAGGGTCTGCAATAAATATTGGTCTTTTATTTAAATCAACTAAGCTATAAACTTGGTTATAAAGTGTTGAATTATTCATTGCGAATTTTGCTCCAGCCCCATAACCTCTCTTTAACATTCCGACCATTTTTGTGAAGTCTGTATAAGCTACATTACCAGCTTTTGCAAATGTAAAGCTATTTGAAGCACTCCATACAACTCCTGTTAATAATCCAGTTCCTTGTGTTGTTCCAGTTCCATTTACTAATGAATCTGCTATTGTTTCCATTACACAATTTGTTAATTCATCTGTAATATAACTTTCAAATGCTAATATTGTCATTTTCTTAGCTGCTGCACTCATTGACATTACTTTTACAATTTCATATGCTGCAAATGATACGCTTGTTGTTGCTGCTGCTTCACTTGCAACTGCTGCACCTTCAACGTGCCATGCTGCTTTTGTGCTTGGTGTTCCAATAGGTACTGATAAATTAGTTGGAATATTGAAGTTTCTACAACTTGCAATTAATCCTCCCATTGTTCGTGCTTTTGAAATAACTTCGTTCAATGTTTGAGTTGGCAGTACTGCGGCTGCACTTGTTGTTGTACTAAATGCGTCTGCTCTCTTTTCAGTATCTACAATTTCCATTGCTCTTTTATATGTTCTTTCTTCGGGATCTGTTAGCTTTTGCCCTAACATATTCTTAAAGAATGCACTTCTGTACTCGTTACTTGCGAATACATCACCTTTTGGGGCTTCTACATCACCATTAAAATTCATTCCTGTTATTGGATTGAATTGACTTCTTTGTGCTGGTGCTTCACCTTCTGCTAGTGCTCCTGGTTTCTTTTGTTGAATGTTTTGTTTTGCTTGGTTTAATCCTTCAATTTCGATATTCATTGACATAACATCTGCGTTTGGATCATTGTCAATTGTCCCTTTGATTTGTGCTGCTCTTGTTTCAATACCTTCTAAAGAAAAGTTTCTATAATAATTAAATGCTTCTGCTACTGTTGTAAATTTCATGTTTTAACACTCCTTCAATAATAATTTATTTATTTTTATTTTTATTTGGTCTTTTTGTGATTCCAGCTTTTGAACTTCTGTTATTTGGTTTCTAGCTTCAATAGATGTAGTTTGATATGCTGGATATGGAACTACACTACATTCATATACTTTTTCTATCTTTGTTATTGTCCTGGTGTTTGTTTTAGGATCATAAAGGCTGCCACCTTTTGGAACTTTAAAAGCAAAACTCATGCCAGTTAAATCACCCCTACTTACTGCCGTATGTACTGACTTTGCTTCTTCTGTACCTGGTAAAGTTGCTCTCATATGTAGCCCTTTATCATCAACATTAAATTGCATTGTCTTGGGTACTCTTGCTAATGGTATTTTATTTGTATCATGGTTATATAATAGGCGTATGTCGGTTAAATCTGCCCCATCTAACGCACCACGCTTGATTATCTCGTTATAACTTCCGTTAGGATCATTGATTGTTGTTACTTCATCAAATACAATAGGTGTTCCTATTAGTTCAAGTTCATCATTGCTCTGAATCTGTGCATTTCTGACTTCCTTCATTTTTGGGACCTCCTTTATCTTTGTTAACCTCATTAAGTTCTTCTTCTAACTCGCTTATAGTATCTTTTAAATTATCCATCATTTTCACCCTTGTCTTTCATCTGATAATTGTCTACTATATCCGTACTAGCAACATTTAAGGTTTGTACCCTTCTGTCACCATCTTCAACGCTTGGTAAGTTTAATATTTCTAATGCCTGGTTAACTGTAAATAATCCTAATGGCATTAATTCCTTTAATATCTGTGTTTTAGTTGTATTGCTTGCAAATTGTAGCCTGTTAGCTTCTAATAAAATAGAATTTCCAAAAGCTTGTTCTCTTGGTGTAAATAACTTCTCTGTGAGTTCCAATGAGAATTGCACTCCTAAAGGTTCAATAATACTTTCATAAAATGCAGCCCATTCATTTTCTGTATATGTGCTATTTACGATATTTTCTGATATTCCTAAATACTCATATATCTTCTGCTTTATTGATAGTATCTGCTTATCATTAATAATTGTTGGTTTTAAATCTAATGGCACATATTCCAGCTTGCTATCTAATGCAACAATTCCACCATTATTGCTTATAGTTAAATAATCAGATATAAACGCTTCTTTTTCCTTCTTTAGGTTTTCGGGGCTTAATATTTGATTATATTTTAATAGCCCTCTTATACTTGCACTAGATTTAATTGAGTTTTCAATTCCTTCGCTTTGTGTATGTGCCAGGTCTAAAGTTGGTAATATTGCGGTGTTGGTATCTCCTAGTAAATCATTAGAATTAAAGAATCTTCTTATCGTGAATACTTCTGTAAATGGCACTATGAATTGCTTACCACCCATAAATAAGAATCTGCAATATAATATGCCTGTTAGGTCTGTTATATATTCCATGTTCAAGGGGCTTAATGGGTATATACCTGTTAAATTGCCCTTATCATCTTTTTGTAAATATGCGAATGCGTTATTGTATAGATAATAATGTGTAACTAGCTTATATATAAGGTCATATGCACTCATATACGGGTTCGGTCTAACTTGTAATATTCTATTAAGTGAACTATCTCCATCTTTTCTCTGACCAGCTATTGTTACAACGTGAACTGGTTTAAGCTTTGCTGCATTTCTTGCTATTGAATCAACTGCTGCTCTATAAATATCACTTTCATATGCGTTACCGCTAAATGGTGTAAATATAGCTGCACTTCCGTTCATAACTTCAACGTGTTCTGTACTTGCTGGATCTTTATTCTTTTTGAATAATTTATCTATTAAATTCACTTTTTCACTTCCTTAAATAAAATAAAAAGGCTACGGTTATAAATAGGTTGGCTCAAAATTGAGCTTTCCTAAATATTCCCGCAGCCATTAAAATTCTTAATGCTTTCCATCATATGATGGGGTACTTAAATATTTAATTTTCTATACCTATATTATACCATATAAAAACGTTTAAACATACCATTTTCAATGGTTTAATGATATATTTTTAAATTTCAATTCCTAATTCATTTAATTTCTCTAAAACCCTACACCATTCATCTTGATAAAATTCTATTGTATCTCGCAATGTTGCTTTTCTTGTGATTACGCCTGTATTTGATGTAATAGTAACTGTATCACCTAATGTTGCATTCATAGTGTCATTAAAATCTCTTAACACCTTAATTATTTCTATATTAGCACCTTTAATTAATAATTCTATTTCTCTTTTCATTTTTTACATTCCTCCATTATTTTAATTATTCAACATCTAAATAAACTCTATAATATTGACCGCTTTTATATGGATCACTTATTTTTTTAATTGTTACTCCAGTTGATAACATTTCAAGTATTTTAGCTTTTTCTTCTTCTGTCTTATATCTCATTTGTAGTTTTATCATTATTTATACACCTCTCTTTTAACTTTTCCAATAACCTTATTAACTCTAAATCTATCTCAAATACTGAATTCATTAATTAATCCTCCTTTTTTAATCCTATATACCCAATTACATCATGATAATAATTTTTTAATAAATAACACCATTCAAACTTTGCTATAATGTTTCCTGGTCTTTTAACTGGTTCAATCTTATCTATATATACATCTACATTTCCACCGACAAAATTAACATTTAAAGTGTCCTCACTTTCTTGTAATACAATGTTTACTTTGCCTTTAACTAATAATCCGAACTTATGATAATAGAATGTGCCTTCTTGGAGTTGCTTTTTTAATTCTTGAATATTAATCATTGTGTATCCCTCCATAAATTAATTTTGGTATGCTTTAAGTCCTTGCAATTTTACTCCAAAAGAGATACACTAATATTGTGAGTATTTGTGGTGTTCCTTTTGGAATGCTACTTTTTTTATTTAAATATTCCTCGTTTATCTTCAATTAATATCAGATCATCAACTTCAATATCTAAGTAATAACCTACACTATTACTCTTTATGTGCTTAACTCCAAAACTAGATAGCTGCCTACCAAAGTGAGTTTTATTCATTGGCATTATACTATTTGATATACACCAATCATTATAAGTTTTGTAAACTTCACCTTTAGAAATTTTAATATTTTTCTTATGAACTTTTGTTATCTTTTCTTTAAAGAAAGCATATGCGGAATCAACTTCTTCTCTGTATTCTTCCATTTCATGTTCTGCTGCTTTACTTACTGTTACTTTCCAATTATTTTTTTTAACTCTATTAAGTCCCACATAAGCAAATGTAAAAACTATATCTAATTCATTCTCAATTATCCTCTCTGCAATTTTAGGATCTTTAACTTTATCTCTTGTACCTTCTGAAACTTCCTTATCTGTACCAAAGGAATTATTAAACGGAATAATTATAGGTCTTCTAAAAAATCCTGTTGACTTATCTGCTGCACTTGGTAGTCTATTCAATCCAAAAAACATTGTCATGTTAAATCCTAATCTAACTAGATCTTTATTTTTTCGATTAACTGTAACTGGTTCACCACAACACATTGATTTAAAAGCTTTGCTAACAGTTTTCCCACTTAATTCATCATCACGAACTATATTAACGTGTTTTCCTTCTGCAACTGATATTGCAAATGTTTCTCCAAAATCACCTAATCCAATACTACAAATATGATTATCATCTTCAATTAAAGCTTCTTGAATATCAAATGTTACGGATTTTCCATTACTACCTTCACCCTTATATATAAAACAATTTTGAACTTCTCTAGCGTGTGGCGATAACATAAGCCCCCATGATTCTTGAAGTGTTTTTATACTTCCTTCATCTAAGGTACTATTTAAGAATTTCTTAAACTCTGATTTATCAAATAATTCTTTGTACTTGGTTGGCTCTGTTATTAAATTAGCTTTGAACTGTACTTCTGTTTTGTACTTAGGATCATGTGGCAACATTGTATTATTTCCAATATCAATAACTCCATTTAAGCAATTAATATATCTTTTTTCGTCATGTATTTCTCTTGCGTCTTCACTACTTAGCATTAATAATTCTGCAAAATTCTTTGATTTTATAATAGTTTTATCTTTATCATTTATTGCATATTTGAAATACATTCTTTGAACTTCTCTAAACTCCATATATTTATAAAAACCTTTTTTATTATCATACATAAACCATAAGTTACCTTTTGTATAACTAGGTTGATCTTGAATTATATACTCAGATAATGAGTAATTATTAATATTTCCTTTTTCATCACAATAAGAAGGGTTCAATCTTTGTGATATACTTCCAATAATATTTTCAACTTCTTCATCATCTAACGGTAGATTACATTTAAGTAAATTTAACCCTTTTGCTATTGATGTAATTGTTGTAATATCTCTTATACTTGATTTGCTTACTATTCCAATAACTTCTTTAAATAGTTCCTGGTTTCTAACACCTTCTTTATAAGTAGAACTTGCAGCTGGACCTACAACTTGAGTTGCTTTTTTTTTAACTGGTTGTCCTAATTGTATAAACTTATCAAATAATGGTTTTGGCATTTCATTAATATTTGTATCATTTAATAGTTTGTATTCTCTAATTTCATCTTTAACTTTGGCTTTACTGCCAGGTAATACAATTATTCCTCCATCAGTTCTTATGTCAACACCAGGTAAATAATCGGCTTTGTTTTTTAATCCTTCTTTATATTTAAAATATAAATGACTTCCACCATTTGGTGTTTTAACTGTAAATGTATCTTTTATCTTTTGTTTATCTTCTTCTGATAAATCTTTTATCAATTCATTAAAACTTTCTTCACCGTCAACTGATCCATCACCATGATTTTTATCAATATCTATAACAATAATATTGCTATCTTTACCAGTTAAAAGAGAAAAACCTGTTACTTCTTTTTTGTATGCTCTTGATGATATATTTTTAAATTCTTCTTTTGTTTTTATTTGACAATTCCTATCGCTCCATTTCACATTTGGTATTTTTGAGTTATCAAACAGTGGAACTATTGGAAATATGTCTTTACTTATTGATATGAAATTTTCCTTGTCCACTTAATCACCTACTTTTATCTGCATTGTTTATTTGCCCATTCTTGGAGCTTATCTTTATTGATATAAAATTTACTTCCTATCTTAAATTTTGGGAAGTTCTTATCCTTCAATAAAACTTCATACATTGTATTTCTTCCGCACCCTAAATATTGCATTGCTTCTTTAGGACTAATCACAATTTTTTCTACTGTTGTATTATTCATTTGTTATCCCTCCATTCTATTTACTAAAAACTTGCTAATTATTTATTTTTACTTCCCCCCTATCTGACCGCCCTTATTTTTCGGTAATATAGTTACCTGTTTTCTTGATTATATTCCTTTATATTACCTCTGTCAATATTTTTTTATTTTATATTGTATTTTAATTACCGGTTGTGATATTATTTTATATGAGGTGATATTATGGCATACTCTTATTTTTCCGAAAATTTAAAAAGGGTCAGAAAACAAAAAAAACTTACTCAAGCCGCTTTAGGCAAAATAATAGGTAAAAGTGAAAGTACTATACGAAAATACGAAGCTGGAAATGTTGATGCTCCATTTACTACAATTTGTGACATAAGTGAAAAATTAAATATTCCTATGATGGATCTTACAGAAAAACACTATAATTCAGAAGAAGAAGTTACAATAGATAGAATAAATACAATAGAATATGAAGCTTTCATGACTGTTGATAACAATTGTAATGATTTTAAACACTATGTTCATTATTTAGTTCAGACTAGAGCCTTTAAAAAAGAATTTAATATAAATTATAAAGAACTGTCTAAAATAGAACAAAGAGATTTAAAGCGTGACATTTATAACAGTATTCAATTGATTTGTTCAAAAAAAAATGATATATCAATATTTGACGATTTTAGCAATAACAATCTTGAACTTTCAAAAACTTTACAAGAAGGTGAATAAATGGCTAAGACTAATTATCTTAAAAGAACCATCAATGGTAAAGAATATTATTATTTTAGATTAAGGCACAAAAATTTAAATAAGCCTAAAGATGTATATGCTCCAACTGTTAAGGAACTTGATCAAAAGATAAGAACTATTAGAAATGAACTTGAAAATAATATTGTTAATAATAAAGACTTTTTTGAAACCTTTTTTGCTAACTGGCTTTTTGATGTAAAATTTTCAATTGTAAAACCTTCTACCAAAGAAAGATATGAGAGTATATATAGAAACTATATAAAAGATAGTTCTTTATCAAAAATTAAAATTAAAGATATAGCATTAACTGACATTCAAGGCTATTACAACGAACTGATTAAAAGCGGATCATCTGTAAATTGTGTAGCCACATTAAATAAATTAATAGCCCCTTGCATAAAGTATGCTTATAACAATAATATTTTAATTAAAGATTTTACTGGTGCTATTGTATTACCTAAAGAAGATCAACAAACTAAATTAACTAAAGCTGGTAAAGTTCAACCATTTACATTAGATGAACAACAAATGTTTATTTCATCTATTAAGGATAATCAGTTAGAAATGTTATTTCTTACGGCTCTAAATACTGGTATGCGGCAAGGTGAATTATTTGCTCTTACATGGGAAGATATTTATTTTGAAGAATGTTACATTGATGTTAATAAGACTGTCAAAAGTGTGGCTGATGTATCAAGAGAAGGACGTGAACCTTTAAAGACAATAATACAAACCCCAAAGACTGTAAATAGTGTCAGACGTGTTTCAATTCCTTCTGCTCTGTCTGAACAACTAAAACAGTATAGATTAAAGCAACTAGAAAAAAAATTTAAGCTTGCTAATTTGTATACTGATAATAATTTAGTATTCTGTACTTCATATGGTAAATATTTAGATAGTAGTAGTGTAAGAAAAAGAATGAATAAAATAATAGATAATATTAATACTGCTGAAACTGATAAAACTAAAATAATCAATAATAGAAAATTCCATGATTTAAGACATACTTATGCTACAAGGCTATTTGAACTTGGAGAAGTTCCAAAGACTGTACAAAAATTATTAGGTCATAGCGATATATCTATTACTTTAGATATATACACTCATGTACTTGAAGATATGAAGATTATGGCTGCATCAAAATTAAATGATCTGTATGTATCTATGAGGGCTAAATAAGTCCTCTTTTTTTTGCTTAAATATATTCCAGTACCCTAAGTACTCTAAGTACTCTAATGTTTTTAGGGTACTCAATCGGTACTAATTCAGTCATATCAATGTTTTTTTAAAAAAGTACCCTAAGTACCCTAATTTTTGCAAACTTTAATATTTTTATATTTTTTTATATCCTGGTGTAAAATTTCTATATGGTGTAAAAATAGGTGTAAAAAAATAATAGTAATATTTTATAATTCCTTTAACTGTTGCTATAACTTGATTTATTATACATATATAAAAAGAAAACCCACAAACAATAAGTTTGTGGGTTTTCTTGTACTCCAAATACTATCTCTTTGAGAATTGTGGAGCTCTTCTTGCTTTTTTAAGACCGTATTTCTTTCTTTCTGTCATTCTTGGATCTCTAGTTAAGAAACCTGCCTTCTTTAATTCTGATTTTAAAGCTTCATCTGATTTAACTAATGCTCTAGCTATACCATGTCTGATAGCTCCTGCTTGACCTGTAAATCCACCACCGTGAACATTTACTAACACGTCAAACTTATCCTTAGTTGCAGTTAAAACTAATGGTTGGTTTACGATAACTCTTAATGTTTCTAAACCAAAAAAGTTTTCTATTTCTCTTTTATTTATAACTACATTACCATTTCCTGGTACAAGTCTTACTCTTGCAACTGATTTTTTTCTTCTTCCAGTTCCCATATATTGAACTTTTGCCATTTTTTATTCCTCCTCCCGAGATAGTATTAGTACTTTAACTCAAGTACTTCTGGTTTTTGAGCTGCATGATTATGTTCTGCGCCTCTATATACGTTTAATTTCTTTAACATTTGTCTTCCTAATACACCATTTGGAAGCATTCTTCTTACAGCTTCTTCAAAAGCGAATTCAGGTTTCTTGTCTAATACTACTCTATAAGGAGTTTCTTTTAATCCACCTGGATAAAAACTATGTTTTCTCATTAATTTTTGATCTAACTTCTTACCAGTTAAAACAACTTTTTCTGCATTGATTACAATAACGAAGTCTCCGCAATCAACATTAGGTGTAAATATTGGTTTATTCTTACCTCTTAAAATTGAAGCAATTTGGCTAGCAACTCTACCTAGTGTCTTACCATCTGCATCAACTACATACCATTTTCTTTCGATTTCACTTGCTTTAGCAATGTATGATTTCATCTGTTTCCCTCCTTGAACTTACATTATTTCCTTACCTTTTAAAGGTAAATTTCTTTTATATCAAGACCCGAGGTTAGTGGATCTTATATACATAAATGTTTTAACAAACAAACTTATTATAATACACGCATACGGGCGTGTCAACATTTTTTTGCCATTTAATAAAAAACTTTTTCTAATATTAAACCATTTGGTGATATACACATACCTGCTCTTTTTCTATTGCCTTCTATTATTATGCTTTCTATCTCTTCAGCTTTCAATTTTCCATTTCCAACTTTAATTAAAGTTCCCACTATTATTCTGACCATATTGTATAAAAAGCCATCAGCTGTTATAAATATTTTTATTCTATCCCTCTTTTGTTCTATATACAATTCTTCAATATTTCGTGTAGTTGTTTTTATAGAGCTTCCCGGAGACATAAATGCTTTAAAATCATGCTTACCTATAAAATACTTGCAAGCTTTTCTCATTTCATCAACATCTAATTTATATCTACAATGATATAAATATTGATGACCTAAAGACAATCTTTCATATCTATTAACAATAGTATAAGAATATGTTTTTCCCTTTGAAGAATACCTGGCATGAAAATTTTTATCAACCTCTTCGGATTTAATAATAGATACATCCTCAGGTAATCTTGTATTTATAGCCTCTCTAAATTTATCTCCTGGTATAGTACTATTAGTAAAAAAGCTTGCAACCAGTCCTCTTGCATGTACCCCCGCATCAGTCCTAGAACTTCCATTAATTATAATATTTTCTCCTGTAGCCTTAAATATTGCTATTTCTATTACGCTTTGAACAGTTCTTCCTATAGGTTGCCTTTGCCATCCAGAAAAATTACTTCCATCAAATTCAATTATTAATTTTATATTTCTCATTTATATCCTCTTAATCTTAACTTAATACAAATCTAACGACTAAACACCATACAACTAATACACCAAATACAACAAAAGCAATTACATCCTTAGATGAAAACATTAATACTTTCATTCTAGTTCTTCCAGAGCCACCTCTATAACCCCTTGCTTCCATTGCCATAGCAAGTTCATCAGCTCTTCTAAATGAACTTATAAATAAAGGCACTAATATTGGTACTAAACTTTTAGCTTTCTTTATAACTCCACCTGATTCAAAATCAGCGCCCCTAGCCTTTTGAGCTTTCATTATCTTATCGGTTTCATCTATTAATGTAGGAATAAATCTTAGTGCTATTGTCATCATCATAGCTAACTCATGAGCTATTTCCCTTCCAATTGGCTTAAGTAATCTTTCAATTCCATCTGTCAATTCAATAGGAGACGTAGTTAATGTTAACAATGATGTTCCTATTATCAACAAAATTAACCTAATAGCCATAAAAGCTGCAATACTTAACCCTTCTGGATACACTTTTAGAAATCCTATCCTCAAAACTTCTGTGCCCTCTGCACCAGTAATCATAAATATATTCAAAGCCGCTGTTAACACTACCAATAAAAAAACTGGCTTTAATCCATTAAAAATAAATCTAAGTGGAATTTTGGCTATAAATATTACTACAAGCAAAAATGCAATAATAATTGTGTATCCAACAAATTTATTTATAATAAATAGACATGCAATAAAGAGTATTGATATTAGAATTTTCGTTCTAGGATCTAACTTATGAATAAAGGAATCTCCTGGTAAATACTGTCCTATTGTAATATTCTTCAACATAGTTTTGTCTATTCCCCCTTTTCCTTATTTATCTTTAGAATAGACAAAATTTCTTTCTTCGCCTCTTCTATTGTAAATATATTGTCTGAAAGATCAAAACCTTTTTTTCTTAACTCTCGAAGTAAATATGTTACTTGTGGTACACCCAATCCTATTTTCTCTAACATGTCTACTTCTTTAAAAACTTCTGATGGAGTTCCCTGCAATGCAACTTTTCCATCATTCATTACGATAATCCTTTCTGCAATCTTTGCAACATCCTCCATGCTATGACTAACTATAACTATAGTCATATTATAGTCTTTATGTAGCTTACTTATTTGATCTAATATGTCATCCCTACCTTTAGGATCTAGCCCTGCTGTGGGCTCATCCAGTATTAATGTTGTAGGTTGCATTGCTACAACACCTGCAATCGCAACTCTTCTCTTTTGTCCACCACTTAAGTCAAATGGTGATTTGTCCTTATAAGTTTCATAATCTAATCCAACCATTTCCATAGATTTAATAACTCTATTATGAATTTCCTTATCAGAAAGACCTAAATTTCTAGGCCCAAACTCGATGTCCTTAGCTATAGTCTCTTCAAAAATTTGATATTCCGGATACTGAAATACCAAACCAACCTTCTTACGTATGTTAGTTAATTTAGCCTTTTTATCAGTAATATCTACTCCATCAACAATTATTTTCCCACTAGTAGCTTCTAATAATCCATTAAAATGTTGAATTAAAGTTGATTTGCCTGAACCAGTGTGCCCAATTAAAGCAATAAATTCTCCATCTTTTATATCTAAAGACACATTATCTAATGCAATTTTTTCAAATGGGCTTTTGGGCATATATATATGTGTTAAATTTTCTATCTTAATTGACATAACTCATTCACCATCTCATCTACATTTAATATTTTTTCATTTATATCCAATCCTGCCCTTTTTAATTCATAAGCTAATTCAGTAACTTGCGGAACATCTAGTCCTATCTTTTTCATACGCTCCACTTGCGGAAATATTTCCCTAGGTGTACCTTCCATTTTAATGCTTCCTTCATCCATTACTATAATTCTATCAGCTTGAGCTGCTTCGTCCATATAATGTGTTATTAATACAATAGTCATTCCAAAATTTTCATTAAGGTCTTTTATAGTTTTTAAAACATCTCTTCTTCCAGATGGATCTAGCATTGCTGTTGGTTCATCAAAAATTATACATTGTGGTTGAATTGCAAGCATTCCTGCTATAGCAATTCTCTGTTTTTGTCCACCTGATAAAAGATGAGGTGCATGTCTCTTATACTTACTCATTCCTACTTTTTCTAAGCTTTCATCAACTCTTCTACGAATTTCTGATGGTTCAACACCCAAATTTTCAGGTCCAAAAGCTACATCTTCTTCAACTATAGTAGCAACTAGTTGATTATCTGGGTTTTGAAATACCATTCCTGCTTTAGATCTAATATTCCATACATTCTCTGGATCACTAGTATTAAGTCCATCTACTACTACTGTACCTGCCGTTGGTAATACTAATGCATTCATATGTTTAGCTATTGTTGATTTACCTGAACCATTATGACCTAATATAACTAAAAACTCTCCCTTTTTCACTTCTAGATTAACATCTTTCACTGCATATTTTTCTTCACTAACTCCTTCTGAGTTTCTTATATATTTAAAATATACATCCGTGCACTTTATCATTGCATCATTCATAGTATACCTCCATAATGTTTTATTGTTAATATATTATACAAATGTTTTTAATAATAACTATAACTATATATACATTATACTATTATATCTGAAAATCTTATTTATTCAATAAACAGTATGTACTTTTATCAATATTTTAAAAAACCGCTCTATAATATATTAACTTAATGGTAATAGTTTAATTTTTTATGTTAAAATGGGGATTAAGTCTAAACTTAATCCCCATTAGTATTATACTAATTCAAGTATTACTATCTCTGCTCCGTCCCCTCTTCGAGGACCTTTTTTAATTATTCTTGTGTATCCGCCATTTCTATCAGCGTACTTTGGAGCTACATTATCAAATAAATTCTTAACAACTAATTCTTCTTGAACAAAAGATAGAACTTGTCTTCTAGCATGAAGATCTCCTCTTTTTCCAAGAGTAATCATTTTTTCTGCTATTGATCTAGTTTCTTTAGCTCTTGTATCAGTTGTTTCTATTTTACCATGTTTTAAAAGACTAGTAACAAGATTTCTTAGCATAGCTTTTCTTTGGTCTGTTGGAAGACCTAGTTTACGATAACCTGCCATGGATTTACCTCCTTACTCCTCGTATAGAGTTAGACATAAGCCTAACTCTTTAAGCTTTCTTTCAACTTCTTCTAAAGATTTCTTTCCTAGATTCCTTACCTTCATCATATCATCCATAGATTTTGTGGCAAGTTCTTGAACTGTATTAATTCCCGCTCTTTTTAAACAGTTATATGATCTAACTGATAAATCAAGTTCTTCTACAGTCATCTCTAGGACTTTTTCTTTCTTATCATCTTCTTTTTCTATCATTATTTCAACATCATTGGTGTTATCTGTCAATGACATAAATAACTTAAAATGTTCAATAAGTATTTTTGCTGACAAACTAATAGCTTCATCTATTTTCACAGTACCATTAGTCCAAATTTCTAAAGTTAATTTATCATAATCAGTAATTTGACCAACTCTTGTGTTGTCAACAGTAAAATTAACTCTTTTTACTGGTGTATAAATAGAATCAACTGCTATTGCTGAAATTGGTAACTCATCACTCTTATTTTTATTTTGAGTAACATATCCTCTTCCCTTGTTAACTGTTAATTCCATATAAAGTCTTCCATCGTTGTCTAAAGTTGCAATATGTAAATCCTTATTAACAACTTCAACATCTCCATCAGTCTTTATATCAGCTCCAGTAATTTCACCTGGTCCTTTAGCATCAATATAAATAACTTTTGGACCTTCACCATTCATTTTTAGAGCTAATGATTTCACGTTAAGAATTAATTCAGTAACATCTTCTTTAACTCCTTGAACAGTAGAAAACTCATGAAGTACTCCATCGATTTTGACAGAAGTTGTTGCAGTTCCTGGAAGAGATGATAATAATATTCTTCTTAAAGCATTCCCTAATGTAATACCATATCCTCTTTCAAGTGGTTCAACAACATATTTACCATACGTACCATCTTCATTAGCTTCTATGCATTCTATTATCGGCTTTTCGATTTCTAACATTGACAAACCCTCCTTATTTTATAAATGGCAACCTTATTATGAGGGCAACTGATTCTATATTTGCATATATTGTGATAAATTTCTCTAACAAATATAAATATATTATTTACTGTATAACTCAACAATAAGTGTTTCGTTAACAGGCACATCTATATCTTCTCTTGATGGCTCTGCAACTACTTTTCCTTCATAATTATCAACATTAGCTTCTAACCATTTTGGTAAAGTTTTTGGATTTTCCATAAAAGTTTTAAACTTTTCACTTGATTTGCTCTTTTCACATACAGTAATAACATCATTAATTGAAACCTTGTATGAACAAATGTCAACTTTTCTGCCATTTACTAAGAAATGTCCATGAGTTACTAATTGTCTAGCTTCATTTCTTGATGCACCGTAACCTAATCTATAAACTACGTTATCAAGTCTCATTTCTAATAGTCTAAGTAAGTTTTCACCTGTTATACCTTGAATATGGTCAGCTTTTTCATAATATGCACTGAATTGGCTTTCTAATATTCCATAAATTCTTTTTGCTTTTTGCTTTTCTCTTAATTGAATTCCATAGTTTGATATTTTCTTTTTACTTGCTCCATGTTGTCCTGGTGCATAGCTTCTTCTAACAAAAGCACATTTATCTGTAAAACATCTATCGCCCTTAAGGAAAAGTTTCATACCTTCTCTTCTACATAATCTACATGTAGCGCCAGTATATCTAGCCATTAAATTACACCTCCTATTACAGTTATAATTAGACTCTTCTTCTCTTTGGTGGTCTACAACCATTATGTGGTATTGGAGTAACATCTTTAATTAAAGTTACCTCTAGTCCTGCTGCTTGTAAGGATCTTATAGCTGCTTCTCTTCCTGAACCAGGTCCTTTAACATAAACCTCTATACTTTTTAAGCCATGTTCCATTGCTACTTTAGCTGCAGTTTCTGCTGCCATTTGAGCTGCAAATGGAGTGCTCTTTCTTGATCCTCTAAAGCCTAATGCGCCTGCACTTGACCATGATAAAGCATTTCCTACTGCGTCTGTTAAAGTAACTATTGAATTATTAAAAGTTGACTTAATGTGTGCAGCACCATGCTCAACATTCTTTCTTTCTTTTCTTCTTCTAGTTTTCTTAACTTTTTTTTGAGCTGCCATTATCTTCCCTCCTTACTATTTCTTCTTATTTGCCATTGTTTTCTTAGGACCTTTTCTTGTTCTTGCATTAGTCTTAGTTTTTTGTCCTCTTACTGGAAGGCCTTTTCTATGTCTAATTCCTCTGTATGTTCCTATGTCTACTAATCTCTTGATATTCATAGCGATGTCTCTTCTTAAGTCACCTTCAACCATTAAATTCTTGTTGATATAAGTTCTGATTTCATTAACTTCTTCTTCTGATAAATCTTTAACTCTTGTATCTGCATTAATTCCAGTTACAGTTAAGATTTTTTGTGAAGTTGTTAACCCTATTCCATATATATAAGTTAAACCTATTTCAACTCTTTTTTCTCTTGGTAGGTCAATACCTGATATTCTTGCCATTAAAATTTACACCTCCTGATAATTGAAATGTATAAAAGTTGATTTTATATTTATAATAAAATTCTAGGTCAATAGATAATTTCTATTGTCAGCCGCCCTAAAATTTATTGTTGATTAATTAAACGACTATATAATCATATTTGACTTTTGCTGAAATGTCAATATTATTTACATTTATTTAATGTAAATAATATTGTAAACTTGATCATTAGCCTTGTTTTTGCTTGTGCTTAGGGTTTTCACAGATTACCATGACTTTCCCTTTTCTTCTTATTACTTTGCACTTTTCACAAATAGGCTTAACTGATGGTCTTACTTTCATAGCTAACCCTCCTCATATTACTTTTGTGATAGATAATAATTTTAATTATATCTACCTTTATTTAGCTCTCCATGTAATTCTACCTCTTGTTAAATCATAAGGAGAAAGCTCTACTGTAACTTTATCTCCTGGTAAAATTCTTATAAAGTTCATTCTTAATTTACCTGATATATGTGCAAGAATCTTATGCCCACTTTCAAGTTCAACTTGAAACATGGCATTTGGTAAAGATTCTAGTACTCTACCTTCCATTTCTATAACGTCATCTTTTGACATAAGGTAATCAACCCTCCTTAACAATGCCTCTTAACTTTAGGAATCTCTTAATTTTTAAATCAGTACTCTTGTCGCATGATTGTATTGATGATAATAATTCATCATCTATATCCTCTAAAATACTTAAGTGTTTAATCTTTTTCTTCTTAGGCATCTTAATTAACTTTGTATTCCCATTAACTAGTAATACATAATTGTTATCTATCTGCCTAACAACAACATATAAGTGATCTATATCTCTTCCTGCTTTTGAAAGTACTACTTTTCCAATCAAGTCATTGTTTTGCAAATTTTTCACCTCTATGATTACCTTAGTATAAATCAACACTACCACAATGGTATTATGCAAATTTATAACTAAGCAACACTCTTTTTTCTACTTAATCAGTGTTAATATTTCAGGTCCATCTGATAAAATTGCAACTGTATTCTCATAATGAGCTGACAGAGAAGAATCTGTTGTTACAACTGTCCATCCATCTTTTAAAGTTTTCACTTTATGAGTACCTGCATTAATCATAGGTTCTATTGCTAAAACCATACCTTCAAGTAGCTTTGGACCCCTACCAGATTTACCGAAATTAGGTACATTGGGATCTTCATGAACTTTTCTTCCAATCCCATGACCTACAAAATCTCTTACAACTGAGAAACCTGCTGCTTCTACGTAGCTTTGTATCCCATATGATATATCAGTTAATTTATTTCCTTCTTTGGCAAACTTTATACCTTGAAAAAAACTTTCTTTTGTTATATCAATTAATTTTTGAGCATTTACTGAAATATTTCCAACTGAGAAGGTTCTTGCTGCATCTCCATGGAATCCATCAAAAAATGCCCCACAGTCAATGCTAACTATATCTCCTTCTCTAAGAACATATGCTCCTGGAAATCCATGTATTACTTGCTCATTTACTGAAATACATAGTGACGAAGGAAAACCATATAAGCCTTTAAATGAAGGTTTTGCTCCATGCTTAGTTATAAATTCTTCTGCTATTCTATCCAAGTCTGCAGTTTTTACACCAGGTTTTACCTCTTTTTCAAGCAATAGCAATGTTTCTCCTACTATTCTGCCTGCCTTTTTCATTAGGGTTATTTCATCATGATTCTTTATAATAATCATTACTTATTTTTCCCCAATATTTCACATATCCCTCTGAAAACATCATTAATAGCTTTTGTACCATTTACTTCTGAAAGCAATTGTTTTTCACTATAAAATTCAATTAATGGTTGTGTTTCTCTTTGATATACATCCAATCTTTCCTTTACAGTTTCTACTGTATCGTCTTTTCTTTGTATAACTTCACTTCCACACAAATCACATTTTCCTTCATTTGTTGGAGGATTAAATTTAACATGATAACTTGCTCCACAAGATGGACATACTCTTCTACCAGTCATTCTTTCTAGGATAAACTCATTAGGTACCTTTATTAATAATGCAGTATCTAATTGTTCGCCTCTTTCTATAAGAAAGTTGTTAAGAGCATCAGCTTGAATCACAGTTCTAGGAAAACCATCTAATAAATATCCATCATTGCAATCATCCTGTTGCAGTCTATCTTTAACCATGTTAATAGTAACTTCATCAGGAACTAATTGTCCTTTATCCATATAACTCTTTGCTTCTATTCCTAAAGGAGTGTTTTCAGAAATGTTTTTTCTAAAAATATCTCCTGTAGAAATATGTGGTATCAAATATTTATTACTGATTGATTTAGCCTGTGTTCCTTTTCCAGCTCCAGGAGGACCTAGTAATACTATCTTCACCGGCTTCATCTCCATTTATTCTATTCTATTTAAGAAATCCCTTATAGTGCCTAACTACCATTTGCGATTCTACTTTTCTAGTGAAATCTAATGCAACATTTATAACAATCAATAATCCAGTTCCTGAAAAAGATATATTTTGAAATTGTGTATAATTTTGAATAATTGTTGGTGTAATAGCTAAAAATGCTGCTAATATTCCTCCAATAAATGATAGTCTATTAAGAACTCTTTCAAAATATATTGTGGTTTCTTCGCCTGGTCTTACTCCTGGTACAAAACCAGCTGATTTGTGTAAGTTTTCAGACATTTCATCTGGCTTAAACGTAATCTGAGTATAAAACCAATTAAAAAATACTGTAAGTATTGCATATAATACTATATACATCCAACTTTTTTGATTAAATATAGATGTATTATTAGTCAATATCCACTTTGCCCATTCTTTATCTCCACCAAACAATGTTGCTATTGTTTTTGGAAACTCCATTACTGACATAGAGAATATAATTGCAAGAACAGCTGAACCAATTATACTTAACGGAATATGTGTTGATTGTGATTTTACCATATTATTATTTCCAGAAGAGAATTTCCCAGCATATTGCACAGGTATTCTTCTTTCTGATAAAGAAAAATATAAAATCGTTGCAAGCATTAACACAATGAATACTCCAAATAATACAATTTCTACTATACTTGCACTTCCTGATTCTTTAAGTGTCATCATTGAAGCAATTGTTACTGGCACCCTTGAAATAATATTAACAAATATCAATACAGATGTTCCATTACCAATGCCTTTAACTGTAAGTTGATCACCTAACCACATACAGAATGTTGACCCAACTACTAATGCAAAAACAACAATTACTTTTTGTGTTAATTGTAATCCTGCTGTTGCACCACTACTTGAAATTGTTGCAAATATTCCATATGCTAATACAAAAGATATTACAAAAGATACGTAACGTGTTGCCTCTTGTATCTTTTTTCTTCCATTCTGGCCCTCTTTAGAAAGTTGTTCTAACTGAGGAATTGCAACAGTCAATAATTGAACTATGATTGATGCATTAATATATGGCATAACACCTAATGCTAATATACTAGATCTGCTAAAAGCACCTCCAGAAATCATATCATAAAATCCTAATAGACCTCCGGATTGAGATAGGCTTTTTAAATACTCAGAATTAATTCCAGGAAGAGGAATATGGCTTCCCATCCTGAAAATTGCAACTAGTAATATAGTCCATAAAATCTTTTTCCTAAGTTCAGGAACTTTAAATGCATTTCGTAGAGTCTGAAGCACTTTAAATCACCTCGACTTTTCCCCCAGCTGCTTCAATTTTTTCTATAGCAGACTTAGAGAACTTACATCCTTTAACTGTTAAGCTTTTTTCTAATGTTCCGTTTCCAAGAATCTTTACTCCATCTAATACTTTACTTATAACTCTATTTTCAAGTAATACTTCTGGAGTAATTTCTGTACCATTTTCAAACATATTTAATCTGTCAAGATTTATGCTAACAATTTTCTTTGCAAAAATGTTTGTAAACCCTCTCTTTGGAAGTCTTCTATATAAAGGCATTTGACCGCCTTCAAAACCAGGTCTTACGCCACCACCTGATCTTGCATTTTGACCTTTTTCACCTTTACCAGCATTTCTTCCTGTGCCAGAACCAGTACCTCTACCAATTCTTTTAGGTGCTTTTTTGCTACCTTCTGCTGGTTTCAATTCGTGAAGTTTCATATTCAGTACACCTCCTTATTCTATACTTCTTCTACTTTTAATAGATATTCTATCTTTTTTATCATACCTTGTACTTGAGGTGTTGCCTCAGGTTCTACTATTTTACCTATTTTTTTAAGTCCAAGAGCATTTGCTGTAGCGATATGGTCTTTCTTTCTACCGATTAAGCTCTTTACTAATGTAACTCTTAATTTAGCCATTGCAATACCTCCTAACCTAATATTTCTTCTACAGATTTACCTCTTAATTTAGCGATATCTTCTGCTGTTCTTAAACTAGCTAATCCGTTTATTGTTGCATTTACCATGTTATTAGGATTGTTTGAACCTAATGATTTAGCTCTAACATCCTTTAATCCTGCTAATTCAAGTACTGCTCTTGCTGGGCCTCCTGCAAGAACTCCTGTACCTTCTTTAGCTGGCATAATTAGAACATTTGCAGTTCCAAATTTACCGTTAACTCTGTGAGGAATTGATGTTCCTACCATTGCAACGCTTACTAAGTTTTTCTTAGCATCTTCTATTCCTTTTTTAATTGCTTCTGGGATTTCGATTGACTTACCCATTCCAACACCAACGTGTCCGTTCTCGTCTCCGACAACAACTAGAGCGCTGAATCTGAAGTTTCTACCACCCTTAACAACCTTAGTAACTCTGTTTATAAAAACAACCTTTTCTTTAAGGTCTAGTGTACTAGGATCGATTCTCATTTATTTCCCTCCTCGTATATTAGAATTTCAAGCCTGCTTCTCTAGCTGCTTGTGCTAATTCTTGAACTCTTCCGTGATATATGTATCCACCTCTGTCAAATACCACTACATCAATTCCTTTGTCTATAGCTCTTTTGGCAACTACTTCTCCTACAAGTTTAGCACCTTCTTTAGTTCCGCCTTTAGCAGCAAAATCTTTATCTAAACTTGAAGCAGCTACTAATGTAACACCATTTATATCATCTATAACTTGTGCATATATATTCTTTTCACTCTTAAAAACTGAAAGTCTTGGTCTTTCCGCAGTTCCAAAAACTTTTTTACGAACTCTAAGGTGACGTTTTTCTCTGCTTGCTTTTTTGTCTACCTTTTTGAACATAAAACTCACTCCTTTCTATTATTTCTTACCAGTCTTACCTTCTTTACGTCTGATCACTTCATTCTCATATTTAATACCTTTACCCTTATATGGTTCTGGTACTCTCCATTTTCTTATATCTGCTGCTGCAAATCCAACTTTTTCTTTATCTATTCCACGAATTATTACTTTAGTTGCAGCTGGAGTTTCGAATGTGATTCCGTCAATTGGTTCAATTTCAACTGGATGTGAATATCCAAGGTTCATTACAAGTTTTTTCCCTTGTAATTGAGCTCTATAACCAACACCAACTAAATCTAAAGTCTTTTGATAACCTTCTTTTACTCCGATTACCATATTATTAATTAATGCTCTTGTTAAACCGTGAAGAGCTCTGTGTTCTTTTTGTTCACTATGTCTAGTAACAATTACTTCATTGTTTTCAACAGCTATGCTAATATCTTTATGCATAGTTTTAACTAATTCACCTTTTGGTCCCTTAACTGTAACAAGGTTTTCTGGCGTTACAGTAACAGTCACATCAGCAGGAATAGCTATTGGTAATCTACCTACTCTTGACATAATTGCACCTCCTGTATTATTTAAAAATTGTATATCCATCACAATTTTATTTAGTTTAATTTATCTAAAATATTACCAAACGTAACAGATTACTTCTCCACCTAAACTGTTTTTTCTAGCTTCTCTATCTACCATTATTCCATTTGAAGTTGAAACAACAGCGATTCCTAATCCATTAAGAACCTTTGGTACTTCATCTTTTTTGCAATAAACTCTTAATCCTGGTTTAGAAATTCTCTTAATACCAGTTATAACTCTTTCTTTGTTAGCTCCATATTTAAGAGATAATCTTAACATTGGAACAACTCCGTCGTTATATTCATTTATTTCTTTTATATAACCCTCTTGTAATAATATATTTGCAATTTCCTTCTTTATAGTTGAAGAAGGTACCTCTACCACTTCATGTCTTACAGCGTTAGCATTTCTTACACGAGTTAATAAATCTGCTATAGGATCTGTCATAACCATTCTAATGTGCCTCCTTTCGTTACATTGTATCTATTACCAACTTGCTTTTCTACAACCTGGAATTTCGCCCTTATAAGCAAGTTCTCTAAAACAAATACGGCATACTCCATATTTCTTTAATACAGAATGTGGTCTTCCACATATTCTACATCTTGTATAAGCTTGTGTTTTAAATTTAGGAGTTTTGCTCCACTTTTCAATAATAGCTTTACGTGCCAATGTGTTTACCTCCTTATTATTGAGCAAATGGCATTCCAAGGAATCTTAATAATTCCCTAGCTTCTTCGTCAGTATTTGCTGAAGTAACGAAGATTATATCCATTCCTCTAACCTTATCAATCTTATCATATTCTATTTCTGGGAATATTAATTGCTCTTTAATTCCTAATGAATAATTTCCTCTACCATCAAATGCCTTGCTTGAAACTCCTCTGAAATCTCTAACTCTTGGTAATGCAATACTCATTAACTTATCTGCAAATTCAAACATTTGAGCTTTTCTTAGAGTAACCTTACACCCTAATGGCATGTTTTCTCTAATTTTAAAGTTAGCTACAGATTTCTTTGCTCTTGTTAATACAGGCTTTTGACCTGCAATCAAAGTTAAATCATTAACTGCTGATTCTAAGACCTTTTGATTTTCTTTAGCTTCTCCAACTCCCATGTTGATTACAATCTTCTCAAGCTTTGGAACTTCCATTATATTTTTGTATCCGAACTTTTCAATCATAGCTGGAATTACTTCTTTTTGATATTTTTCTTGAAGTCTTGTCATATTAGTTACCTCCTTTCAAATTTTAGAATGTTTCTCCGCATTTTTTACATACTCTGACCTTAGTACCATCATCTAAGATTTTGTTACTAATTCTAGTTGCATTCTTACATTTGTTACAATATAACATAACTTTTGAGCTGTTGATTGCTGCTTCTTTTTCAATTATAGCGCTCTCAACTTGACTCTTATTAGCTTTTTGATGTTTCTTTACTATATGAATTCCTTGAACAAGAATTTTTCCTGTTTTTGGATATGCTTTTAACACTTCACCAGTCTTGCCCTTATCTTTTCCTGATATAACAATAACTGTATCATTCTTTTTAACATGTATCTTCAAGTTAGCCACCTCCTCTTATAGAACTTCTGGTGCTAATGATAAAATCTTATTGAATTCTTTATCTCTTAGCTCCCTAGCAACAGGTCCAAAGATACGAGTTCCTTTTGGTTGTTTATCATCTTTGATTATAACTGCTGCATTTTCATCAAATTTAATATATGAACCATCGGCTCTTCTTACACCTTTTACTGATCTAACTACAACTGCCTTTACAACTTCACCTTTTTTAACAACTCCACCTGGTGTTGCACTTTTAACGCTAGCTACTATAACATCACCGATATTACCAAACTTTCTTTTAGATCCGCCTAAGACTCTTATACACATAATCTCTTTTGCACCTGAATTATCTGCAACTTTTAATTTGGTTTGTTGTTGTATCATAAAATTACCCTCCTTTCAGTTTTAAAGCTATTTAGCTTTTTCAACTATTTCAACAAGTCTCCATCTCTTATCTTTAGATAAAGGTCTAGTTTCCATTATTGATACTCTATCATTAATTTTAGCTTCATTATTTTCATCATGTACTTTAAACTTTGTAGTCTTATTTACTGTTTTTCCATATAGCGGATGTCTAACCTTAGTTTCAACTGCAACTACAATAGTCTTTTCCATTTTATCAGAAACAACCCTACCAATTCTTTTCTTTCTTAACGATCTTTCCATTAGGGCTTACCTCCTTCCAACTTTTATTGTTCCAATGCCTTCAATTCTTCTTCTCTTAAGATGGTTTTTATTTGGGCTATAGACTTCTTAACTTCTTTTATTCTCATTGGATTTTCTAATTGTCCTGTAGCTAATTGAAATCTTAAGTTAAATAATTCAGCTTTAAGATCGCCTAATTTAACTGTTAAATCTTGAGGATTGCTTGATTTCAATTCTTTTAATTCTCTAGCCTTCATTATTCTTCACCACCCATTTCCTCAAAATCTCTTTTTGAAACAAATTTTGTTTTTACAGGAAGTTTATGTGAAGCAAGTCTCATTGCTTCTCTTGCAGTTTCTTCTGGTACTCCTGATAATTCAAATAGTACTCTACCTGGCTTAACTACTGCAACCCAATATTCTGGTGATCCTTTACCTGAACCCATTCTTGTTTCAGCTGGTTTTTCTGTAACTGGTTTATCTGGGAAAATCTTTATCCAAAGTTTTCCACCTCTTTTAATGTATCTATTGATAGCAATTCTGGCAGCTTCAATTTGGTTGCTTGTAATCCATCCACAATTTAGTGCTTGGATTCCATAATCTCCATAAGCTAAGAAATTACCTCTTGTTGCTTTACCTTTCATTCTACCACGTTGCACCTTACGATGTTTTACCCTTTTAGGCATTAACATGATCTATTCCTCCTTTCCTATGCGTTAGCCTCTTCCTTTTCTACTTTCTTAGTTGGAAGAACTTCTCCATTATAAACCCAAACCTTAACTCCGATTTTTCCATATGTTGTATCTGCTTCAGCAAATCCATAATCAATATCAGCTCTTAATGTTTGTAGTGGAATTGTTCCTTCATGATAATGTTCAGTTCTTGCTATTTCAGCTCCACCTAATCTACCAGCGCATGCAGTTTTTACACCCTTTATTCCATGTTTCATAGCTCTTTGCATTGTTTGCTTCATAGCTCTTCTAAATGAAATTCTCTTTTCTAATTGAGCTGCAATATTTTCTGCCATTAATTGAGCATCAGATTCTGCACTTTTAACTTCAACTATGTTAATTAAAATGTTTTTGCCATTAACAAATTGAGTTAATTTATTTTTCAAGCTTTCAATTCCTGATCCACCTTTACCTATAACGACACCTGGCTTTGCTGTATATATGTTTAATTTAACTCTTTTAGCGGCTCTTTCGATTTCTATTTTAGAAATACCTGCTGAAAAAAGTTCTTTTTTAACAAATTTTCTAATTTGATTATCTTCTATAAGATTATCCGCAAAATTCTTTTTATTAGCATACCATTTTGCGTTCCATCCCTTGATAACACCTACTCTAAGGCCATGAGGATTTACTTTTTGACCCACTTGCTTTTCCCTCCTTTTATAAACTAAGCTCTTTCTTTAACAATTACTGTTATATTGCTTGTTTTCTTTAAAATTTTGAATGCTCTACCTTGAGCATGAGGTTGGAATCTTTTTAATGTTGATCCTGAACCAACGTAACATTGTGATACATATAAGTTATCAGCATTTAATTCCAAGTTATTTTCTGCATTGGCAACAGCTGATTTTAAAACTTTGTTAATTACTACTGCTGCTTCTCTTGGAGTAAATTGTAAAATAGCAAAAGCTTCGTTAACTTGTTTTCCTCTTATTAAATCAAGAATTACTCCTACTTTTGTTGGAGACATTCTAATATATTTTGCTATAGCTCTAGCTTCCATTTATGATCCTCCTTTCCAGGCTATCTTTTTGATGTTTTATCTGCAATATGGCCTTTAAAAGTTCTAGTTAATACAAATTCGCCTAACTTATGACCCACCATATCTTCTGATATATATACTGGTACATGCTTTCTTCCGTCATGCACAGCAACTGTGTGACCTATAAATTGTGGGAAAATTGTTGAACTTCTTGACCAAGTTTTAATAACCTTTTTTTCTCCATTACCATTCATTTCTTCTATCTTCTTAAAAAGTCCTTCATGAACAAAAGGTGCTTTCTTTGTTGATCTACTCACTAATATGCCTCCCTTCATAAATGCTAAGTTCTAAGTTTCGAAGAGAAATTACTATTCTCCCCAGACTACTTAGTTCTTCTATCTTTGATGATAAATTTATCAGAATACTTCTTATTCTTTCTAGTTTTGTATCCAAGTGCTGGTTTACCCCATGGAGTAACTGGACTTGGTCTACCAACTGGAGATTTACCTTCACCACCACCATGAGGGTGATCATTAGGATTCATTACAGAACCTCTAACTGTTGGTCTCCATCCCATATGTCTTTTTCTACCTGCCTTACCAATATTAACAATATCGTTAGTTGCATTAGAAAGTGTTCCAATTGTAGCTCTACATTCGATTCTTACATATCTCATTTCACCTGATGGTAATCTAAGAGTTGCATAATCTCCTTCTTTAGCCATTAATTGTGCTGAGTTACCAGCCGCTCTAACTAATTGGCCACCTTTTCCTCTTTGTAATTCGATATTATGAATAACTGTACCAACTGGTATGTTCTTTAATGGAAGAGCATTACCTGGTTTAATATCAGCGTTAACTCCTGATTCTATAACATCTCCAACTTTTAATCCTGCTGGTGCAAGAATATATCTTTTTTCTCCATCTGTATATACAACAAGTGCAATATACGCTGTTCTGTTTGGATCATATTCTATAGTTGCAACTGTTGCTGGAACTGTATCTTTGTTTCTTTTGAAATCTATTATTCTGTACTTTCTTTTAACAGTACCACCACGATGTCTAACAGTGATTTTACCTTGATTATTTCTACCCGCTTTAACCTTTAATGAAACAAGAAGTGACTTTTCTGGTTCTTGTGAAGTTATTTCTTCAAAAGTTGGCATAGTCATTTGTCTTCTTGATGGTGTAATCGGGTTATACTTTTTAACTGCCATTTAAAATTTCCTCCTTTTTCAAGCTTCTCTGGTGCTCATCACCAATAATCGCCTTAATGTACTATTGCATTCCTTCAAAGAATTCAATTCCATTGCTTTCTTCAGTTAATTTAACAATAGCCTTTTTGTAGTCTGATCTTTTACCTACATGTACGCCCATTCTTTTAGTTTTTCCTAAACCGTTTATAGTATTAACATCTTCAACTTTAACATTGAAAACTTCTTCCACAGCTCTCTTTATTTGAGATTTATTAGCATCAGCATGAACTATGAAAGTGTACTTCTTTTCGGCCATAGACGCCATACTTTTTTCAGTTATAACTGGCTTTCTAATTATATCATGGCTTGTTAATTTCATTATGCGTACACCTCCTCAATTTTTGATACAGCTTCTTTAGTTATGATTAATTTGTCATATTTTAATAAATCATAAACATTGATGTTGTTTGCTGGAATAATACTTATTCCTTGAATATTTCTTGCTGATTTATAAACAAATTCATTTGATTCTGCTGTTATGATTAATGCTTTATTAGCTTCTAAAGCTTTTAACATTTCTACTATGTTTTTAGTTTTTGGTGTTTCAAAATTTAATGAATCAAGAATAATCATTTGATTATCTTGAACCTTGCTAGTTAAAGCAGATTTCATAGCAACTTTTCTCATACTCTTTGGAACTGAAACTCTGTAGTCTCTTGGCTTTGGTGCGAATACAATACCACCTTTAATCCATTGAGGTGCTCTGATAGAACCTTGTCTTGCTCTTCCAGTACCCTTTTGTCTCCAAGGCTTAGCTCCGCCTCCTCTAACTTCAGATCTAGTTTTAGTTGATTGAGTTCCTTGTCTCTTGTTAGCTAATAATGCTACTACTACTTGATGTAATGCATATTCATTAACTTCTACTGCAAATACGCTTTCGCTTAGTTCCATATCTGAAACTTTATTTCCTTCTTTATTAAATACTCCTACTGTAGGCATTCTATTTCCTCCTTTCTTCAAAGAAATTAAGCTCTCGCTGAATCTTTAATTACTACTCTACCCTTATTAGGTCCTGGGATTCCGCCCTTAATTAGTATTAAATTCTTTTCAGCTATTACTTTAACAACTTCTAAATTAATTACTGTTGTATTAACAGATCCCATATGTCCTGGCATTCTCTTATTCTTGAATGTTCTAGATGGATCTGATGAAGCTCCCATTGAACCTGGTGCTCTATGGAACTTAGAACCATGAGTCATAGGTCCTCTTTGTTGATTCCATCTCTTAATAACACCTTGGAACCCCTTTCCTTTAGAAACAGCAGATACATCTACTTTATCTCCTACTTCAAATACATCAGCCTTTATTTCTTGACCAACTTCATATTGGCTTATATCATCAAGTCTGAATTCTTTAAGAGTTCTTCTTAAAGTAGTTCCAGCTTTAGCAAAATGACCTTTTCTTGGCTTATTAACTAACTTTTCTCTTATTTCTTCAAAACCAACTTGTATTGCTTCATAACCATCATTATCTGATGTTTTCTTTTGAACAACAACACATGGGCCAGCTTCTACTACAGTTACAGGTACTACTTTGCCATTTTCATCGAAAATTTGTGTCATCCCTATTTTCTTTCCTATTATAGCTTTTTTCATGTATTTACACCTCCCAAACTAATTAGCGGATTGTTAACAATCATAACTAGCCGTTTTATATTTTATTTCCAGTATTATAGTTTGATTTCTATATCAACACCAGCTGGAAGATTTAATCTCATTAATGCATCAACAGTTTTAGGTGATGGATTAACAATATCGATTAATCTCTTATGAGTTCTTATCTCAAATTGTTCTCTTGAATCTTTGTACTTATGAACTGCTCTTAATACTGTAACAACATCTTTTTCAGTAGGTAATGGTACTGGACCTACAACCTTAGCTCCTGTTGTTTTTGCAGTTTCAACAATTTTTTCAGCTGATTGATCTAATATTGTATGATCAAAAGCCTTTAATCTAATTCTTATTTTTTGCTTTGACATTTCATTTCCCTCCTTTTTATGTACGTTTTACTTCTAACGCACAACAGCGGTTATTCTGTAAACTGTTCCAGGTGTTTCTTATTGTTCCAACAGTATACCTAATCCCTGTCGTCGGATTCTAGATCCAAACTTACTCATCAAGAATTACCCGGAAGTCCGGCAACCTCTTGATTCATCGCTGTATGCTATGCAACTTCTTAATTATACTATTGTTGCATAGCCTTTTCAAGCTTTTTTTTACATTTTTTTAACTTTTTTTATTTTTTATTTACCTCTATCTTATTCTTCTATCATTTTAATTGAATTTTAATAAAATATCAATATATTTTTTTATTAAAAAAATTATTGTATGAAATTAACTATGATCTTATTAATAAAATGTAATTTAATATCAAAATATTTATTTATTATAAAATAAGAGTAAGAAATTAAATTTCTCACTCTTATATGTTAAAATATTTTTTTATTTTTGTATGCTAGTAACAACTCCAGAACCTACTGTTCTTCCACCTTCTCTGATAGCAAATCTTAATCCTTCATCCATTGCGATTGGAGTGATTAATTCTACTTTCATGTCAATGTGGTCTCCTGGCATTACCATTTCCATTCCATCTGGTAATTTTATTGATCCTGTTACATCTGTTGTTCTGAAATAAAATTGTGGTCTATATCCATCAAAGAATGGTGTATGTCTTCCGCCTTCTTCTTTCTTTAATACATATACTTGACCTACGAAGTTAGTATGTGGATGTACTGAGTTTGGTACTGCTAGAACTTGACCTCTTTGGATGTCAGCTCTTTGTACTCCTCTTAATAATGCTCCGATATTATCTCCTGCTTGCGCATCGTCTAATAACTTTCTGAACATTTCAATTCCAGTTACTACAACTTTCTTCTTTTCTTCACTTAATCCAACGATTTCTACTTCGTCTCCAACGTGAAGTACTCCAGCTTCAACTCTTCCTGTTGCAACTGTTCCTCTACCAGTAATTGTGAATACATCTTCTATTGGCATTAAGAATGGCTTATCTGTAGCTCTTTCTGGTGTTGGTATATAACTATCTACAGCTTCCATTAATTCATTTATGCACTTAGTTGCTTCTGCATCTTCTGGATTTTCTAATGCTTTTAATGCTGATCCTGTTATTACTGGAATATCATCTCCTGGGAAATCATATTCACTTAATAATTCTCTAACTTCCATTTCAACTAATTCTAATAATTCTGGATCATCTACCATATCAGCTTTGTTTAAGAATACTACCATATATTCTATTCCAACTCTTGATCCTAATAATATATGTTCTCTTGTTTGTGGCATTGGACCATCTGCTGCTGATACAACTAAGATAGCTCCATCCATTTGTGCTGCTCCTGTAATCATGTTCTTAACATAGTCAGCATGTCCTGGACAGTCAACGTGAGCATAATGTCTATTTTCTGTTTGATACTCAACGTGTGATGTATTAATTGTAATTCCTCTTTCTTTTTCCTCTGGTGCTTTATCTATTGCTGCATAATCAAAGGCTTGTGCAAAACCCTTCTTTGATAATACTGTTGTTATTGCTGCTGTTAATGTTGTCTTACCATGATCTACGTGACCTATTGTTCCAATATTAACATGTGGTTTGGTTCTTTCATACTTTGCTTTTGCCATTATAATTTTCCTCCCTTATAGACATTAATTAAAAGAATCTTTTCGTAAATATTATAACTGATAGATATTTTTATATCTACATTTGTTATCCAAATTTTTTTACTATATTATATAAAAAATAATTTGAATATATATCATCAATAATTATTTAGTTCTGTTCCCAGCAATTTGTTCTTGAATATTTTTTGGAACTTCTTCGTAGTGATCAGATACCATTGAGTAAACACCTCTACCTTGTGTTCTAGATCTTAATGAAGTTGCATATCCAAACATTTCTGATAATGGTACAAATGCTCTTATAACTTGTGCTCCATTAAGAGCTTCCATGCCTTCCATTTGACCTCTTCTTGAATTAATATCTCCAATAACATCTCCCATATATTCTTCAGGAACTGTTACTTCAACTTTCATCATAGGTTCAAGAATTACTGGATTTGCTTTAGCCATAGCATTCTTAAATGCCATAGATCCCGCAATTTTAAATGCCATTTCAGATGAGTCAACTTCATGGTATGAACCATGTACTAGCTTAACTTTAAAATTAATAACATTATATCCTGCAATTATACCAGTCAATGCAGCTTCTTTGATACCTGCATCGATAGCTGGAATATATTCCTTAGGAATAGCACCACCTACAACTGCATTTACAAATTCATATTCACCTTCAGTTGGTTCCATTTCAATCACAGCATGACCGTATTGTCCTTTACCTCCTGATTGTTTAGCATACTTAGCTTCAGCTTTAACAGCATTTCTAATTGTTTCTTTGTATGCAACTTGTGGAGCTCCAACATTACATTCAACTTTGAATTCTCTTGTAAGTCTATCAACAATTATTTCTAAGTGAAGTTCTCCCATACCAGCTATGATTGTTTGACCAGTTTCTGTATCAGTCCAAGTCTTAAAAGTAGGATCTTCTTCAGCTAATTTAGCTAATGCCATTCCCATCTTTTCTTGAGCGTCTTTTGTCTTTGGCTCGATAGCTACATTTATTACTGGCTCTGGAAAATCCATTGCTTCAAGGATTATTGGATCAGCTTCTGAACATAAAGTATCACCTGTTGTAGTATTCTTTAGTCCAATTACTGCTCCTAATTCACCAGCTTCTAAAGCTTCAACTTCTGATCTTGAATTTGAGTGCATCTTAACAAGTCTACCGATTCTTTCTTTCTTACCTTTTGTTGAGTTAAGAACATATGAACCACTTTGCATTACACCCGAATATATTCTTGTGAATGCTAATTTACCAACAAACGGATCAGTAGCAATCTTAAATGCTAGTGCTGATAAAGGTTCAGAATCTGAAGATTCTCTTTTAGTTTCTTCACCGTCTAATGTTGTTCCTTTTATTGCTGGGACATCTAATGGTGATGGTAAGTAAGCAACAACACAATCAATCATTTGTTGAACACCTTTATTTTTATATGAAGATCCACAAATACATGGATAAATTTCATTAGCTATTGTGGCTTTTCTTAAAGCATTATGTAATTCATCTTCAGTTAGTTCTTCACCTTCTAAATACTTTTCCATTAATACTTCATCAGTTTCAGCAATAGCTTCTATCATTGCATTTCTGTATTCTTCCGCTTGTTCAGCATATTCTGCTGGTATAGCTTCTTCTCTCATATCTTTTCCAAGATCATCATAATACAAAATAGCAATATTTCTTATAAGGTCAATCATACCTTTAAATTTATCTTCTCCACCAATTGGAATTTGAATTGGAACTGCATTTGCTTTCAATCTTTCTTTAACTGTGCCTACACATCTAAAGAAATCTGCACCTGTTGCATCCATCTTATTTACATAAATCATTCTTGGTACTCCGTACTTATCTGCCTGTCTCCAAACAGTTTCAGTTTGTGGTTCAACACCACTCTTCGCATCAAGAACTGTAACAGCTCCATCAAGTACTCTCAATGATCTTTCAACTTCAACTGTAAAGTCTACGTGACCTGGAGTATCGATAATGTTTAATTCATGATCTTTCCACATACAACATGTAGCAGCAGAAGTAATTGTTATACCTCTTTCTTGTTCTTGAACCATCCAGTCCATTGTAGCTGCACCATCATGAACTTCTCCTATTTTATGACTCATTCCTGTATAGAACAATATACGTTCAGTAGTCGTTGTCTTTCCTGCATCTATATGAGCCATTATACCGAAATTACGGAATTTATCCAAAGGGTATTTTCTAGCCATTTATTTGTCCTCCTCTCATCGAGTAAATATAATTTAATTTGACAAAACTGCCTTAGCATAAGCCAAAACAGTTTTTGATATATATTAGTATCTGTAGTGAGCGAATGCTTTATTAGCTTCTGCCATTTTATGAGTATCTTCTCTCTTTTTAACAGCTGCTCCTGTGTTGTTAGATGCATCTAGTAATTCACCAGCTACTCTTTCACTCATTAGCTTTTCGCCTCTTTTTCTTGCTGCTATTAACATCCATCTTATTCCTAAAGTCTGTCTTCTTTCTGGTCTAACTTCTATTGGAACTTGATAAGTAGCGCCACCTATTCTTCTAGCTTTAACTTCTAGCAATGGCATTACATTGTTCATAGCTTCTTCAAATACTTCTAAAGAATCTTTTCCACTTCTTTTTGCCATTAACTCAAATGCGTCATAGCATATCTTTTGGGCTACACCCCTCTTACCATCTTCCATTATACTATTTATAAACTTAGTAACAACTTTTGAATTGTATACTGGATCTGGTAATACGTCTCTTTTTGAAATATGTCCTTTTCTTGGCACTTTTCTTCCCTCCTTAACAATTTAAATTTAAGTTCATCGGTACTCGGTACTCTTAATACCGTAAAGTGCTACATCTTTTACATCTATATATAAACTAAAATTTAAATCTATAAATTCTGTTACAGATAAGCACTACACTTAGTTAAAAATCCTATTTTTGTTTAGGTCTTTTCGCACCGTACTTTGATCTTCCTTGTAATCTGTTAGCTACTCCAGCACAATCTAATGCACCTCTTACAATATGGTATCTAACACCAGGAAGGTCTTTAACTCTTCCACCTCTTATAAGAACAACACTATGTTCTTGTAAGTTGTGACCTATACCACCAATATATGCAGTTACTTCATATCCATTTGTTAATCTAACTCTTGCAACTTTTCTTAACGCTGAGTTAGGCTTCTTAGGAGTTGTTGTTTTAACAACTGTACATACCCCTCTTCTTTGTGGACACTCTTTAAGTGCTGGTGCAGTTGATTTAACTACTGCTGTTTTTCTGCCTTTTCTTACTAATTGGCTAATAGTTGGCATTTTTTCACCTCCTGAAATTTATTTATCTATTTTTAAATTAAGATAAAGCTAATTTTATTGGATTATATAACATACACTATACTTATGTCATATAGTTTATCCAATTACGTCTAATTTTTATACATTAAATTGATGTATCAATCATAAGTTATCAATTTAAATACATAAAAACAATTATATTGACATTTATTTGTGTGATTTTATATTTCAAATCACACAAATTGTATTTTATCATTTAACTTTACACATGTCAATATAATTAAATTCTATTCTTCAATAGTTTCTGTAACAGTTTCTTCTACTGCTTCTTCCTCTATCTTTAAATCCCTATATCTCATCATTCCAGTCCCAGCAGGAATTAACTTACCAATAATAACATTTTCTTTTAATCCAACTAAAGGATCAACTTTACCTTTAATTGCTGCTTCCGTTAAAACTCTTGTTGTTTCTTGGAATGAAGCTGCTGATAAGAAACTATCAGTTGCTAATGCTGCTTTAGTTATACCTAATAGAGTTTGTTCTCCCTTTGCTTCTTCTCCACCAAATTCTCTAACTCTAGCATTTTCAGCATGAAAATCAAACATATCAATTAATGTTCCTGGTAATAATTCTGTATCTCCTGACTCAAGAACCTTTATCTTTCTAGTCATTTGTCTAACAACTACTTCTAAATGCTTATCATTGATATCAACACCTTGTAATCTATAAACTTTTTGAACTTCTGAAAGTAAATATCTTCTTGCACCATCTATTCCCTTTATGCTCATTATATCATGTGGATTTACCGAACCTTCTGTGATTTCATCTCCAGCTTCAACATAATCATTTTCACTTACTTTTAGTCTAGAACCAAATGGAATATCATAACTACGTTCTTCCCCATCTGAACCTATAACAATTACTATTCTCTTCTTCTTTGTGTCTTCAATTTTAACATTTCCAGCAATTTCACTTACTATTGCAAGTCCTTTTGGCTTTCTAGCTTCAAATAATTCTTCAACTCTAGGTAACCCTTGAGTTATATCTGCACCCGCAACTCCACCTGTATGGAATGTTCTCATTGTAAGTTGTGTTCCAGGTTCTCCTATTGATTGGGCTGCTATGATTCCAACAGCTTCTCCAATATCTATCTTTTTAGCAGTTGCCATATTCATTCCATAGCACCTTGCACAAACCCCAACTTTACAACTACATGTAAATACAGATCTTATTTTAACTTTTTTAATTCCTGTTGAAACTATTGCATCAGCTATATCCGGATCCATGTATTCATTTCTTTGAAGTACGACTTCACCACTGTTAGGATTAACAATATCTTCTGCCGTATATCTACCAATTAATCTTTCTCTTAATTCTTCGATAACTTCGCTGCCTTCCTTTATTTCACTTACATAGATTCCTTCTTCTGCTCCACAATCTTGTTCTCTTACAATAACATCTTGTGATACATCAACAAGTCTTCTTGTTAAATATCCTGAATCGGCAGTTTTTAAAGCTGTATCGGCATTACCTTTTCTAGCACCATGTGTAGATGAGAAATATTCTAATACGTCTAAACCTTCTTTAAATGATGCTCTGATAGGTAATTCGATAATCTTACCTGATGGACTCGCCATAAGTCCTCTCATACCAGCTAATTGTTTAATTTGAGATTTAGATCCTCTGGCCCCAGAATCAGCCATCATATATATTGGATTAAATCTATCAAGACTATCCATTAATGCGTTGGCTACTTCTTCGGTTGTTTTAGTCCACTTTTCTATAACTCTTTCATATCTTTCTTCATCAGATATGAACCCTCTTTTATACATCTTTTCTATCTTTTCAATAGTTTCATCAGCTTCTTTAAGTAGAACATACTTAGCATCTGGCACTACTATATCGGATGTAGCAACAGTTACAGCTCCTATAGATGAATAGTGATAACCTAATGCCTTAATATTATCAAGCATTACAGATGTTTTTACTGGACCATGTTTCATATAACATTGATCTATTATTGTTCCTAATGTTTTTTTAGTAGCTAAGACATCAAATTCTAAATTGAATTTTTCTTCTTCATTTTCTCTATTAACTAATCCTAAATCTTGTGGAATTGATTCATTAAACATTATCTTTCCAACAGTAGTCTTAATAACTTTAGATTGCATTACGCCATTGAATTCTCTAAAAATTCTAACATTTATTTTAGCATGTATTCCAATTTCTTTAACTTCATATGCCATTATTGCTTCATTTTTACTGCTAAATGTCATTCCTTCGCCCTTAGCACCATCTTTATCAATTGTTAAATAATATGATCCAAGAATCATATCTTGTGTTGGAACACAAACTGGCTTACCATCTGATGGCTTTAAAATATTCGTTGCTGCCAACATTAAGAATCTAGCTTCCGCTTGTGCTTCTACTGATAGCGGAAGATGCACAGCCATTTGGTCTCCATCGAAATCCGCATTGTAAGCTGTACATGCTAGTGGGTGAAGTTTAATTGCTCTACCTTCTACTAGCACTGGTTGGAATGCTTGAATACCTAGTCTGTGCAATGTAGGTGCCCGATTAAGTAATACCGGATGATCTGCAATAACTTCTTCTAATACATCCCACACTTGAGGTAATACTCTCTCTACCATCCTTTTAGCACTTTTTATATTATGAGCTAATCCATCTTGTACTAGCTTCTTCATTACAAATGGCTTGAATAATTCTATAGCCATTTCTTTAGGAAGTCCACATTGATACATTTTTAGTTCTGGTCCAACAACTATAACTGATCTACCAGAATAGTCAACTCTTTTTCCAAGTAAATTTTGTCTAAATCTACCTTGTTTACCTTTCAACATATCTGAAAGAGATTTTAAAGGTCTGTTTCCTGGTCCAGTTACCGGCCTTCCTCTTCTACCATTATCAATAAGTGCATCTACTGCTTCTTGAAGCATTCTTTTTTCGTTTCTAACTATGATATCTGGAGCACCTAAATCTAATAATTTCTTTAATCTATTATTTCTATTTATTACTCTTCTGTATAAATCATTTAAATCAGATGTTGCAAATCTACCACCATCTAATTGAACCATAGGTCTTAGATCTGGAGGAATTACTGGTATTACATTAATAACCATCCAATCAGGTCTATTACCTGATTTTCTAAATGATTCTACAACTTCTAGTCTTCTTATAATTCTAACTTTCTTCTGTCCAGTGCTTTGCTTAAGTTCTTCTTTTAATTCCTTTGAACCATTTTCTAAATCAATTTCATTAAGTAATTCTTGAACCGCTTCCGCGCCCATACCTGCTATAAAACTTTCATCACCATATTTATCTACTGCTTCTCTATATTCTTTTTCATTAAGAAGTTGCTTCTTTAACAATGGTGTCTCTTTAGGATCTATTACTATATAAGATGCAAAATATAAAACTTTTTCTAAAGCTCTTGGTGACATATCTAAAATTAATCCCATTCTTGATGGAATCCCTTTAAAATACCAAATGTGAGATACTGGAGCAGCTAATTCTATATGCCCCATTCTCTCTCTTCTTACTTTAGCTTTTGTGACTTCAACTCCACACCTATCACAAACTATACCTTTATATCTTACTCTTTTATACTTTCCACAATGACATTCCCAATCTTTCATAGGTCCAAAGATTCTTTCACAGAATAGACCATCTCTTTCTGGTTTTAATGTTCTGTAGTTAATTGTTTCTGGCTTTTTAACTTCTCCTCTTGACCATTGTCTTATTTGTTCTGGAGATGCTAATCCAATTTGTATTGCATCAAAATTATTAAATTCAAACAAGGGTAAATCCTCCCTTCAAATTAGTGTTCATCATTAAAATCATCTAGTTCTAATTCACTTTCAATTTCGCTTATATCAACATTATCTTCATAATCAATTTCGTCTATATCTTCATCTTTACTTTGGTCATAACTATCATCTACGATTTCTGGTTCTTGGATAATCATTTCCTCAGCACCATCTATATTAACTTCTAAATTTGCCATATCATCATCTACAAATTCTTTCAAGGTTACTTCTTCATGATCATTATTCAAAACTTTAATATCTAAGCATAAAGCTTGCAGTTCTTTAATAAGAACCTTAAATGATTCTGGAACTCCTGGCTCTGGTATATTTTCACCCTTAACTATAGCTTCATATGTCTTAACTCTACCTACAACATCATCTGACTTAACAGTTAATATTTCTTGTAATGTATGCGCTGCTCCATATGCTTCTAATGCCCAAACTTCCATTTCACCAAATCTTTGGCCACCAAATTGAGCTTTACCTCCCAATGGTTGTTGCGTAACTAGTGAATAAGGACCTGTAGATCTAGCATGAATTTTATCATCTACCAAATGATGAAGCTTTAAAATATACATTATACCAACAGTTACTGGATTATCAAATGGTTCTCCAGTTCTACCGTCATACAATATAGTTTTAGCATCTTCCCTAAAACCTGCATTTAACATACATTCTGTAATTTCAGGTTGAGTTGCACCATCAAATACTGGTGTAGATATATGCCAGCCTAAATGGCTAGCTGCCCAACCTAAATGTACTTCAAGCACTTGACCAATATTCATACGAGAAGGTACTCCAAGTGGATTTAAACATATTTGAAGTGGTCTACCATCTGGTAAAAATGGCATATCTTCTTCTGGTAATATCCTAGATATAACCCCTTTATTACCATGACGTCCTGCCATTTTGTCTCCAACTGAAATCTTTCTTTTTTGTGCAATATAGCATCTTACAAGTTCATTTACTCCTGGATTTAATTCGTCTCCATTTTCTCTTGTAAATACTTTTATATCAACTATTATTCCAGCTTCCCCATGAGGAACTCTTAATGAAGTATCTCTTACTTCTCTTGCCTTTTCTCCAAAAATTGCTCTTAATAGTCTTTCTTCTGCTGTAAGTTCAGTTTCACCTTTTGGTGTTACTTTACCAACTAATATATCTCCTGATCGTACTTCTGCACCTATTCTTATAACGCCTCTATCATCAACATCTTTAAGTGCATCATCGCTTACATTTGGTATATCCCTTGTTATTTCTTCTGGTCCAAGTTTTGTATCTCTAGCTTCACATTCGTATTCTTCTATATGCATAGATGTAAAGACGTCTTCTCTAACTAATTCTTCTGAAATTAACATAGCATCTTCATAGTTATAACCTTCCCAAGTTATAAATCCCATTCTGATATTTTTACCTAATGCAATTTCTCCCAAATCTGTAGATGGTCCATCTGCAATTACTTGGTTTTTAAATACTATTTCTCCTGTATCTACTATTGGCTTTTGATTGATACAAGTTCCTGAATTACTTCTCTTAAACTTTAGCAGTTTATATATATCTGTTCTGCCATCTGAGTCTCTCTTAATTCGAATTTCACTACCTGATACGTAAGTAACAACACCTGCATTCTTTGCTTTTGGCAGTACTCCCGAATCTACAGCAGCCTTAAATTCTATACCAGTTCCAACAATTGGCGCTTGTGAAATTAATAATGGAACCGCTTGACGTTGCATATTAGATCCCATAAGTGCTCTTGTCGCATCATCATTTTCAAGAAATGGAATCATAGCAGTTGCTACTGATACCATTTGTCTTGCAGATACATCAATTAAATCAACTTCTGTAGCTGGTACATCTAATACATCTTCTAAATGTCTTACTGTTACTTTCTTATCAATAAAATGTCCTGTTTCATCCATAGGCTCTTTAGCTTGAGCAATTAAGAATTGATCTTCTTCATCAGCTGTGAAATATCTTATCTCTTCTGTGGCTCTTGCATTTTCTTTATCAACAATTCTATATGGTGTTTCAATAAATCCATATTCATTAACCTTAGCAAATGTAGCTAATGAGTTAATAAGCCCGATATTTGGACCTTCTGGTGTCTCAATTGGACACATTCTTCCATAATGAGAATGATGAACGTCTCTAACTTCAAATCCAGCTCTTTCTCTTGAAAGACCTCCTGGTCCTAATGCTGATAATCTTCTTTTATGCGTCAATTCTGATAATGGATTAGTTTGATCCATGAATTGTGATAATTGAGAGCTACCAAAAAATTCTTTAATAGCTGCTGCCACTGGTCTTATGTTAATTAACATTTGAGGAGTTATTGATTCTTGGTCTTGAATAGTCATTCTTTCTTTTACTACTCTTTCCATTCTAGATAAACCAATTCTAAATTGATTTTGTAATAATTCTCCTACAGATCTTAATCTTCTATTTCCTAAATGGTCTATATCATCAACATAACCTATTCCATAAGCTAATCCTAGTTCATAACTAATATTTGCAAATATATCATCTCTTATAATATGTTTTGGAACAAGTCTACTAATATTTTTCTTTATCTCTTCTTTAATGCTAACTTCATCTGAGAAGTTATCTAATATTTCCTTTAATGTAGGATAATGAACTAATTCTTTTATTCCTAAATCTGAAATATCAAAAGAAACTTGTTTCTTTATATCAACAAAGTTATTGCTAATTACTCTAATAACTTTATCATCTACTAGTAAATCAACTGATTTAATCCCAATGTTTTGAATATCTTCAGCCATTAATCTACTTATTTTTTGTCCCTTTTCGATTATAATCTCACCAGTTTGTGGATTAACAATATCAGTTGCTGCTACATGATTAGCAATTCTTACACTTAACGCAAGTTTTTTATTAAACTTGTATCTACCAACTCTAGATAAATCATATCTTTTTGCATCAAAAAATAATGTATCAATTAAAGATATAGCACTATCTACTGTTGGTGGTTCACCTGGTCTTAATCTTTTATATATTTCAAGTAATGCTTCTTCTTTTGTTTTAGTATTGTCTTTTTCTATAGAAGCTCTAAATCTTTCTTCTTCTCCAAAGAAATCTAATAACTCTTGATCACTACCCAATCCCATAGCTCTTGCTAAAACAGTAATTGATAATTTTCTAGTCTTATCAATTCTTACATAAATTATATCATTAGAATCTGTTTCATATTCTAACCATGCACCTCTATTAGGGATTACAGTTGCTGAATATAATTTTTTACCAGTCTTATCTACGGAGTAATTATAATATACTCCCGGCGATCTAACTAATTGACTAACTATAACTCTTTCTGCACCATTTATTACAAAAGTACCTTGCTCTGTCATTAATGGGAAATCACCCATAAATACTTCTTGTTCTTTAATTTCACCTGTTTCATTATTTTGTAATCTAATTGAAACTTTTAATGGCGCTGCATAAGTTGCATCTCTTTCTTTGCATTCTTCGACAGAATACTTGATATTCTCCATATCAAGTTTATAATCTACGAACTCAAGTACTAAATTTCCTGTGAAGTTTGTGATAGGATTAATATCCTCAAATACTTCGTGCAACCCTTCTCTTAAAAACCATTCATAAGAATCTAATTGTACCTCAATTAAATTCGGCATTTCAGTAACGTCATTAACTTTACCAAAACTCATTCTTGTTCTTTTTCCAACTTGGACAGGATGTACCATGAATTTTCACCCCTTGTTAAAATAAACTAAAATAGCCAAAAGCATACTTTCCCTAAGGACTTTCACTTTCGGACAACTTCTTTTTTATAGTATAACCATTATTCACCAGATTATACTCTTTTTTTCCACTACAAATATATACTATCCCATAGTGAATAATACATTTTATTATAATATCATATGATGTTTTTCTTGTCAATAACATTATTAAATATTATTCTTAGCTATAAAGCTATATAAAATACTTATTCTTTAACAAGCATTTTATATAGCTTTATAATTGGAGTTTAAAAGAGGTGCTTTTATAAGCACCTCTTTTACCTTAAATAAATTACTTAACTTCTATTCCAGCTCCAACTTCTTCTAACTTAGCTTTCATTTCTTCAGCTTCATCTTTAGAAACGCCTTCTTTTAATGTCTTAGGAGCTCCATCAACTATTTCTTTAGCTTCTTTTAATCCTAATCCAGTTATTTCTCTAACTGCTTTGATAACTTTGATTTTGTTATCTCCTGCGCTTGTTAATACTACGTCGAATTCAGTTTTTTCTTCAGCAGCAGCAGCTCCAGCTACAGCACCTCCAGCTACAACAGCAGCAGCAGCACTTACTCCAAATTCTTCCTCACAAGCCTTTACTAATTCATTTAAGTCTAAAACGCTCATTTCTTTTATTGCTTGAATTATATCTTCTTTTGTCATTTTAATAGCACCTCCGAAATTTATTTTATTTATTTATTTTTCTTTAATTATTCTGCAGTGTCAGTTCCCTTACTATCAGCAATAGCACTTAATACACGTGCAAAGCTTGATATTGGAGACTTGATACTTCCAAGAAGTTTTGCAATAAGAACTTCTTTTGATGGTATTGTTGCTAGTTGTTTAATCTTAGCATCATCATAGATTTCTCCTTCTATAATACCTGCTTTCAATTCTAGCTTTTTATGATCTTTAGCAAAATCATTTAGAACTCTAGCTGCTACTGTAACATCTTCATAACTGAATGCAACAGATACAGGTCCTTCTAAATATTCTACTATACCATCTAAACCTAATTCTTTAGCTGCTAAAATAACTAAAGTATTTTTATATACTTTGTATTCAACTCCAGCTTCTCTTAAATTTTTTCTAAGAGTAGTATCTTCTTCAACAGTTAAGCCTTGATACTTAGCAAGAACAACAGCTTTTGATTTTTCTAATTTTTCCTTAATTTCAGCAACCTTTGCTTCTTTAAGTTCTCTGTTTTTATTCATTATTGTAATCCACCTCCTCACAGTTTCAAACTGCTTATTTTATTAAAAAAGACCTTCCGCAGACTAGGAAGGCCAATAATATCATCTATTATATATAACCTAAGTAGGTAGTCTATCTTTACGCTTTCGCACCCACTGTCTACGGAAAAAATATTCTTTTTTACAACATTAGAAATTATACTACTTAAGTTTACTTAAGTCAATACTAATCTAAAGTTTTTGTAGGATTAATTTTTGCACCAGGTCCCATTGTACTTGAAATAGATACTGATTTTAAATATTGTCCCTTTGCCGCTGCTGGTTTTGCCTTAATTAATGCATCCATTAATGCTGCAAAGTTTTGTTTTAATTTTTCAGTTCCAAATGATTTTTTTCCAATTGGACAGTGAACTATAGATGTTTTATCTACTCTATATTCAACTTTACCTGCTTTGATTTCTTCGATTGCTTTAGCAACATCAAATGTTACTGTTCCTGACTTTGGATTTGGCATTAATCCCTTAGGTCCTAATACTCTACCAATTCTACCTACAACTCCCATCATATCTGGTGTTGCTACAACTACATCATAATCAAACCAATTTTCGCTTTGGATTTTTTGAACTAATTCATCAGCTCCAACGAAATCAGCTCCTGCAGCTTGAGCTTCTGCAGCCTTATCTCCCTTTGCAAACACAAGTACTCTAACTGTCTTACCTGTTCCATTTGGTAATACAACTGCTCCTCTAACTTGTTGATCTGCATGTCTTGGGTCTACTCCAAGTCTTACATGTAATTCAATAGTTTCATCAAAGTTTGCCTTTGCAGTCTTCAATGTAAGTTCTAATGCTTCCATTGGATTATATAATGCACTCTTATCTATAAGCTTTGCACTTTCAATATATTTTTTTCCCATAATTTGCCTCCTCTGTGGTGTTAACGGTTTTGACCTCCCACTTATTTTTATGAATTACTCTTCAATAGTTACTCCCATACTTCTAGCTGTTCCCGCAATCATTCTCATTGCTGATTCAACATTTGCAGCATTTAAGTCTGGCATTTTAGTTTCAGCGATCTTTTTAAGTTGATCTTGAGTTAATTTACCAACTTTTGTTTTATTAGGTACTCCAGAACCACTTTCTAATCCTATTTCTTTCTTAATTAGAACTGCAGCTGGAGGAGTCTTTAATATAAAACTAAAAGATCTATCTTGGTAAACTGTAATAACTACTGGGATTATATACCCAGCTTGATTTGCAGTTTTTGCATTGAACTCCTTACAGAATCCCATTATGTTTACACCGTGTTGACCTAAAGCTGGACCTACAGGTGGAGCTGGTGTTGCCTTACCTGCTTGAAGTTGAAGTTTAATCATTCCAGTTACTTTCTTAGCCATTTTGTTATTCCTCCTATTACTGTGGTATATACGAACTTTTAGTTCTCCCACTTAATTAAAACTAGTTTATCTATATATTAAACTAATTTTTCAACTTGATTAAAGTCTAATTCAGCAAGAGTTTCCCTGCCAAACATGTCTACTAAAGCTTTCACTTTACGTTTTTCTATAATTATCTCTTGTATTATAGCTACTGATTCTCTTAATGGCCCTGAGATAATTCTAATACTTTCCCCTATCTCTAAATCAATTTCAATAGGACTCTCTAAAACTCCCATTGATTCAACTTCTTCATCTGAAAGAGGAACTGGTTTAGACCCTGGACCAACAAACCCTGTTACGCCTCTTGTATTTCTTACAACGTACCAAGCTTCATCACCCATTAACATTTTTATAAGCACATATCCCGGAAACTTTTTCTTTAATGAGACCTTTTGTTTTCCGTCTTTTTCTTCAACCACTTCTTCCATAGGTACTTGTATATCATGGATTAATGCTTCAAGATTTCTATTTTCAATTGCTTTTTCTAAGTTTGCTTTAACTTTATTTTCATATCCTGAGTATGTATGCACTACATACCATCTTGCTCTATCACTCATACTTGTTAGGTGATCTTACATCACCCAAACCTCCCTTTTACTTCAATTTTAAAATTATTTCAAAGAGGTTACTGAAAATAGAATCTAATCCACCAACTAATATAGTATACATTAGTGTGAATACTATAACGGCAATAAATGCTTTCTTTGTCTCATCTTTTGAAGGCCAAGTTATTCGCTTAACTTCTGCCTTAACCTCTCCAAAAAAACTAAATAAGCCATTGTTTTTAATAGTTTTTTCAGTTTTTGCATTGTTTTTTACTGACATATCTTCACATCCTTAAATTTAATAACTATATGTCATTGTTGCGGATAATTACTTTGTTTCTTTGTGAAGAGTGTGCTTTTTACAGAATTTACAATACTTTTTCATTTCTAATCTATCTGGATCATTTTTCTTGTTCTTCATCGAATCATAATTTCTTTGTTTACACTCTGTGCATGCTAAAGTTACTTTTGTTCTCATGACTGCACCTCCAGTTTTCATATATTAAACAAGAAATTTAATTTCTTGTTCATCTCTAATTTGTATGACTTAAATTGTCACGTTTATACAATATCATAGAATATTCAAGTTGTCAATCACCCTTTAAATAGGACTAAGTTATACAACCTAGCCCTTTTAAAATAGTAATTACTTTTTTTATTTTTGTATACTAGTAACAACTCCAGAACCTACTGTTCTTCCACCTTCTCTGATAGCGAATCTTAATCCTTCATCCATTGCGATTGGTGTGATTAATTCTACTTTCATGTCAATGTGGTCTCCTGGCATTACCATTTCCATTCCATCTGGTAATTTTATTGATCCTGTTACATCTGTTGTTCTGAAATAAAATTGTGGTCTATATCCATCGAAGAATGGTGTATGTCTTCCGCCTTCTTCTTTCTTTAATACATATACTTGACCTACGAAGTTAGTATGTGGATGTACTGAGTTTGGTACTGCTAGAACTTGACCTCTTTGGATATCAGTTCTTTGTACTCCTCTTAATAATGCTCCAATATTATCTCCTGCTTGCGCATCGTCTAATAACTTTCTGAACATTTCAATTCCAGTTACTACAACTTTCTTCTTTTCTTCACTTAATCCAACGATTTCTACTTCGTCTCCAACGTGAAGTACTCCAGCTTCAACTCTTCCTGTTGCAACTGTTCCTCTACCAGTAATTGTGAATACATCTTCTATTGGCATTAAGAATGGCTTATCTGTAGCTCTTTCTGGTGTTGGTATATAACTATCTACAGCTTCCATTAATTCATTTATGCACTTAGTTGCTTCTGCATCTTCTGGATTTTCTAATGCTTTTAATGCTGATCCTGTTATTACTGGAATATCATCTCCTGGGAAATCATATTCACTTAATAATTCTCTAACTTCCATTTCAACTAATTCTAATAATTCTGGATCATCTACCATATCAGCTTTGTTTAAGAATACTACCATATATTCTATTCCAACTCTTGATCCTAATAATATATGTTCTCTTGTTTGTGGCATTGGACCATCTGCTGCTGATACAACTAAGATAGCTCCATCCATTTGTGCTGCTCCTGTAATCATGTTCTTAACATAGTCAGCATGTCCTGGACAGTCAACGTGAGCATAATGTCTATTTTCTGTTTGATACTCAACGTGTGATGTATTAATTGTAATTCCTCTTTCTTTTTCTTCTGGTGCTTTATCTATTGCTGCATAATCAAAGGCTTGTGCAAAACCCTTCTTTGATAATACTGTTGTTATTGCTGCTGTTAATGTTGTCTTACCATGATCTACGTGACCTATTGTTCCAATATTAACATGTGGTTTGGTTCTTTCATACTTTGCTTTTGCCATTATAATTTTCCTCCCTTATTATCTTCTAATAAACTTTGCCTAGTGTGTTTTATTTTTATTATTTGGAGCTCACAATCGGGATTGAACCGACGACCTCCACCTTACCAAGGTGACGCTCTACCGACTGAGCTATGTGAGCGTTCAAAAATCTTTATGTTCTTTGATATACCAATTATAAATTTTACTATCATTTTTTTTATTTGTCAATACAAATTATCACTTTAAATCTAGGCATTTCTCTAATTTTCTTTTTACCCTTTGCAATGCATTATCAATAGACTTTGAGTGTCTCTCTAAATCACTTGCAATCTCTTGATATGATTTACCATCTAAGTATGATGTGAGAACTTCCAATTCTAAACCAGATAATACCTTTGATATTTTTTCTTCAATATAATCTATTTGTTCTTTGCTTATCATTAATTCTTCCGGGTCTGTAATTTTCAGTCCTGCTAGTACATCTAAAAGAGTTCTCTCAGATTCTTCTTCATATATTGGTTTGTTTAAAGAGATATATGTATTTAATGGGATATGTTTTTGCCTAGTAGCCGTCTTTATTGCAGTTATGATTTGTCTAATTACACATATTTCTGCAAAAGATTTAAATGATGTTGATTTTTCTGGATTAAAGTCTCTGATAGCTTTATATAAACCTATCATCCCCTCTTGATAAATATCTTCCTTGTCAGCTCCGATTAAAAAGTATGATTTAGCCTTGGCTTTTACAAAGTTTTCATATTTTGAAATTAAATATTCTTGTGCTCTGTTATTTCCACTTTTAGTTTGTGCAACAATTTCTTCATCTGATTTATCTCTGAAATCTAAAAAATTTTTCAACTATTCACTCTCAACTCTCTTCTGCATTCAACTGACTACTCATTTAGTCAATTATACTCTAGTAAAAATAAGTTAGTCAACTGAATTTACTTGCCTCTTCTAATTTCTTCTAATATTTTCACTATATTGTCATCTATATTATCACTTATACTATTTTTTTGTGTGCTTTTATTTTTATCACTTTTAAGCTTTATAGATTTTTCTATATCTAGTACCTCATTATAAAATTCTAAGGATGACATTCTAACTGCACCTCGCTGAAAAATAATTTGTTGTTCTAAGTTATCCGAAGTAACTACAACTATTTCATGTTTTCTTCCTAATGAGTTTACTTTTTTTTCAATATAGCTATCTGCTGTTTCTCCATCTTTTGTAAAAACCACAGAAATATTTTTGTTTACTTCTTCTTTTTTTTCTACACTACCTATAACTTTATGTGCATCAAATACTAATATTATTTTACAAGCTTTAAAAACTCCATAATTATGCAGCTTATCTATCAAGGTTTGTCTTGCACCCTCGAAGCTAGAATCTTTTTTTTGCTTTAAATTAGGCCAGCTATTTACCACATTATACCCATCTACAAAAATAGTTTTCACCATATACCTCTTTCTATTTTAATCGCCCTTTTAAAACTTCATACATAATTATACCACCAGCTACCGAGGCATTTAAAGAGTTAATCTTTCCGACCATTGGTATCTTTATTAGTTTATCACATTTTTGTACTGTTAATTTGGAAATACCTCTGCCTTCGTTTCCAATTATAACCGCACAAGGGCCGCTAAAGTCTATTTGATAACTGTATTCCTTTGCTCTTATATCTGCTCCGTAAACCCAAATGCCTTTTTGTTTTAAATCTTCTATTGTTGCATTTAAATTTGTTACTTTAGCTATTTTTACATGTTCTATTGCACCCACTGAAGATTTGTATACTGTTGCACTTACAGATGCACTCCTTCTCTTTGGAATTATAATTCCATGTACTCCAAATAATTCTGCCGTCCGTACTATTGATCCTAAATTATGTGGATCTTCAACTTCATCTAATATAACAATGAATGGAGTTTCTCCTCTTTCTTCAGCCAAAGCTAATATGTCTGATACTTCAAAATATTTGTAAGGTGTTACCTTTGCTATTACTCCTTGATGCGTTCCCCCATCACTCATTGTGTCAAGTTTTCTTTTATCAACTTCTTTAATTAATACTCTTTTTTCTTTTGCTAAACTAATAATTGTATTTATTGACCCTTCCAGTTTATTATTAGATATGTACAACGTTTCAATTGTTCTATCTCCTTTTAGAGTCTCAATTACTGCATTTCTACCAATAACTATATCTTCTCTTTCTTCAACTTGACTGTTTTCTTTACTTAGACTGACTTCTGCAGTATTTTCTTTTTTCATTTTACTTTTAGTTTCACTATAATCTTTATCTCTTACTTTAATTTTTTCATCATTCTTTTCGTTTTTAATAAATCTACCTTTTGAATTAAAATTTTTCGACTTACCTTGCATTATGGAACCTCCCTTTGTGATTTCTAAATTATTTTACGCCTTCAACGCTTTTATTAAATATGAATTCTAGTCTTTCTTTATTTCCTGTTAAATATAAATATCCTACTAATGCCTCAAATCCTGTTGCCATCCTATAATCTCTTACCTCTGCATTTTTAGGAACTGTAGGCGACTTGGCATTTCTTCCTCGCTTGTAAACAGCTTCTTCTTCCTCATTTAAAAGACCTTCAATTTCATGCATTATATTGGATTGACTTTTGGCTTTAACATATCCAATAGCTTTAACGTGGATCTTGTTTGCTGATAACGCTGTATTTTGTGTCAAAATATAATTTCTAACAAAAATTTCAAATACAGCATCCCCTATTATTGCTAATTGAAGTGGATTTAACATTCTTGCCTCATCTTTTGAAAATTCCCTAACTCTTAAATCATCTAACATTATAATTCTCCTTTTAAATAAAGCATATTAAAAAAAATAACAAGTTAGTATGCTAGTCTATTTCATCTGATATATTACAGACTCTAGATTAGGTACCCCTTGTGAGTATGAGTTCTACTAAATTCGTCTAGAATTTAGAATTCCAACCGGAAGTTTTATTTTATGTCATACTATATCAGTATGTTCATTTAATATCACACTTTAAGGCAATTGTGCCTCTTTTACTCATTATTTTCTTTCATATGTCTAAGGGTTGCAGAATTGCAACCCCATTCTTAATTAATCAATCTTTTTCCATCTAACTCCTTGTGGTGTGTCTTCTAAAATTATATTTCTAGCCTTCAAGTCATCTCTTATCTTATCTGATAAAGCGAAGTCTTTATCTTTTCTCGCTTGTTGTCTTTTATCAATAAGTTCTTGAATCTCAACTTCCAAATCTTTCTTCATATGATTTTGAAGAATTCCAAGTGGATTTCCAAGCTCTCTAATTAAATCTTCTGCTTTCTCACATAATTCTATAGATGAATTTATATTAATATTATTATTAATATCCTTTGTTAAATCAAACAATACTGAAATTGCGTCTGCAGTATTAAAATCATCATCCATTTTTTCAACGAATTTTTCTCTATATTTATCTAGAGATTTTAAATAATCTTGTTCTTCTTTATCCATTGTTTTTTTATTAACTTCTTCTTTTAAATTTTCAAGATTATTTATACAATTATATAATCTCTCTATTGATGATTTTGCTGAATCTAAAAGTTCTTTAGTAAAGTTTATTTGAATTCTATAATGCCCTGATAACATTAAAAACCTTACTGCATCTGAATCGTATTCTGCAAGAATCTCTCTAGCAGTAAAAAAATTATTTAATGATTTTGACATTTTTTTATTGTCTACATTAACAAATGCTGAATGTATCCAATAATGTGCAAAGGGTTTACCTGTTACAGCTTCACTTTGAGCTATTTCATTTTCATGATGTGGAAATTTCAAATCCATTCCACCAGCATGAATATCAATTGTATCTCCTAATAATTTTTTTGCCATACATGAACATTCTATATGCCAACCTGGCCTTCCAAGACCCCAAGGACTCTCCCATGCAGGCTCATTTGGCTTTTGTGACTTCCAAATTGCAAAGTCCATTGAATCTTTCTTTCTTTCATCAACAGAAATCCTCGCACCGGCTTGTAAATCATCTAAATTTTGACCCGCTAATTTTCCATACTCACTAAATTTTTTCGTACTATAATATACATCTCCATCTACTTCATAAGCGAATCCACCTTCAATTAACTCTTCAACAAATCTTATTATATCTTCAATATACTCTGTCGCTCTAGGGTTAACTGTTGCTCTATGTAGTTGAAGTGCATCAGCATCTTGATAATATTCTTTAATATATTTGTCTCCAAGTTCTTTTACAGTTACACCCTCATCATTTGCCTTATTAATCATCTTATCATCTATATCTGTAAAATTTTGAATAAATGTAACTTTATATCCCCTGTATTCTAAATATCTTCTGATAGTATCAAAGACAATAAATGTTCTCCCATTACCTATATGAAAGAAGTTATAAACAGTTGGCCCACAAACATACATTTTAACTTCACCTGGAATAATAGGGATAAACTCTTCTTTTTGTTTAGTTAAAGTATTATATATCCTCATTAAATTACCTCCTAGAGTTATCTTAGTTTTAAATTGTTTTTTTCAAATTGATTTTTTACTATATTATTAACATCACTTATTTTTATTACTTCCATTTCACCATCTCTAAGCTTAAATTCAACTTCTCCGTCACCAATTTTTTTACCTACAGTTACTCGCATTGGTATTCCCATTAATTCTGAATCTTTAAATTTCACTCCTGCTCTTTCATTTCTATCATCTAGAAGTGCTTCTATTCCCATACTTATTAATTCTTCATATATCTCATTTGCTACTTTTATTTGTTCCTCATCTTTAACATTTACAGGAATTACTGAAACATGATATGGAGCAACTGACAATGGCCATACTATTCCATTTTCATCGTGATGTTGTTCAATTATAGATGCCATTGTTCTTGTAACTCCAATACCGTAGCAACCCATTATAAATGGTTTTTCTTTCCCATCCTCATCAATAAAATTGGCATTCATAGATTCTGAATATTTAGTTCCAAGCTTAAATATATGACCAACTTCCGTTCCTCTGGCAATAGTAATTTTCCCACCACAGACTGGACACATTTCACCTTCAGTTACTTTTCTAAAGTCACCAATTGTTCCTTCAAAATCTCTGCCATAGTTTACATTTTGTATATGATATCCAGTTTCATTTGCTCCACCAACAAAATTATACATACTTTTTACTTCTTCATCCACCAATATCAAGTCAGCTTTTATTCCTATCGGTCCAGCAAATCCAATATCACATCCAGTTGCATTTGTATATTCTTCATGGGAAGCCATTTCTATATCTCCCGAAGCATTTGAAGCATTAGCAACTTTAACTTCATTAACTTCTCTATCTCCTCTTACAAACACAGCAACGATTTTTCCATCAACATTATATAGTAAAGTTTTAACTGTCTTTTTAGGAGATATATTTAAAAATTCTGATACCTCATCTATTCCTCTACTATTTGGAGTTGCTACCTTTTCTACAGCCATTAATTCTTCCTTTTCAACTTCTTCTAATTTAGAAGTTGCTTTTTCAATATTTGCTGCATAATCACATTGAGTACAGAATACTACATCATCTTCTCCAACTTCTGATTTAACCATAAATTCTGCTGAATTAGACCCACCAATAGCGCCAGAATCTGCTGCAACACACTTAGCATCTAATCCACATCTATTGAATATTTTAACATATGCATCATGCATTTTGTCATATGTTAAATCTAAGCCTGCTTGATCTTTGTCAAAGCTATATGCATCTTTCATAACAAATTCTCTAGATCTCATAATTCCAAATCTTGGTCTACGCTCATCTCTATATTTAGTTTGAATTTGATACAAATTAAGTGGTAATTGCTTATATGATTTAATTTCATTTCTTGCTATATCAGTAAAAACTTCCTCGTGAGTAGGTCCCAAACAAAAATCTCGTTCTCCTCTATCTTTCAATCTGAACATTTCTGCTCCATATGCATCCCATCTACCGGACTCTTGCCATAATTCTGCTGGAATAATAGCTGAAGCTAAAAACTCTTGTGCATCTGCTGCATTCATTTCTTCCCTTACTATATTTTCTACGTTTTTTAAAACTTTTAATCCAAGTGGTAAATAGTTATATACTCCTGCTGCCATTTTTCTTATCATTCCAGATCTTAACATAAGTTTATGGCTATCGATTTCTGCTTCTGCTGGTACTTCTCTTAATGTTGATATTAACATATTAGACATTTTCATTTTAGTATTTCCTCCTATAATTTTATTTATATTGTATCTAAATAATTTAGCTAAAAACGTATTTTTAGAATTCTAAAAGAGCATTTATTCATTTCAAGTTTATCATTTACTATTATTAATTTTTTCAAGTATTATTAATACATTGCGAAAGTTATACTTTCATTATAACTTTTAAAAAAATAAAAAAGTCCCCCCTAATAATGCCTTAGGGCGAACTTTTTATCGCGGTACCACCTAAATTTGTTCTCTAATAATGATAACGGTATTAAACCGATAGTTTTTACCTATACTCAAAAGCTGGTTCAAAGTCTGTTTAAAAGTCTTACAGCCTATGGACTTTTTCTCTTAATAATCGACTTCTACTATTCTTCATCATCGCTCTACAAACTTCATTTTATCCGATATCTAGTATTTGTAGCACTCCACTTCTTTGAGTGGAGCTAACGGCTACATACTCATGGATATTGTGATCCTTGAGGTTATAAGTTCAACTAAGACTCTGATGGGGATTCCTCCCACCTCAATCAAATTTCACTTTATTTTAATTCATTATAACTTCTTGAATTTTACCTGTCAATATATTATCATTGTACTACTTTTTTACCAAATATTCTGCCAAAATCAAATCTTCTTGTGTTGTTATTTTTATATTCGTATAATCACCTTCATAAATATAAACCTTATTTCCAAAAAGTTCTACTACCTTAGTATCATCAGTAACCATTATTCCTCTTTCTTTAACTTTTTTATGACATTCATATATCATATTAAAATTAAAAGCTTGAGGAGTTTGAATAGCAACAAGATTGTTTCTGATTAATGTATCTATTGAAAAGTTGTTTTCATCTTTAACTTTTATAGTATCTTTGGGCATTACTCCTGGTGCTGTAGCTTTATAGATTCTAGCATATTTAATAGCGTCATTTATAATTCTTTGTGACACAAAAGGTCTTGCTCCATCATGAATTAACACTATATCTGAGCCTTCCAATTCGACTAAAGCATTATACACAGAATCCTGTCTTTCTTTTCCTCCAAATACTAATCTATCAACTATTAATCCATATTTATCTAACACTTCATTCTTACAATAACTTTTTTCATCTTCTGGAATTACTAAAATAATCTTATCAACTAAATCATTTTTTATAAACTGTTTAAGAGTGTAATAAAGAATGGGTTTTCCATTCAAATCAATATATTGTTTGCTTTGGACAGAACCCATTCTCTTACCTCTTCCTCCTGCTAATACTATTGCACTAACCATACGGAAAAATCTCCTTAATTTCTAATTATCTTTTGGCTTTGCAAAAATCATTCTTCCTGCTGCTGTTTGAAGAACTGAGGTAACTATAACATCTGTTGTTTGTCCTATATATTTTTTCCCACCTTCAACAACAATCATAGTTCCATCTTCTAAATATGCTACTCCTTGACTTGATTCTTTGCCATCTTTTACTATATCAATTCTCATTTCTTCACCTGGTAATACAACAGGTTTTATTGCATTTGATAATTCATTTATATTTAATACTGGTACGCCTTGAAACTCAGCTACTTTGTTTAAATTGTAATCATTAGTTATAACTTTTCCATCTATCTTTTGAGCAAGTTTCAGCAACTTTGCATCAACTTCTGCAATTTTAGGAAAGTCATCATCTACGATTTGAGTTTCTATTGCTAATTCCTTTTGTATTCTATTTAATATATCTAATCCTCTTCTACCCCTATTTCTTTTTAAGGAGTCTGAGGAATCTGAGATATGTCTTAATTCATCTAATACAAAATTAGGTATAACCAACGGACCTTCCACGAATCCTGTTTCACATATATCAAATATTCTTCCATCAATTATAACTGATGTATCTAATATCTTTGGAATTCCTTTGATAACTTCTTTAACTGCATCTTTAGCTTTCTTTTCTTTTATTGCAGGCTTTTTGATGTTAACAAGAAGAGCTGTTATATCATCTTTCTTCTTAATCATTATTTCTGCACCTATTATAGCTGCTACTACATTCCCTATAATTAACAAAATTGGTCCTATTGATTTGCTTATATCGCTTATTGGTTTTGCAATAAGTGTCATAAGAATTAAAGCAATAACAGCTCCTACAGTTCCATAAATTATCTCAGTTATACTCATTTTTTGCATACTTTTTTCAATATATTCAATTAAATTAGAAATACCCTTATATATACTAGGCGTAATAATATACAATATAATTCCAAAAATAAAACACATAATAATAACAAATATAATTCTAGCGATAGCAGTTGAAAGGTAAGCTAAACTAGCAATCTGGGGTATTGTCATCAATATTTCAGATATAAAATATCCTATTATTATTCCAATTATAGAGAAAATTCCCCTTAATAATTTTTTTAACACATATTTCACCTCCTTCTAATTATTTACACTTTTATAGAAATTTAATCATATCTTAAATATTTTGCCTATACCTTTTTATTATAACATACAATAAGTTTATCTAAAATAAATTATTATTAAGTTTAATTAATAATTTCATATAAATAGTAAAAAAACTGGACAAAAATGTAGCTATAATAAACTAAAATAGATGACTTCCCTTCTATTTCTAAATAACTTTATTTTAATACAGTTTCTTTTTAATATATTTCTTTTTTTAATGATACTTGTTCTTTTATACGTTTCAAGCCATTTCTAATAGCAGTAGCTCTAGTTTCTCCTATCCCTTCAACATTATCTAAATCAGCTATATCTGCATCTATTATATTACTTAGTTCTTTAAATTCTTTTATAAGATTATCAATAACATTTGATGGTATCCTTGGTACTTTACTTAATACTCTATATCCCTTTGGAGATATTAGTGTATCCATGAGAGGAGTCCCTCCATGGCCTATCACCTTTGAAATTGCATCTAAATCTGATAGTTCTGATGCATTTAATCTTTGAATATGTTCATATACCTCATTATATTGCAATCCATCCCCACAATAATCCCTAATTAATAATATCCCATCTCTCTCTATGTGCTTAATCAGTTCATTAAGTTGCATAGATATTAATCTTCCTTCATTTCCAAGTTCTAATATATACATATTAATTTCTTCTACTATTCTCATTACCATTTCAGTTCTTTGAATTGCTGTAACTACATCAAAAAGTGTTGTTAAATCTTCAAATTCTAATAAATTCAAATTATTAATAACACGTTCAAGTACTGCAACATATTTTTCTAATGTTTGAATTGCTTGATTAGCCTTACTTAGAATTATGCTACTTTCTCTTAATACATATTTTATATCGCCTTTATACATGGTTATTATATTTCTTCGTTGAGAAATTGCAATTACTACTTTATTAGTTTGTTTAGCTACTCTATGTGCTGTTCTATGTCTAGTTCCTGTTTCATAAGTTGGAATAGATGAATCAGGTATTAATTGAGCATTGGCACAGACAATTCTCTTTAAATCTCCAGTTATTACTATGGCACCATCCATTTTAGCCAATTCATATGCATATGAAGGAGTATACTCTGAGTTAATATAAAATCCGCCATCAACTAGATTCATAACTTCTTCATCGTCCCCAATTACTATTAGTCCTCCTGTCTTAGCTCTTAATATATTTTCAAGGCCGTCCCTTAGTTGAGTGCCTGGGCACATTATCTTTAAGACATTTTTTATTCCTATTCCCTTTTCTATTCTCATACACTCCCCCACTCTCTTTGAAAATCTTATATCTCAACGTTATTAATATCTAATTAATTCCTTAAAATCTAAATTTTAAAACATAAACTATAAAACTATAATACTATAATAACTATAATCTCTCAATAATATTTATTAAATTTAAATATTATATATTTTTTTGTAGAAAAATATTAGTATAAATTATTTCCACTTTACTCTTTATTTAATCATTGTATACATGATTTATTACATTTGTTAACGTCTTTAATTCAATCACTTCAATTTTTTCAAAGCTATTTTCTCTCATAAATGAATTCTTTGGGACATAAACTTTTTTAAATCCCATCCTCTCAAGTTCTTTAACTCTACTTTCCAACGATGGTACCTTTTTAAGTTCACCAGTTAATCCTACGTCTGCTATAAATGCAATATTAGACTCTATACCTCGTTGCTTTACAGATGATACTATGCTCATTATTACAGCTAAATTAATTCCTTGTTCTCTTATTTTTATACCACCAGTAGTTTTAATAATTACATTTTTATCATACAGATTAATACCTCCACGTTGTTCTAATATAGATATTAATGTATTTAATTTATCTTTACCTAATGTTTCTCCTATACGTGTAGGATATGGAGTAAAGCTTTTAGATACTAAACTCTCTATCTCAGTTATAATCGCTCGTGTTCCTTCTTTAATTACAGTCAATGCACTTCCAGAAACTATTTCTCCTTCTTCGCGCTTTGTCATAAAAAACTCTGATGGGTTATCTATTGAGATAACGCCTTTCTCACACATTTGAAAAAATCCATTTTCAATGCTGCCAAATCTATTTTTTGAGCTTACAAGCACACGTAATTCTTCATCATTGTCATCTTCTATTATAAGAACTGTATCAACTAAATGTTCTAATGCCCGAAGTCCTGCAAGTTCATCATTCTTAGTCATTTGACCTACCACAATAACTGCCCTTGGTTTCTTTTCATTTTTAGCAATCTGAAGTAGTGCATTAGCACACTCCATAGTTTGTGTCGGAGAACCCGCTCTTGCTGGTAATGACGCTTCCATCGTAAATGTTTGAATACTATCTACAATCAGCATATCAGGATTTATTTCTTCAACTGCATCTAAAACATTATCAAGACTTGTTTCTTGTACTACCCATATATTCTCGTGAATTTTATCAAGAATTCTATCTGCTCTATTTTTTATTTGAGTGTCACTTTCTTCTCCAGATGCATAAATTACTTTATATCCCTTTTGCGCTATAGCATCTGAGATTTGAAGAAGTAATGTTGATTTTCCAGCACCTGGTCTAGCAGTTATAATCGAAATTGAATCTTTTACAACTCCTCCACCCATTACTCTATCAAATTCATTTATTCCTGTAACTATTCTATCGCTTTTATTGGAAACTACTTCTAATAATTTTTTTATTGGCTTTTTAGATGCTTGCCTTACTCTTGTTTGCAAACTTTTTGATTCAACAACGACTTCTTCTAATGTATTCCAACTATTACATGTTGGACATTTTCCAAGCCACTTTATACTTTCAAAGCCACAGCTCAAGCATCTATATAGTGTTTTCTTTTTCATAAATATCTCCCTTTATTTTTTAATAGATGTTATTTAAACTCTTCAATAATTAATTGGTCTCAATATATATCAGATATACTCACACAATATTATTACAACGAAATATTACTTTAATTATAGCATATTAGTTCTTTTAACATATTTAATTAATATTGACTTTAATTCAATCAAACTTTCTATATTACTATGTACTACTTTTTATACATACTATTTATATTTTATTTTTCTTAATTTTTAGCATGATTAATCAATTATTACAGAAACTATTTATAACAAATACATTGGAGTTAATAACTATGATAACTAAAAATTATATTAATAATATTACAAGTCTATGAACAAATATGCATCGTACTACTATTGAGTGTAATTTAACTAAATCATTGTACAATTCGTATTCTCAAAATTAATTTGAATATATAATATTAAGTTCTAACTTAAGGTACTTGAAATAAAATAATAAGTGAAGAATTTAGTATATATTTTATTTATTATTTTTTCAATGTGTCATAATAACTACATGATATTATTTCTTAATTGTGTTGATAGCTTATAAAGATTATATTATAATATTAATTATAAAATAATAATTATTACTTAAGGAGGTATATTTATGATAAAAGTATATACTACTAATACTTGTCCTTGGTGCGTTAAGGTAAAAAACTATCTTAAATCAGAAAATATTGAATTTCAAGAATTAAATGTTCAAGATGATATGGAAGCTAGAGAAGAAATGATAAAAAAATCAAATCAAATGGGTGTTCCAGTATTAGATATTAATAATAACATTATCATAGGATTTGATAAACCAGCTATTTTAAATGCTTTAGGCAAATAATTAAGAGGCGAAATTTCGCCTCTTAACTTTTATATATTTAATATCATATTTATTATTATATCAAATTACTGACTTGCTATAAATATTTACTTAATTGGCGTCAAATTTTCTTTTTCAATATATTTTTCTGCATTCAAAAGTGCAACCGTGCCATCTGCAACAGCAGTTGTTATTTGTCTATATTTTTTCTGTCTAACATCCCCAGCTGCATACACACCTTTAATATTTGTTTGCATATCTTCATCTGCGATTATATATCCTTGCTCATTTAATTTCAAATAATCTTTTATCAAATCAGTTCTAGGCTTAGTTCCTATACATCCAAAAACAGCATCCATCTTTAATGTACTAATTTCTTGAGTCTTTGTATTCTTAATCATTACTGATTCTAAAAAACTATTACCTTTAGCTTCTACTAAATCTTGATTTAGCAATACTTCTATTTTAGGATTATTAAAGACTTCATCTATTAATGCCTGTTCCCCTTTAAAGTAATCATATCTTCTTATTAAATAAACTTTTTCAGCGAATCTAGTTAAAAATATAGCCTCTTCTAATGCTGAATTTCCCCCACCTACAACTGCTATATCTTTCCCTTGGTACATTGCTCCATCACAAATAGCACAATAATGAATTCCCTTTCCTGAAAATTGACTTTCTTGTGGAATTGGTATTTTTTTAGGTGCTGCTCCTGTCGCAATTATTATAGTTTTAGTGTCATATATATATGTTTCAGTTTCAATTATTTTTTTATCATCTGAAATATCTATATCTTGAATAGAATCAAATTCATCAATTTTAGCACCAAGTGCTTCTGCCTGTGCTTGAAATATATCTGCTAATTCTCCACCGTCTATAGACTTAAATCCAGGATAATTTTCTATAGTATAACTATTTCTAACTTGTCCTCCTACAATTTCATTTTCTAATAATAATGTATTTAATTTAGCTCTACCTGCATACATAGCTGCTGTAAGTCCAGCTGGACCTCCACCAATTATAATTAAATCTAATTCTTTTTTTTCTTTACTCATACCAATTTTCTCCTACTCTAAATATTTCTTAATTTTATCGCAAATATGTCCTTTATTAGATTATTTTATATTTACCAAAATAGACTACTTCAAAATGCAAATATTTTATATTTCTGAAATAGTCCATTAATCTTTAAATTATTCTTTAACTGATTTACTGAAAACAAGCTTATTTTCTAATTCATTAACTTTTACCTTATCTCCAATTCGTATATTTCCTTGCAAAATTTCTTCACTTAGTCGATCTTCTACTTCTTTTATAATAAGCCTTCTTAGTGGTCTTGCTCCATAATCAAGGTCAATTCCTTTGTTTAATAAAAATCTTTTACTATCATCTTCAAAACTTAGATAAATATTTCTGCCCTCAAGTCTTTTTCTTATAGATGCAAGCATCAGATCCATTATTTTATCTAAATCTTCCTCACTTAATTTATGGAATATTATTGTATCGTCAATCCTATTTAGAAATTCTGGTTTGAACTTTTGTTTTAATTCTTCTAATATACTTTCCTTCATCTTTTCGTATTCAGTTTCATCATTATCACTAGTATTATTAAATCCTATACTCTTTTGCTTTCTGATTTGATGAGCCCCCACATTTGAAGTCATTATAATTATTGTATTTTTAAAATTGACTACCTTTCCTTTGCCATCTGTAAGTCTTCCATCTTCCATAATTTGAAGCAATATATTAAATATATCAGGGTGAGCTTTTTCAATTTCATCTAAAAGAATTATTGAATATGGTTTCCTTCTAACAGCTTCTGTAAGTTGACCACCATCATCATATCCTACATATCCTGGTGGAGATCCTATTAATTTAGATACAGAATGACTTTCCATATATTCTGACATATCAACTCTTATAATGTTGTTTTCATCGCCAAACATAGCTTCTGCAATAGCCTTAGAAAGCTCAGTTTTTCCAACTCCAGTTGGTCCTAAAAATATAAAACTCCCAATTGGTCTATTAGGATCTTTAATTCCAACTCTTGCTCTTCTTACAGCTCTAGCTATAGATTTTACAGCCTCATTTTGTCCAACAACTCTTTTATGCAATATGTTTTCTAAATCTAATAATCGCTCACTTTCTACTTGAGTTAACTTCTCTATTGGAATCTTTGTCCATGATGATACTACACTAGCTATTTTTTCCGCATCTACAATCAATGTCCTAAGTGAATTTTGAGTATCCCAATTCTTCTTCATACTTTTTAATTGCTCTTTTAATGTTCTTTCTTTATCCCTTAAACTTGCAGCTCTTTCAAAATCTTGAACTCTTATAGCGTCTTCCTTTTCTTTATCTATATTTTCAATTTTTCCTTCTAAGTCTTTTAAATCTGGTGGCGCCGTTAAATTCTGTATTCTTACCTTTGCAGCCCCCTCATCTATCAAATCAATAGCTTTATCTGGCATAAATCTATCTGTTATATATCTGTCTGATAAATTTACTGCCGCTTCTAACGCCTCATCTGTAATTTCAACTCTATGGTGTGCTTCATATTTATCTCTTAAACCTTTTAAAATCTCTAAAGTTTCTTCTTTCGAAGGTTCCCCTACAGTTATAGGTTGAAATCTTCTCTCTAATGCAGAATCTTTTTCAATATATTTTCTATATTCATCAATAGTTGTTGCTCCAATGCATTGAATTTCTCCTCTAGCTAAAGATGGTTTTAATATATTGGATGCATCAATAGCTCCTTCTGCTCCTCCAGCTCCAATTATTGTATGAATTTCATCTATAAATATAATAATATTCTTATCTCTAACAATTTCCTCCATTGTTTTTTTTAGTCTCTCTTCAAATTCACCTCTATACTTAGCTCCTGCAACCATAGATGTTAAATCTAAAGAAATAACCCTTTTATTTTTGAGTATCTCTGGAATATTCCCTTCAACTATCCTTTGCGCTAATCCCTCAACTACTGCTGTTTTACCAACACCAGGCTCACCAATTAAACACGGATTATTTTTAATTCTTCTACAAAGAATTTCTAGTAATCTTTGAGTCTCTGCATCCCTTCCTATTACAGGGTCTAATCCCTTTTCATTAGATAATGCTGTTAAATCTCTACCATATTTATCAAGCATAGGAGTACTTTGTTTTTTACTGCTCTCTATTGTTTTTCCATCGCTAACCTTATCTTCATGAGTTCCTGATAAAAATATAAGCAACTCATCACTTACTATAGTAAAATTAAGATTCAAGCTCTTTAAAATAGTATATGCCATTCCTTCTTCTTGATTAAGTAGTGCTAACAAAATATGTTCTGGACTAACATATTTATGATTTAATTTTTTAGCTTCTGCAAAACTTTCATCAACTAATCTTTTAGTTCTAGGCGTTAATAATATATTATCATCTGACTTCTTGATATCACCATAGCCTAAATATCTTTGTATCATTGTTATAATATTTTCACTAACAACTCCATGTTTTTTTAATAATTCAGCTGAATATCCATCTTCTTTTAAAATACCCAATAATATATGCTCTGTTCCAACATATCCATGCTTAAACCTTTCAGATTCGTTTTCAGCTTCTAAGATTACTACTTGCGCCCGTTCTGTTAATTTATTATATTCCATATGCCTCAGACCTCCTATCCCTTCTTCATTTCAATATTTCCTTTACAAGCTTTGCTCTTTCATACTTAATCTCTTTATCATCTAAATATCTTCCCAAATAATCTTGAAGTGATGAATTGCTTGTAAGTATAAGTAATTTATCCAATTTATTTTTATCAATATCTATAAGTGAAAGTTCAGCTCCTAATCTAATATTAGACAGCAAATCAATAGTTTCCTTTGAATCTAGAAGAATTGCACATTTTAATATCCCATATGCTCTATAAACCTTATCGTCTAATTCATATCTACATTTGCTAAGTAATATTTCTCTAAATTTATTTTCTTCTGCTATTATATTGAAAATCGCCTCTTTTAAATTAATTATAATGTCTTCTTCTGTTAGCCCTAATGATATTTTATTAGTTATTCTATATAAATTTCCATAAACATTTGTGCCTTCTAAATACACTCCTTTTATGCTCATTCCCATTTTGCTAAGATTCTTTGAAATATTTTTAATTTCCTCACTCATGGTAAGTGCAGGTAAATGTATTATTACTGATGCTTTCATTCCTGTTCCAATGTGTTCTGGCGATGTTGTTAGATACCCTAATTTTTCATCAAATGCATAATCAAAGTTCTTTTCTATTTTATCATCAATACTTGTTGCTTTCTCAAACGCTTCTTCTAAATTTAATCCATCACTTATATATTGAATTCTTACATGATCTTTTTCATTTATCATAATACTAATAGTTTCTTCTTTATTTAATATAAATGATCCTTTATCAGAATTTTTAATAAGTTCTTCGCTTATTAAATCTTTTTCTAAATATTGTTTACCAAACTCTTCCTTTTTATTCCAAATTTCATATAATGTAAGTTCTTCATCAATTATTTCATTTTTAAGTACACTATATATTCTTTTGCCATTGTCTCTACCTTTAATATAATTTAATTTATTAGGGAAAGGCAAATTGCTAAAATTTCTAGCCAATAATATTTTGCTACTTAATACTATACCTTTTTCTCTTTCTTTGTTAGTTAAGCTGTCCATCCCAATTCGCCCCCTTTACACTTACTATTTCCTTAACATTACTGTTTAATATATAAAGTTCCAATTTTTTAATTTCATCTCTCACAATTGCTGCTCTTTCATATTCTTCAGTCACAATCAATTTTTGCATTTCTTCTTTTAAATTTTTAAGTTTTCGTCTTCGAACTAATTCTTTTCCCTTCATATTAGGTATTTTACCTATATGCTTTACTCCTGCTTGTAAACTTTTTATTCTGGGTTCAAGTACAACCCTAAATTCTTCATAGCACTCAGCGCACCCTAACTTTCCTGTTTTTTTAAATTCTTCATAAGTTAATCCACAATTTGAACATACAATCTCGTTTATTTTATTATTATCTATATTAACTTTATTACTATCTGCATTAGATAATATTTCTGTAAGCATCCCTTGAAATGGGAAATTTGCATTTTGACTAATCGAACTGAAAAATGGAATGCTAGATATATCTTTTGCACAATTTTCACATAACCAAATCTCATGTTTTTGTCCACTTACTACTGTAATTAAATTTATTTTCGCCTCATTTTTTTTACATTTTTCGCATAGCATATATATATCCCCACCTTTAAGATAAAATTATCATAATCATTCCCTTTAAAATATCAGCTCTTACTTTATTTTTATTGTCTGTTCCAGTTAAACTTCTATCATTAATTGCTATTCTCATTATTTCACATTCCCTTTCTTTAATAACTCCAGACTCTAATAAATCTTTGAGTAAGGCATCTGCATTATGATATGTCATCGCATCTCCAATACTTTGGTTTATTAATTCTTCTCTTTTATTAGAACTATCATATTCTAATTGCTTAATAGCTATATGTCCTCCGCCACCTCTTTTGCTTTCAATTAAGTATCCTCTTTCATAAGTAAATCTAGTTGTTAATACATAATTTATTTGAGATGGTGCACATCTAAATTGATCTGCTAATTCATTTCTTTGTATAAATATTACGTTATCTATATTTTCATTGAACAATTGTTTTATAAAAGCTTCTATTATATCTGAAAGTCTTGCCATAATATCACCTACTTAAACTTTAATCAAAATATTTGTTCTTGACTTACTTTGACTTTAGATTATTATACTATAATCTTTTTATTTTTTAAAGTATCAATATAAATTTATGATTATTTATAATTTTATATGTTAATAATATATGATGACATTTAAATTTAATTCATGGAGGTTTTTTATGCAAATAACTTGGTACGGGCATTCCTGTTTTCTTATAAAGACATCCATTGGCAAAAGGATTTTAATTGATCCTTTTGATAATAACCTCGGATATAACAACAATTTTCCTAAATGTGATTTAATAACTACCAGTCACGATCATTTTGATAATTCATATTTAGATAATTCTAATAATACAACTAAAGTAATTAATAGAATTGGAACCTTTGATATGGAATTTTTAAAAATAGAAGGCCTTAATTCATTTCAGGATAAATGTAATGGTCTTAAGAGAGGACCTAATATTATTTATATCTTTAGGGATGATACATATTCTCTATGTCATTTAGGAAATTTAGGTCATATTCCTTGTTCATTAGTATTAGAAAGATTGAAAAATATTGATATTTTACTTATCCCTATTGGTGGACACTTTACTTTGAATGGATTTGAAGCCGCAAAACTTTGCAAATTGATTTCTCCTAAATATATAATCCCTATGCAATATAAAACTAACAAAACCTCTTTATACTTAGATGATCTCAAAAACTTCATTATATCTATGAAGCATATAGTAAAAATTAATTCGAATATATTAGATACTTCAGATTTAGACTTTAATTATAAATCCAAGTGTATATTATTAACTCTACCTTACAATTAATGCAATATTACAAAAAACTTATTTAATAAATTAACTTCTTATATTAAAATATTTTATACTTTTATATAATCAAAAAAAGACCGTCTTAAAGACGATCTCTCTTTTTATTACTCTTGGTTTGGAGCTCCTACTGGGCAAACATTAGCACAGCTTCCGCAATCGATACAAGTATCTGCATCAATAACGAATTGAGTATCTCCTTGAGTTATAGCACTAACTGGACATTCTCCAGCACATGCTCCACAACTAACGCATGAATCATTAATAACAAATGCCATTTTTAGAACACCTCCTAATAAATTGTAGTAATTAACCTCTTACATTTTAACATGTATTCTGATGTTTTAAAAGCATTTTATACCTTAGGCTACTTATTTTTTAATATTAATGCATATAGTTTAAAATTAAATAACTATATATCCTAAATCTTCTATAGAATTAATAACCTTTTGAATATTTAAAAATGTTTCATTATATATTAATGTTATTTCTTTCTTAGTTAATGATATTTCACTAGCTATTATTCCAGAATTATTAGCAACAATTTCTCTAATTATTTTAGTATCCTTATGAGATTCCATATTACAAATCTTAATAACAGATTTCATAGAAATTCCTCCTATTTCTCCTTAATAAGATTTTTTATTAATTTTTTATCTTCCTCTGATTCAGCTATTATTTTAATATTACTTTCTTCAATTGTATCTTCATATTTTCCTGAAATAAGTTCTATATCTGTTATTTTAAATTCTTGAACAACTTCTTCGTCACCTCTTTTAACTCTAACTTTGACGATTTCTTTAACTATTGAATTACCAACAACTTCTCCGTTTCCTTCTTCAGTTTTAACAATAGACCCTACCTTAGGTAATCTCTTTCTTATATCTTCATATGTACTCTGTTCATAGTTTAAACAGCACATTAATCTTCCACATATTCCAGATATTTTAGTTGGATTTAATGAAAGATTTTGTTCCTTTGCCATCTTTATGGATACTGGTGCAAAATCCCCTAAAAATGTAGAACAACACATAGACCTTCCACATGGTCCGAGACCTCCAACCATCTTAGTCTCATCCCGTACTCCTATTTGTCTTAATTCTATTCTGGTCTTAAATATAGTGGCTAAATCCTTAACCAGCTCTCTAAAATCTACTCTACCATCTGATGTAAAATAGAATATAACTTTATGATTATCAAATGTATATTCTACATCTATTAATTTCATATCAATCTGATGTTCTTTAATTTTCTCTAAACATATATCTAATGCTTCTTTTTCTTTATCTTTATTTTCCTTATGCTTATTAATGTCCCTTTCATCAGCAATTCTAATAACACACTTTAATGGTGATACTATTTCCTCTTCTTTTATTTCTTTAATTCCTATAACGCATTCGCCAAATTCTATACCTCTAGCTGTTTCTACTATTACATAGTTTCCTTTTTTAATAGGAAATTCAGCTGGGCTAAAATAATAAATCTTCCCTGCTTGTTTGAATCTTACGCCTATAACATTTATCATTAATTATACCTCCGCAAATCCCATAAGTAAAACACTTATGGTCATTGAATAGTTTGTATTACTATTTAAATTTATTCTAGCTTCTGTTATGTATTCTAACATACTATTTAACTTTTTATAAGATATTCCTCTTGAAATATCCTTTATTTTATATACTTTATCAAAATTAACAATAAGCTCGCTATTATTAAGTTCCTTAAAAATCATAATATCTCTTATATATGCCAAAAGTATATTCAACAATTCAATTTTATCCTCTTTTAAATTCTTTAATAGCTCTCCATATTTTAATACGAGCCCCTGTTCTCTTTTTAAAATATCTTCGAATAATTCTATACATATATCTCTTAACTTTTTTAAATTCTGATCTCCTATAAACCTATCTACTTTTCCTGGTATTCCTGCACTATATGCTAACGCAGCTTTTTCATTTTCCGAAGTCAAATCATTATGTTTCTCCTTAATATAAATTAAAATCTCTTCTTTTGTTAATGGAGTTAATTTATATATTTGACAACGAGATTTTATAGTGTCTAAAATTGTTTCTAAAGAGTCACTCAATAATATTAAATATACTCCCTTGGGAGGTTCTTCAATAGTTTTGAGTAATGCATTTTGAGCCTGAGTTGTTAATTTATCACATTTGTATAATATCAATACTTTTTTGTCACCCTCATAAGGTTTTTTACTAACCTCATTTATAACATTTCTAACGTCATCAACTCCAAAAGAACTAGAGGATGGATAATATTTTACAATATCAACACTCTCTGAATTATCTTTTACTTTTATAATGTTATTTGACATATACTTAGCTATTATGCTCTTTCCAATACCGTCATTTCCAACGATTAAATTAGCATGAGAAAATGAGTCATTTAATTTCCTTTTATTTATACTATCAATAATACTTTTATGTCCAATTATTTTTCTCAATGCTCATATCTCCTTGAAATCATATTTTCACAAATTGATCTACATCAATTACAAATATAGTAGCCCCTCCTAAATTAATTTGTACAGGATATTGCTGCATATATCCACCTTCACTACCTCCTAAAGTAGTTGGTGTAACTAATGTCTCTTTTCTCTTTTTGCATATTTCCTTAATTACATCAATAACAGATTGCACCTTCTCTTCTTCAATACCTACTATTAGTGTCGTGTTTCCAGACTTAAGAAACCCTCCTGTTGTTGCTAATTTTGTAACCCTATAATCTTCTTCTGTTAAAGCTTCTATAACATCTGTTGAATCCTCGTCTTGAACAATTGCAATTATCAACTTCATTATAATTCCCCACCCTTAAATAATATAATTTACTATCATTATTTTACCACAAATAGAACTCTTTTTATCATTTAGTTTATATTTGTCCATATTTTAGGCTTCAATATGTTTTTTATTTGCTCAATTACATTTTCCTTTGATTGTTCTGCATCTATCTTTATGATTCTATCTTTATTATTTTCATATACAATATTATATCCAGATCTAACCTTTTCATGAAAATCTATTTTTTCTAAATCCAATCTATTTATTTCTCTGTGTTCATTACTGTTAATTCTATGCAACCCAATTTTAGGATCAAGATCAAACAATATCGATAAATCAGGCATATATTCTCCAATTGCAAATCTGTTTATGCTCATAACTTCTTCAATACCTAAATTTCTTGCATAACCTTGATATGCAAGGGACGAATCTATAAATCTATCACAAAGAACTATTGAACCTTCTTCTAATGCTGGTATTATTTTTTCTACAAGATGTTGTCTCCTTGCAGCTGCATAAAGCAAAGCTTCTGTTCTACCATCCATAGTCTTATTTTCTTTATTTAATATAACTTGTCTTATTTGTTCCGATATCTTAATTCCGCCAGGTTCTCTGGTCTTTATACACTCAACATTATTTTTTATAATCCAATTATATATTCCATCAATTGCTGTTGTTTTTCCAGTGCCTTCTCCGCCTTCAAAAACTATAAATAAACCTTTTTTCATATAAATACCTCACTCTTAAGAATGTTTAAGTATAAATAATTCACTCTTAAGGCACATGATATAAAATAACAACCCAAAGATACGACGTATATTTTGTGTTAAACAAGGAGGTAATATTAGTTGATAATGAGCTATCTGTTAATATTACGACGTAGTATAACACAAGATAGACTAGTATACTGATTTGTTATTTTTGAATGTGCCTAAGCATGTTGATTAAACAAAATTATTTTAATCTGATCTTTGTAAATATGATAGTCTGGATTGATTATCGTTGTATCCACAATTTTTTCTTCACATGCTTTGCAAATCTTTTCCCCATTCAATATTATACCATCACAATCCCTTGCTCCACATACGAAACATGATTTATTTAAATTTTCCATGTATATTCCCCCTTATATTTGTACTTCTCATATAATCATCTCCACATTAATTACTTTTAATACAAATTATGGATTTTAATAATTTATTTACTACATAGATATTTTTTAAATTGTTGGTAACAATAATAAAGGATGAAACAAATTTCCTCCCATTAATAAATATTTTAACAATAAAAATAATAATGAGAAAGGAGAACTTACTGTAAAACAAAGCAAAACATGTACTATATACAAAATTTAGTAAATTACTTTTGTAAGTTTTGAGTAACAAATTAAATTTATGAAACAAAGAATAACTTCATTTTTATCTACTTGTAGTGATGATATTGAAAGTTTATGTACCTATTTATATGAAAATCCTGAAACAAGTTACAATGAGTTTGAAGCTTGTAAATATATTTGCGATTTACTCCATAAATATGACTTTGAAATTGATAAAAATTTTTTAGATATGGAAAATGCTTTTATAGCTAAGAAGGGAGTAGGTCATCCAAAAATTTGTTACCTTTGTGAATATGATGCAATAAAAGATGAAGGGCATATTACTGGACATAACTTGGTAACTGCTATGTCTGTGTCAGCAGCACTAGCTTTAGGAAATGTTATAGATAAACTTGGAGGATCTGTAATATTAATTGGCTGCCCTGGAGAATACTTGGGTGGAACTAAAGGAACTATGGTTAAACAAGGAGTCTTTGATGATATCGATGTGGTAATGTTGGCTCATCCTGACATTTCTACTTGTGAAAGTGGTTCATCATCGGCAATTATTCCACTAGGCCTTAAATTTAAGAGTGAAAATAAATTAACTTTCTTAAGTAAAAAGGATTATACTTCTCTAGATGCGGTTTTATTAACTATTAATATTTTAAATTCTATAAAAAAAGGTTTCCCAAATAACTTAGAAATAAACTCAATTATATCAAATGGAGGATATACTACATTATTATTACCATCAAATTCTGAAATCAAATTTTGTATCCGTGCATCTGATACAAAAACTGCTAACTATGCTTATGATAAAATAAGAGAAATTGCAAATTATATAACTAAACTACTAGACATACCTAATACCTTCTTCTTATATGAATCTCCAAATAAGGAGTTAATTACAAATCGTACCTTAAATAGGTTGTTTAGTCACAATTTAAAGGAAAATGGAATAATAAATATTAACTCTGCAAAAGATATATATGCAGGCCTAAGCATTGGTGATGTAAGTCATAAAGTTCCATGTATACATCCTTATATATCTATAGTAGACAATACTGATATAAAATATGGAAGTTTAGAATTTGCGAAAGCAACTATATCTCCATTTGCCATTAAACAATGTACTATTGTAGCCGCATCACTTGCATCAACAGCTATTGATTTAATAGAAAATGAGTGTTTGCTTAACGAAGTTAAAGATGAATTTTTTAACACCAGAAATAATTAAGGTAACAAATTTATAATTAACCATTAAGAGTCTATGGAATTTCTTATTTTCATAGGCTTTCATCTTGTCATTAGCCAACCAAAATAACTTAACAAATAAAATTCACATTTATTTTTCCTTTCATAGACTTAATATATTTAATTCTAAAATAATAATTACTATGTTAAAGTAATCACCAATACTTTATGTTTACAAACTACCTTATAATAGTATAATATTAGTTGAACTGTTTAGGAGGTGTTGTAAATTGATTCAAATTTATAAAAGTCAAAGTGAATTCAAGCCAACTTTAAAGGCACTGGATACAATAGAAAATGGATCTTGGATAAATATAGTTGCCCCATCTGATGAAGAATTAATATTAATATCAAAAAAAACTGGAGTTGATCTTGAATTCTTGAAAGCAGCATTAGATGATGAAGAAACTTCACGTATTGATATTGAAGATGATGCATTATTAATTATAGTCGATATTCCTTTTACGGAAATGGAAGATAACTCGTTAACCTATGATACATATCCATTAGCAATAATACATACTAATAAACAATTAATAACTGTCTGTTTAAAAAACAGTAAAATATTGACTGATTTTACTAATGATAAAATTAAATCATTTTACACATTCAAAAAATCAAGATTTACATTGCAAATCTTAAACAGAATATCAACATATTACTTATTATATTTACGACAAATTGATAAAAAAAGTTTAATGATTGAAAAAAGACTTCATAAATCAATGAAAAATAGAGAACTCATTCAATTGCATTCTTTAGAAAAATCTCTTGTCTATTTCTCTACCTCCTTAAAAGCTAATGAAATCACATTGGAGAAAATGTTGAAATTAGAATTAATGCAAAAATACGAAGAAGATAAAGATGTTTTAGAAGATGTTATAATTGAAAATAAGCAGGCCATAGAAATGACTGAAATTTATAGTAACATACTAGCTAGTACAATGGACTTTTTTGCTTCCGTAATATCTAACAATCTAAATATAGTAATGAAGGTTCTTGCATCAGTCACAATACTCATGGCAATACCTACTATTATAGGCGGAATATTTGGCATGAATATAAAATTGCCAATATCTCCAAGTAATGAAAATGGATTTTCAATAGTTATGGGATTAACGGTTGGAATATGTGGTCTCGTGGCCTTTGTATTATATAAAAAAGATATGTTTAAGTAAAATATACCATATAGAGTAGATATCAAAAAAAGTCTACTCTATATGGTATATTTTATATCTTTCAAAGTCCTATATCTTCTTTAATTTTTAGAACCGATATATATCCTATATTTTTTTATTTCATTGTTTATGTATACTTCTGTCACCTTATTGTTTTATCCAACGGTATGAACACAATATACATTTAGTCTTATAAAGACAATAAAAAAACCTTGAAATATAAATTTCAAGGTTCTTTGGAGGCGCCACCCAGATTTGAACTGGGGGTAAAGGTTTTGCAGACCTCTGCCTTACCACTTGGCTATAGCGCCATTTATGGTGGCTCGAACTGGAATCGAACCAGTGACACGAGGATTTTCAGTCCTCTGCTCTACCGACTGAGCTATCGAGCCATCTTACCTCGCAACTTCCTACTCTCCCACACAGTCACCCGTGCAGTACCATCAGCGTAATAGACCTTAACTGTCCTGTTCGGAATGGGAAGGAGTGTTACCTCTATGCCATCATCACGAGATTTGAAAAAACTATGTTCTTTCAAAATTGCATATAGAATTAATGTATATTTTACAACTTGATTATATATTGGTCAAGCCCTCGACCTATTAGTATCAGTCAGCTAAATATGTTACCATACTTACACCTCTGACCTATCAACCTTGTAGTCTTCAAGGGGTCTTACTAGCTTACGCTATGGGAAATCTAATCTTGAGGTTGGCTTCACACTTAGATGCTTTCAGCGTTTATCCATTCCCGACTTAGCTACCCAGCTATGCTTCTGGCGAAACAACTGGTACACCATAGGTCAGTCCATCCCGGTCCTCTCGTACTAAGGACAGCTCCTCTCAAATTTCCTACGCCCGCGACGGATAGGGACCGAACTGTCTCACGACGTTCTGAACCCAGCTCGCGTGCCGCTTTAATGGGCGAACAGCCCAACCCTTGGGACCTACTTCAGCCCCAGGATGCGACGAGCCGACATCGAGGTGCCAAACCTCCCCGTCGATGTGAACTCTTGGGGAGATCAGCCTGTTATCCCCGAGGTAGCTTTTATCCGTTGAGCGATGGCCCTCCCACGAGGTACCACCGGATCACTAAGCCCGACTTTCGTCCCTGCTCCAC